>NZ_JBKQGX010000001.1:0-444445 GCF_050487245.1 Alcaligenes sp. Me129
GCACCACGGGGGCGGGGTGGGCATGGGCTACAGCCAGCATGCTGGCATGGTGATTGTGGCCGACGGTAGCGAGCAGGCTGCGGCCCGTCTGGAGCGGGTCTTGATTAACGATTGCGCCAGTGGTGTGATGCGTCATGCGGATGCAGGCTACGAGCTGGCGATTCAAACGGCCAAGAATTTCGGGCTGACATTGCCCATGATCAAGTAAGAAAAACAGGACAGATAAATGAGCAAGAGTATCGAGCTTTCTCCCGGCGCACTGACTTTGGCACAGCTGCGCCAAATCTGGCAGGAACCGACTGTTCTGACTCTGCCACCAGAGGCGATCGGGGCCATGGATGCGTCCTCGGCCATTGTGGCCAAGATCATCCGGGAAGGTAATCCGGCTTATGGCATCAATACCGGCTTTGGCAAGCTGGCTCAGCAACGCATTCCCGACCACGATCTGGAGCAACTGCAAAAGAACCTGATTCTGTCGCACTCCGTGGGGGTGGGCGAGCCGGTGTCCGATGCAGTGGCCCGCTTGATCATGGCCATGAAAATTGCCAGCTTGGCACGGGGCTTTTCGGGCATACGTTCGCATGTGGTCACGACCTTGCTGGATATTCTGAATGCGGGCGTGGTGCCTTTCATCCCGTCCAAGGGTTCGGTGGGCGCATCGGGTGATCTGGCGCCCTTGTCGCACATGACCTTGACGCTGATCGGGGAAGGACAGGCCAAGTGGCAGGGCGAATGGATGCCAGCCCAGCAGGCGTTGGCCAAGGCGGGTATCACTCCCATTGTGCTGGCTGCCAAGGAAGGCTTGGCGCTGATCAATGGCACGCAAGTGTCTACGGCTCTGGCCCTGAACGGCCTGTTCCGTACCCAGACCTTGTTCCGCAATGCGATTCTGGCCGGTGCCTTGAGCGTGGACGCCGCCAAAGGCAGTGATGCGCCTTTTGATGCGCGCATCCATGAGGTCCGTGGACAGCCGGGGCAAATATATGCGGCTCGCCTGTACCGGGAGCTGCTGGCTGGCAGCCAGATTCGTCAGTCGCATCGCGACAATGACAACAAGGTGCAGGATCCTTATAGCTTGCGCTGTCAGCCCCAGGTCATGGGTGCGATTCAGGATCTGATCACGCAGAACGAACGCAGCCTGCTGACGGAAGCCAATGCTGTTACGGATAACCCGCTGGTGTTTCCCGGCAAGAATGGCGAGCCGGATCAGGTGATTTCCGGGGGTAACTTCCACGCCGAGCCGGTGGCGTTTGCTGCCGATGGCTTGGCTCTGGCGATTGCTGAAATTGGTGCCTTGGCAGAGCGTCGCGTCGCTTTGTTGATTGATGCCAGCATCTCTGGCTTGCCACCGTTCCTGGTGCCTTCTGCGGGTTTGAATTCGGGCTTCATGATTGCCCATGTGACCGCGGCGGCTCTGGCTTCGGAAAACAAGTCGCTGGCACATCCTGCCAGTGTGGATAGCCTGCCTACTTCGGCTAATCAGGAAGACCACGTCAGCATGGCAACCTTTGCGGCGCGCCGTCTGGAAGACATGGCACAGAACACGGCCGCGATTGTGGCGATTGAATTGCTGTGCGCGGCACAAGGCATTGATTTCCATGCGCCCTTGCTGACTTCCGAGCGCTTGAAAAAGGTGCAAGACGCGATTCGCCAGGCCGTGCCTTTTTACGATCAGGACCGTTACTTGGCTCCCGATATCGAGGCCCTGAAAGCCTTGGTGCTGGATGAGAGCCTGGCGGCGACGGCGGCTGATCTTTTCTAGTTTTCATGAAGTACTGCTGATTGTTTTTGTCTCCACGAACTTGTCCCTGGCATGGATCACCAAGCCGGGGATTTTTTTGCTTCACGACGACCCCAGCATTGCATTTCTCTGGGCTACGCCCTGCTGACATAAGTCCACGGTGAACACGACGGCTGCTGCGTCCCCTACGTAGGCAGGCACGGTATCTGTTATCGAGCGACGGCCTGTATTGCCAACTGAGGCGTGCCAATCAAGATGGATATAAAGCTCACAAGTCACATGGCTGTGGCGATGTGCATGCGCTATGTTCATAAGGAGGATAAGCCCGCGTGGGATGGGGCGAGCGGGTGGCGAATCGGCTGTTCCACGGCGAGAGATTGATAAGTGTATCCGATACGGGTATAGTTTGGGGATCGATATGACGCGCGTTTTCAAGCGCAAAGACTTTACGCGATGGCAGGCGGCGGAGAAGCTGCCCGATATTGCCTTGTGCAAGGCAGTTCAGGAGATGGAAAGCGGTCTGATCGATGTGGACTTGGGGGGCGCCTTATACAAGAAGCGGGTAGCTCGTCCTGGTGGTGGCAAAAGCGGCGGCTATCGCAGCTTGCTTTCGGCCAGAATAGGTAGCCGTTATGTGTTCCTGCATGGGTTCTCCAAGAGCGAGAAGGGGAATATCACGCAGGATGAGAAGAAAGCGCTGCAGTTTGTCGGTAAGGTGTTCTTGGGCTTGGCCCCTGAAGCCTTGTTGAATGCATTGCAGGCTGACGTGTTATTGGAGGTGCATTGTGAGCAAGATCATCAAATCGCTACGCGGCGACCTGGAGGCGCTCCAGGAGGCAGGAGCGATCGGCAAGGTGACGATGCGCGAGTTTGACGCAATTTGTCCACCGCCAGTTCGGGAGTTCGATGCGGCCGACATCAAGCGGCTGCGGGAAGGCTTGAAGTTCAGCCAGCCGGTATTTGCGCTTTATTTGCATACTACGGCATCGACCATACGCAAGTGGGAGCAAGGTGAAACCCATCCCACTGGCCCGGCGCTCAAGCTGCTGAATATCATTGCTGACAAGGGCTTACAGGCCATCATTTGATTTTTTTGTACCTAAGCCTTGTTCAGTAGACTGCTCAATGTTTTTTTATAAGCCGCAAATGCCGCCTCTTCCTGAGGATGCTGGCCGTCTGTCACACAGGCCTTACCACTGACGAATACATCACGAATCGGATTGGCGTGGGCGCGTTCGGAAAAGACCAGAGCCGACAGCCAATGCTGCTTATCCAGCCCCGCCAGACTGGGGTGCTCCAGGTCAATCACCATTAAATCTGCCTGATGACCGGGGCTTAGTTGCCCGCTGGCTCGACCGGACGCCTGTGCGCCACCGCGTGCGCAGGTGTCAAACAAGTAGTCCGCGACGAAAGGTTGTTGGGACGAAGTCAGCACATTGCGTTGCTGGCTGGTCAATCGTTGACCATATTCCAGCAAGCGCAGTTCGGCGCGCCAGTCTACGCAGATATGGCTGTCTGAACCTAGGCCCATACGTCCTTGCTCCGCCAGAAAGGCGGCGGCAGGGAACAGGCCATCACCCAGATTCGCCTCGGTGCTTGGACACAAACCTGCTACGGCACCGCTGCGGGCAATTTGCTTGCGCTCCTGCTCGTCAATATGAGTGGCGTGGACCAGGCACCAGCGTTCGTCCACATTGAAGTTGTCATAGAGATAGGCCACCGGACTGCTGCCTTTGATGTCCCGGCAGGCCAGCACTTCGGCTACCTGCTCGGCAATGTGGATGTGAATCGGGTGGCGTGACGGCAGGCTGTGCAGGCCGTCGATCAAGGTACTGATGGAGCCGACGTTGGCGGCGCGCAGGGAGTGGGGCGCAACACCGTAACGCCGGTCAGCATTCAAGGGATGGCTGTTGTGCAGGGACTCCAGCAGGTACAGCAACTGTGTAGGGCTATTCAGAAAGCGCTGTTGATCCTGACGCGGCGCCTTGCTGCCGAAATCACTGTACTGGTACAGCACGGGCAGCATGGTAATGGCCAGACCGCTGGCGCTGGCCGCTTCCATGACGCCTTGGGCCAGCAGGCCTATGGGCGTGTAATTCTGACCGTCGCGCTGGTGATGCAGATAATGGAACTCGCACACGCTGGTGTAGCCTGCTTTCAGCATCTGTATATAGAGCCATTGAGCAATGGCCTGCATGTGCTCGGGCTCCAGGCGGGCAGCGAAGCGGTACATCAGGTCGCGCCAGCTCCAGAAGCTGTCCTGGCCTTGCCCCCGGAATTCAGTCAGCCCGGCCATGGCACTTTGAAAAGCATGTGAATGCAGATTGGGCATGCCCGGCAGTACGGCACCTTGCGTTGTGTGGACGGAACCCGCCGCGTCTATGGCCTGCTGACTGGCTTCGGGCAGAACGTCTGTCAGTGTGCCGTCCTGGTCCCAGCGCAGCAGTACATTCGCTTGCCACTGGCCGTCCAGATAGGCCCAAGGGGCCCAGAGCGCTTCATGTTTTCGTAGGATGCTCATGATCATTCCTTGCGCAGGTCACGGCTGATTGTGCCTTGGTATACGACCAGGGCGCAGCGTGGCAGGCCCAGCCAGTAGACCAGCTCGGGCAGGGAGTCTATGTCCCAGGCGACAAAGTCGGCACGGGCCCCGATGCTGAGTTCACCGTTGATGTCGGGGGCACCCAAGGCCTGAGCAGCATGGCGGGTGACACCTGCCAGGGCTTCGGGGACAGTCAGTCTGAAAAGCGTGCTGCCCATGTTCAGTATCAGTAATAGGGATGCACAGGGGGAGGTGCCAGGGTTGCTGTCAGTGGACAGGGCCATCGGTACGCCGTGTTTGCGCAGCAGTTCAATCGGGGGTAACTGGGTTTCGCGTAGAAAGTAGTAGGCTCCGGGCAGCAGCACGGCCACGGTTCCGGCTTTTTTCATGGCAATGACGCCTGCTTCATCCAGATATTCCAGATGGTCGGTGGACAGGGCCTGGTAGCGGGTCGCCATTTCCGTGCCGCCCAGATTGGAGAGCTGCTCGGCGTGCATTTTGACGGGCAAGCCCAGCGCTTGGGCCGCTTTCAGAACGCGTTCGGACTGCTTCAGGTCGAAGGCAATACGCTCGCAAAAGACGTCAACCGCGTCGATCAGTCCTTCTTGTGCCAGAGTGGGCAGCATTTGATCACAGACCAGATCCAGGTAGGCATCGGTTTGCCCGGCAAATTCAGGGGGCAGGGCATGGGCACCTAAAAAGGTGGTGCGCACCGTGACCGGGCGCAGCTCGCCCAGACGGCGGGCGACACGCAGCATTTTGCGCTCGCTCTCCAGATTCAGACCGTAGCCGGATTTGATTTCAATCGCGGTGACGCCTTCGTCCAGCAAGGCATCCAGTCGGCGCAGGGCTTGGGCCAGCAGTTGGTCCTCGCTCAGGGAGCGCGTCGCTTTGACGGAGGACACAATGCCGCCACCCTGACGGGCGATTTCTTCATAGGAGGCCCCTGCCAGCCGCAAGGCAAATTCCTGGGCGCGGTTGTCGCCGTAGACCAGATGAGTGTGGCAGTCGATCAGCCCGGGGGTGACCCAGCGGTTTCCCAGCTTGTGTTCTTGAGTGGCGTCTTGCCACTGCGCAGGCAGGTCATGACGTGGGCCCATCCAGGCGATACGGTCCGCCTGTACAACCAGGCAGGCATCTTCGATGACGTACTCGGGGTCGGCGGTGGGGGCCAGGCGTAAATCGGTCCAAAGTGTGTAGCTCATCATTTCATTCCGTGGGAGCGATATAGGCGTAGACCAGCGGGGCATCAGCAGGGTCGGCCTGCAGTTGCAGGGACAAGGGGGCGGGTGTGCTGCCTGTCAAGGCTTGTCCGGCGCCCAGGGTCCAGCTGTGTGTGTCGGCCTGGAGTTGATAGCCGCCTTGCGGTGCGTACAGAAAATGCGTACCAGCGGCCAATTTCATGGAGTCGTTCCGTCCTTGCCATGCGTGCAAGCTGCCTTGGGCTCGGCCCCGGCGCAGCATCAGGTTCAAGTCCTGTGTCGGACCGAGTGGTAACAAACAGGCCATCTTGTCCTCGCCAGCGAAGGCGTAGGGCTGGAATGGATGCAGCACATGGACGTGTTGGTCGTGAATCAGCTGCATGTTGTCGCCCTCGATCAACATGATGTGTCGGTCTATGCCGGGAAAGCGGGAAAAATCGCCAGAGGTCTGGACCTGGGCCAGGCTGATGCGCCAGTCAAAGTGTTCATAGTCGGCATGTTCGGGATGGCACAGCACCTCGCGCGTGGTGCCGCCACCGTTTTTCCAGGGCTGCGCGGGCAGGCTGCTGATGTTTAGCAGACGAAGCAAAGTGGCAGGGTGGGGCTGGCTCATGGTGGCATGGCTCCGGGCGGATTTTCAATTGTATATACAATAGCTGAGTATAGACAAAGTGCGACGATCGTCTTGAAGGGCAGGCTGTTTTTTCAGGGTAAATCCCGAGCACAAACCCTTGAGCTACTTGCGCTGCAAGCCGCTTGGTGGCAAGGTATACGCTAATAAACCCGAGTCATAATTCATTCAAAGGTGCAGGATGCCTGGTTTTTTCGGCATCCTGCGTTATTTATTGCAAGCTAGAAAGTTTGCATATGAAGTATTTAATCGTTCTTCTTCAGGACTTCCCCGAATCATGGATACCCTCTCGCAGTCTTTTACCTTTTCCCAACGTGCCCAGAAACTGAGTGGCTCCGCAATTCGTGAAATTCTCAAGGTCACTGCGCGTCCCGAGATTATTTCCTTTGCGGGCGGTCTGCCCACTCCAGTCGGCTTTCCTGTCGAGGAAATGCAAAGCGCGTTCAACAAGGTACTGAGCGAGCAGGGCCGTGTGGCACTGCAATACACCACGACGGAAGGCTATCTGCCCCTGCGCCAATGGCTGGCAGAGCAAATGAGCGCCGAAGGTGCTCCTGTGGACGCCGACGAAATCCTGCTGGTGAACGGTTCGCAGCAAGCCCTGGACATGCTGGGCAAGCTGTTCATTGATGAAGGCAGCAAGGTGCTGGTGGAGTCGCCCACTTATCTGGGCGCTTTGCAGGCTTTGTCTGTGTACGATCCCTCTTTCGTGGCTATTCCTACCGATGGCCAGGGCATGATCCCCGAGTACGTGTCGGCTCCTGAAGCCATGGGTGCCCGTCTGCTGTACGCACTGCCCAACTTCCAGAACCCTACCGGCCTGCGCCTGCCTCTGGAGCGTCGTCAGGATCTGGTAGAGCGATGTGCGGCTGCGCATATCCCGATCGTCGAGGACGATCCCTACGGCGAACTGCGTTACGCCGGCGAGCGTCTGCCCAGCCTGCTGTCCTTGGGCCGCAAAGCCGGTGCTACCGTGATACGCCTGGGTACCTTCTCCAAAGTGCTGGCTCCTGGCCTGCGTCTGGGCTACATCGTGGCTCCCGCCAAGATCATCGACAAACTGGTGCAGATCAAGCAGGCCACGGACTTGCATACCTCCACACTGACACAGATGGCTGTTTACGAAGCCGTCCATAACGGTTTCCTGGAAAAGCACCTGCCCAAAGTGCGCGATATTTACCAGAAACAGTGCGCCATCATGCTGGACGCCATGGACAAGAACTTCCCGACGACGGCTCAATGGACCCGTCCTGAAGGCGGCATGTTCATTTGGGTGACCTTGCCCGAGCATGTGGATGCGACGGTCCTGCTGCAAAAAGCCATTGAGAACCTGGTGGCCTTTGTTCCGGGCGAACCTTTCTACGCCGGCAAGGACGTCAAGCGCAACACCCTGCGCCTGAGCTTTGCCACCGTGCCCGAGGAAAAAATTCGCGAAGGCATCGCCATCTTGGGTAAACTCATCAAGGAAGCCTGATCGTCGTTTGGCAGGCAAGGGACGCAGACTGATGGGTCTGCGTCTTTTCATGCGCTGGCCTGGCCAGCGCTGTGGTTTTCAGCGCCGGCCATTGCGTTTTGCTTGCTCCCAGAGCATGAACAGGTTCCTGGAATCCACCGCATACCCTCTGCCAGAGGGTATGCCTGTTTTCAGTCTATGGCTTGAGGCCTGGATTTAGGTTTTACCTCTATGACATCTCCATCCGCTTCGGAATCTTCCCCGCGTCCCGATCTGTCCGATATGCGCCCCAACAATGACTGGGTGGCCCGCTATTTGCCAGCGTCCTGGGGGCCGTATGCCCGTTTGTGTCGGCTGGATCGGCCTGTAGGCACCTGGCTGACCCTTTTGCCCGCTCTGGCCGCTCTGGTGCAGGCAGCGGACGGTATTCCTACCCTGTGGCGTTTGGTGATCTTTTCTCTGGGCGCCTTGTTGATGCGCGGTATTGGCTGCTGCTTTAACGATATGGCGGACCGTAATTTCGACCATCAGGTTGAACGTACCCGTTTCCGGCCCTTGACCAGTGGCCAGATCACCATGCGTCAGGCGGTGATCTTCGTGCTGGCGCAAATGGCCGTGTGTGCCTTGCTGCTGCTGGCTATCAATGAGTACAGCCGTTGGCTGGCACTGGCCCTGTTCCCGATCGTGATGATTTATCCCCTGTGCAAGCGTTTTACCTACTGGCCGCAAGTGGTTCTGGGTATCTGCTTTAACTGGGGCATGTTGATGGCCTGGTCCGATACGCAGAACATGGTGCCTTTTGGCGCCATCCTGATGTGGGTGGGCGCGATTTTGTGGCAGGTGGGCTACGACTCCATCTATGCCTATATCGACATGGCTGACGATACCAAGCTGGGCCTGCACTCCACGGCTCTGCGTTTCCGCGATGCAGGCAAAACCTGGATTAGCGGTTTTTACATCGCCGCCATGGCCTGCTGGCTGGTGGGCGGCTTTCTGCTGAACGAGCGGATTTTGTATTACGTGGTGATGGCCGTCATCGGCATTCATCTGTTGTGGCAGATGCGACAGTTTGACGTGCGCTATCCCGAACGAGGCCTGCGCCTTTTCCGTGCCAACATCTGGGTTGGTGTGTTGCTGGTGGTGGCCGCTTTGGCTGGCACGATCAGCCTGGCTTGATCTGCATTCAAGCAATTTACGTAAAGTTTTAAAGGTTTGAAGAATGGCCTCTCCTCTTGAGTATGTCGCAACGGCGCTATTTGCCATTGCCATCGTCCACACCTTCTCGGTTCCGGTGTTCGCCCGCCTGGCCAATAAAGGCGGCAGCCACGCGGGGCTGTGGCACATGTTGTCCGAGGTCGAGGCCGTGTTTGGCGTCTGGGCCTGTGTGCTGGTGGCCTATATGGCCGTTTTTGTGGATTTGCAGTCCGCTATCGAGTATCTGGAAACCCGCAACTTCACCGAACCCATGTTTGTGTTCGCGATCATGGTGGTTGCTGCCAGCCGTCCGATTCTGGAATTGGTGAACAAGACGGTGTCGGTGCTGGCGCGTGCCGTGCCCGTGTCTGACAAGATTTCCACCTACTTCATCACTATTTCGGTAGTGCCTCTGGCCGGTTCCCTGATTACCGAGCCTGCTGCCATGACGTTGGCGGCGCTGCTGTTGCACAAAGCCTATTTCCGTCACCAAGGCCATGCCGGTTTCAAATATTTGACCGTGGGCGTGCTGTTTGTGAACGTCTCTATTGGTGGCGTGCTGACTGCCTATGCAGCCCCCCCGGTCTTGATGGTGGCCAGCACCTTTGGCTGGGACACCGCCTTTATGGCGACGCATTTTGGTTGGCGTGCTGTGATGGCCGTCTTGATCAATGCCACCCTGGTCACCCTGGTTTGCCGTAAAGCCTTGATGGAAATGGGGCAGGGCATGCCTGAAACAAAACAGGCACAGCGTTCAGTGCCCATTACCGTCATGGCCATTCACGTGGCTTTCCTGGTGGCGATTGTGCTGGGCGCGCATCACCCCATTGTGTTCATGGCCCTGCTGATGCTGTTTATTGGCTACGCCCACTCCTACAAGCATTACCAGAACCCCTTGCTGGTGCGTGAAGGCCTGATGGTCGGTTTCTTCCTGGCCGGTCTGGTGGTCCTGGGCGGTCTGCAGAAGTGGTGGCTGCAGGATCTGCTGGGCGGCTTGTCGCCCACCGTGCTGTTCTGGGGGGCGACGGCCTTGACGGCAGTAACGGATAACGCGGCACTGACCTATCTGGGCTCTCTGGTGGAAGGCACCTCGGATATCTGGCGCTATATGCTGGTGGCCGGTGCGGTTACGGGCGGTGGTCTGACCGTGATTGCCAACGCGCCCAACCCCGCCGGCTTCTCCATTCTGAAAGGCAGCTTCCCGGATGGTGCGATCTCGCCTCTGCGTTTGCTGCTCAGTGCCATGGTGCCAACCCTGGTCGCAGCCTGCCTGTTTTTGATCTGAACCGGATGGCCGCCAGGGGCGGCCTGTCTGGCCGGGGCGAAGTTCAGTGCGATTGAACGCCAAAAGGGCTAAAATCACGGCAGAAGCGCCCCTGGGAACCCTTTGCGGTTGCTGATTGAGCGGGTCTCCGGCTTGAAATTGGCTGGTTTCGACCCTACTTATTTGTATCTCGAAGTTTGTTTCGGCTTTTTGTTAGGATGAGTCGTGCCTATCTATGCGTATAAATGCAGCTCGTGCCAATACGAAAAAGATGTGCTGCAAAAAATGTCGGACCCCGTTCTGGAGGTTTGTCCAGAATGTAACCAGCCTACCTTTACCAAACAGGTAACGGCGGCCGGATTTCAGCTCAAGGGTACGGGCTGGTATGTAACGGATTTTCGTAACCAGGGTGGCAGCAAGCCCGCGGACAGTGGCGCTACGTCCACACCCGCGCCTGCGGCGACATCTGGTTCCTCATCGTCCAGCTAACACCACTTCTTATGCGCCCCTTCAAGCGTTATTTCGTCACTGGCCTGCTCATCTGGGTGCCCTTGGTCATCACCGTTTGGGTGATGACTTTGCTGATCGAAACGCTGGAGAGCGTAGTGCCGGAGTTTCTGTCTTCGCAGGCCTTGTTCGGCCTGCGGATTCCCGGCTTTAGAATTGTGCTGGTGCTGGCCGTCTTGTTTGGCACGGGTTTGCTGGCGGCCAATTATCTGGGCCGTGCAGTCGTGGATCGTTGGGAATTGCTACTTGGGCGTATTCCTTTGGTGCGTTCCATTTATAATTCCGTCAAACAAGTCAGTGATACGGTGTTGGCACCCGATGGTCAGGCGTTTCGCGAGGCCGTTCTGGTGCAGTATCCCAGGGCTGGTTCCTGGACCATTGCCTTTCTGACCGGCACGCCGGGCGGACAAGTGGCGCAGATACTGGGAGAGGACTTTGTCAGCGTCTACGTGCCCACCACGCCCAACCCGACTTCCGGTTTTTTCCTGATGATGCCTCGGGCGGATGTACACAAGCTCGACATGACAGTGGATGCGGCGCTTAAATACATCGTATCCATGGGAGTGGTCAGCCCTACTGAGCCGATCGCTTTGCCCCCTGTTTCTGACCAGCCGGAGGGTCCCGAAGGGACACCCCCCTTGGCTGGAACCTGAATTTTCCAATTTGCAGTTTTTACTATTTCGGAGTCATCCTAGATGCGTACGTGTTATACCGGCGAGGTTTCCAAAGAATACCTGGGCCAGACGGTCAATTTGTTTGGCTGGGTACATCGTCGCCGCGACCACGGGGGTGTGATTTTCATTGATCTGCGCGACCGTGAGGGTCTGGCGCAGGTTGTCGTCAACCCTGACAACGTGCAGGCCTTTGAAGTGGCCGAACGTATCCGTAATGAGTACTGCCTGCGCATTACTGGCCGCGTTCAGGCTCGTCCTGAAGGCACCGTCAACCCGGATCTGCGCTCGGGCGAGATCGAAATCGTTTGCGACGAAATCGAGATCCTGAACGCTTCGGTCACGCCTGCCTTCCAGCTGGATGATGACAATCTGTCCGAAACCACGCGTCTGACGCACCGTGTGCTGGATTTGCGCCGTCCGCAGATGCAGAACAACCTGATGCTGCGCTACAAAGTGGCCATGCAATCCCGTCGCTACCTGGACGACCTGGGTTTCATTGATATTGAAACCCCCATGTTGACCAAGAGCACCCCTGAAGGCGCTCGCGACTACCTGGTTCCCTCGCGTGTGAACGCAGGCGAATTCTTTGCATTGCCCCAGTCGCCCCAGCTGTTCAAGCAGATGCTGATGGTGTCGGGCTTTGACCGTTACTACCAGATCACCAAGTGCTTCCGCGACGAAGACTTGCGTGCTGACCGCCAGCCTGAATTTACCCAGATCGACTGCGAAACCTCTTTCCTGAACGAAGAGCAGATTCGCGATATTTTTGAAGGCATGGTCACGCACATTTTCCGCACTGTGCAAAACGTGGAACTGCCCAAGTTCCCCACCATGAGCTGGACTGAGGCCATGCAGCGCTACGGTTCGGACAAGCCTGACCTGCGCGTCAAGCTGGAGTTCGTGGATGTGGCTGACCTGATGCGTGAAGTGGACTTCAAGGTCTTCTCCGCACCGGCCAACGACCCCTCCTGCCGCGTGGTTGCTCTGCGCATTCCTGGTGGTGGCGCCATGCCACGTAGCGAAATCGACGCATACACCAAGTTTGTCGGTATCTACGGTGCCAAGGGGCTGGCTTACATCAAGGTCAACGATGTGACCTCGATCCCTGAAGGTCTGCAGTCGCCTATCGTCAAGAACATCAATGTTGAGGTTCTGAAACAGGTGATGGAGCGCACGGGCGCCCAGAACGGCGACCTGATCTTCTTTGGTGCTGACAAGGCCAAGATCGTGAACGATGCGATTGGTGCCCTGCGTATCAAGATCGGTCACAGCGAATTCGGTAAGGCGAACGGTCTGGTTGAAGAAGGTTGGAAACCCCTGTGGGTGGTGGACTTCCCCATGTTCGAATACGACGAGGGCGAAAACCGCTACTTTGCAGCTCACCACCCCTTCACCAGCCCCAAAGACGGCCACGAGGACCTGCTGGAAACAGATCCCGGCAAGGCCTTTGCCAAGGCTTACGACATGGTGCTGAACGGTTGGGAAGTGGGTGGCGGTTCGGTCCGTATCCACCGTGCTGACGTTCAAAGCAAAGTGTTCAATGCCTTGAAGATCGGCCCTGAAGAAGCACAACTGAAGTTCGGCTTCCTGCTGGATGCGCTGCAATACGGCGCGCCTCCACACGGTGGTCTGGCTATGGGTCTGGATCGTCTGGTCACCCTGATGGCCGGTGCCGATTCGATCCGTGACGTGATTGCTTTCCCCAAGACACAGCGTGCTCAGTGTCTGCTCACCCAGGCCCCATCGGCTGTGGACGAGCAGCAGCTGCGCGAGTTGCACATTCGTCTGCGGGCTGTTGAAAACAAGTAAGTCAGAACGGGGGACGGCGTGTCAGTGATTCGGGTAGTTAGCTACAACATTCACAAAGGCCGCTCGGCTTCGGGCAAACGGGAGTCTTTGGCGGATCTGCGCCTGGGACTTTACGGACTGTCTCCCGACTTGTTGTTTTTGCAGGAAGTGCAGGGGCGTAACCAGCTGCAAGGCAGTCTGGACGCCCAGCACGAATCCCTGGCCGCTGCCTTGCGCATGAATACGGCTTACGGCTGCAACGTGGTTCGCCCTCATACGGACCACGGCAACGCCTTGCTGTCGCGCTTTCCCATTCTGCAGTACGAAAACCAGGACATTTCTGACCATCGTATGGAGCAGCGCGGTTTGCTTCATGCCGTCATTGATGTCGATGGCCGTCCAGTGCATTGCATTGTGGTGCACCTGGGATTGTTCAACAGCGGCCGAGTTCGTCAGGTTCAGGCCTTGCTCGATCGCATCAAGCGCATTGTCCCTGCAGACGAGCCCTTGCTAATTGCAGGCGACTTCAACGACTGGAATAACCGCCTGGCACCTATCTTTGTGCAGCAGTTGAATCTGTACGAGGTATTTTCGTTCTCGCCTCGTGGTCAGGCCGATAACCGTTTCCGACTGCGTCAGCCCATCAAATGGCTGCGTACCATGCGCAAAAGCGGGCTGGTCGTGCCGGATCAAGGCATTCAGTTGGGCGTGAACGGTGCCGCACGCATGACGCCACCGCCTCGTACCTTCCCCGCGGCATTTCCCTGGCTACGTCTGGATCGCGTCTACCAGCGTGGTTTTGCAGTGCGTAATGCCCGTGTACTGGTGGGAGACCCCTGGAAACAGTTGTCCGACCATGCTCCCATCCTGACCGAGCTGGAGCTGCCGTAAAGGGGCGTTCAGTGGTTTCTTAACGCATAGGCCTAGCAAGCATGCCGAGTCTGAAGCGCGATCCACTATGGCACGAAGGTAATCAAATTACCTTGCTGCAAAACGGCCAGGAGTTCTTTCCGGCCATTTGCGAAGCTATCGATCAGGCGAAAAAGCGTCTGCATCTGGAAACCTATATCTTCAACCTGGATGACAGCGGTCACAGCGTTCTGGACGCCTTGCGACGAGCCTGTGAGCGGGGTGTACGCGTACGTGTGGTGATTGATGGCTTTGGCAGTGATGTGCATGCCTTGCAGATTGCCGAACAGTTGAAGGCCATGCGTGCCCGTTACCGGATTTATCGCCCCAAACCCCAAGGATGGCGCGAACCGCGCTTGTCCTTGCGACGTTTGCGCAGACTGCACCGGAAAATGCTGGTGGTCGATGAGCGCATTGGCTTTGTGGGTGGCATCAATATTCTGGACGACTTTGATGAAGTGCCCCTGATCAATGGACAGGGCAGGCCGCGCTTTGATTTTGCTGTACGCTGCGAAGGGCCCATTGTCGACGATATGGTGCGTGCTCAGCAGGCTCTATGGCTGCGCATGGCCTGGCGCAGACGCAAGGATTGGGACAGCTTCACCCAGCGTTTTACCTTGTGGCGTGAATGGCGCAAGCGGCGTCAGGCGCGTAAGAAGGCGGAGCAGGCCGGGCAGGTTTTTGAAGGAGTACGGGCCTGCTTGCTGCTGCGGGACAATGTGCGCCATCGGCAGCAGATTGAGCAGGCGTATCTGCACTTGCTCGGCAAAGCGCAGGAGCAGGTGGTGCTGGCCAATGCCTATTTCTTTCCGGGCCGTACCTTGCGTCGTCGTATCGAACAGACGGCGGAACGAGGCGTGCGGGTGCGTTTGTTGCTGCAAGGCCATGCCGAATACTTCCTGCAATATCGGGCCTGTAGATTCATGTACGGGAAGTTGCTCGATCATGGCATCGAGCTGTACGAGTACAAGGCCAGCTATTTACACGCTAAAGTCGCCGTTATCGACGATTATTCCATGGTGGGCTCGTCCAATCTGGACCCGTTCAGCCTGCTGTTGGCGCGAGAGGCTAATGTGCTGATTCAGGATGTGCCTTTCACCCAGGACCTGCAGGCCAAGCTGGAGTACGAGATCGAGCACAATGCAGCGCGCGTCTACCCGGAGCAGTATCAGCGGCTGGGTTTGTTCAGTCGACTGGGCGATTATCTGGCTTATGGCATGTTGCGCCTGGGCGTGCTGCTGACGGGTAAAGCGTCCTTGTATTGATGCCTGCCAGGCAATTTGTACGGGTCTTTACCCATACAAGGTGCCGCCAGCCGGGCAGCGCCTTATAAAATACTCTCTATACTTTAAGAGTTTGGTCCCGAAGGACCGAGTTTGCCGTAACCATAATTACTTTTACCCGGAGGGTGGACCACATGAAAACACGTGCAGCTGTTGCCTGGAAAGCGGGCGCTCCGCTAACGATTGAAGAGGTCGATCTGGCAGGTCCCAAAGCGGGCGAAGTGCTGGTCGAAATCAAGGCGACGGGCATTTGCCATACCGATTACTACACCTTGTCGGGTGCTGATCCAGAAGGTTTGTTCCCAGCGATTCTGGGCCATGAAGGTGCAGGCGTGGTGCTGGATGTAGGTGCTGGCGTGACTAGCCTGCGTCCCGGCGATCACGTGATCCCTCTGTACACGCCCGAGTGCCGCCAGTGCAAATCCTGCCTGTCGCGCAAGACCAACCTGTGTACCGCGATCCGTTCGACTCAGGGCAAGGGCCTGATGCCCGATGGCACCTCGCGTTTCTCCATTGGCGGCAAGCCAGTGCACCACTACATGGGCACATCGACCTTCGCCAACCATATCGTGGTGCCGGAAATTGCCTTGGCCAAGATTCGTAGCGACGCGCCTTTCGACAAGGTGTGCTACATCGGCTGTGGCGTGACCACAGGCTTGGGCGCTGTGCTGTTCACCGCCAAGGTGGAAGCGGGCGCTAACGTGGTGGTGTTTGGTTTGGGCGGTATTGGCCTGAACGTGATCCAGGGCGCCAAGATGGTTGGTGCTGGCAAGATCATCGGTGTGGACATCAACCCCGAGCGCGAAGCCATGGCTCGCCAGTTTGGCATGACCGATTTCGTGAACCCTAACGAGGTTGAAAACGTGGTCGACCACATTATTCAACTGACTGACGGCGGTGCGGATTACTCCTTCGAATGTATCGGCAACACCAAGGTGATGCGTCAGGCACTGGAGTGCTGCCACCGCGGTTGGGGCCAGTCCATCATTATTGGTGTGGCCGAAGCCGGTGCCGAAATCTCCACCCGTCCGTTCCAGCTGGTCACAGGCCGCGAATGGAAGGGCTCTGCCTTTGGTGGCGCTCGTGGCCGTACCGACGTACCTACGATTGTGGACTGGTACATGGATGGCAAGATCAATATCGATGATCTGATCACCCACACCTTGCCGCTGGAGCGCATCAACGAAGGCTTTGACCTGATGAATGCCGGTAAATCCATCCGTTCGGTGGTGATGTACTAATCGACATTGCTAAGAGGGCGCAGGCATCAGCCTGTGTCCTTTATCCCGGTCCAGAGCCAGTGAAGAGCCTGCGGGAATCTTGACTGATCTTGGGCCGGATTTGCTATTGAGAACAAGAGGGGGCTATGACTCAGACACTGGAACTGCTCAACGAACACCGCTGTTTTAATGGTTGGCAGCGCTACTACCAACACGCTTCGCAGACAATCGGCCTGCCCATGCGGTTTTCTGTGTACATGCCGCCACAACTACAGGCCAGCGCTCAGAAAGGGGCTGCCAGCCTGGCAGAGGCTATCGGGCAAGGCCGTGTGCCTGTGCTGTTTTTTCTGGCAGGGCTGACCTGCACGGAAGAAACCTTCATGATCAAGGCCGGCGCCCAGCGCTACGCTGCCGAGCACGGCATCATGCTGGTCACTCCCGATACCAGCCCGCGTGGCGCTGGTGTGGACGGGGAGGACGATGGCTGGGATCTGGGAACCGGTGCCGGTTTCTATCTGGATGCCACTGAGCCCGGCTGGAGCAAGAATTACCGCATGGAAAGCTATGTGACCCAGGAGCTGTTTGATCTGGTCACGACTATCCTGCCCGGCGACGCCCGCCGTGTCGGTATCTTTGGTCACTCCATGGGCGGGCACGGTGCCTTGACGCTGGCTTTGCGCCACCCTGGCAAGTACCGCTCCGTGTCGGCCTTTGCGCCTATTGCTGCGCCGACCCGCTGCCCTTGGGGCGAAAAGGCCTTTGGTGCCTATTTGGGTCAGGATCGCCAGGCTTGGGAACAACACGACGCCAGTGCCCTGATGGCCAAGACCAGTACGCCGTATCCCGCCGGTATCCTGGTGGACCAAGGCTTGAGCGATGGCTTTCTGGCCGAACAACTGTATCCGGAAGTATTCGAGCAGGCATGCGAGCAGGCCAAACAGCCTTTGACCCTGCGCCGTCACGACGGCTATGACCACGGCTACTACTTCATCTCGACCTTCATTCAGGACCATCTGAATTTCCACGCCGAGCGACTGTGATCGCTGGATAAACAAGGTCGCACTTTGTTATTTTCAGGTGGGCATGAAGGCGTTACTCTCAGGCAGCCACGGTTTTTGGCCTGTTTGTGGCGTCCTGCCCACCGATTTGCCGCAGTTTTCCCTCCAGTAGTGAACTTTTTCTTGCTGCGACGCTCTTATTCCTGTACTCGAAATTTTTAGCACTCCAGACCATCGAGTGCTAAACTCAATGATTGTTGAAATACGTTTTCTGCGGTTTGAGAGCCTTGTTTAGTGCTCTCGCCGGCTGACTTTTGAAGGATTTTCCATGACACAACAAGCGAACGCTTTGGCCCTGACGTCTGGTAATGAACTCGTCGCCGCCGTGTCTAATCCAGGCGCACTGGGGACGATCGAAGCGTATATTTCTGCTGTTAACCGCCTGCCCATGCTCAGCGCCGAACGCGAAACCGAGCTGGGTCAGCGCCTGCGCGACCAGGATGACCTGGATGCTGCGCGTGAACTGATTTTGTCGCACCTGCGTCTGGTGGTCTCCATTGCCCGCCAGTACCTGGGTTACGGCTTGCCGCATGCCGACCTGATTCAGGAAGGTAACGTGGGCCTGATGAAGGCCGTCAAGCGCTTTGACCCCGATCGCGGTGTACGTCTGGTGTCCTTTGCCGTGCACTGGATCAAGGCCGAGATCCACGAATATGTCGTGCGCAACTGGCGCATGGTGAAAGTGGCCACTACCAAGGCCCAACGCAAACTGTTTTTCAATCTGCGCCGCATGCGTCCGGACGGACAAACGCTGGATACGGCCCAGGTAGACGCGATTGCACGTGAACTCGATGTGCGTCCTCAGGACGTCAGCGAGATGGAAGTGCGTCTGTCCGGTCACGATATGGCCCTGGAAGCCCCGGCCAACGACGACGATGACAATTTCGCGCCTATCTCCTACCTGTCCGATGAAGGACACGAGGAACCCACACGCGTGCTGGAGCGTCGTGCCCAGGACATGCTGGAAGGCAGCGGCCTGGAAGAAGCGATCGACACGCTGGACGAGCGTTCGCAGCGCATTGTGCGCGCCCGCTGGTTGCAGGACGATGGCGGTGCCACCTTGCACGATCTGGCCGCCGAATTCGGCGTGTCGGCAGAGCGTATCCGTCAGATCGAAGTGGCGGCGTTCAAGAAGCTGCGCGTCGCCTTGGCGCCTGCGGCTTAAGTCGTTTTAAAGAGTTACAACTTTTCGGGGAATCCGAAGAACTTAAGCTGATCTTCGCGGACTAAACAATACATTTGCTGATTTTTGCCACCTATGCAATTCGGCATTTGCGCATCCGCTTCGGCTTCTCCTCTTCCCCTCCCTTTTGAAGCGGATGTTTACGGGACACCAGCTAGGTGTCCCTTTTTTTTTGCCCTGATTTTTCAGCTATTTTGCTGGCCGAGCCAGACCGACCCGGCAGGCAAAAACGGTTAGAAGGTCAGAGCGGCACGCAGCCAGACGGTGCGGCCAGGGTCATTAAAGCGGCTTGCTGCGCCAAAACCAAAACCACTGTTCCCGGCCAGATTCAGGTGCTCGCCGTAAGTTTTGTCGAACACATTATCCACACCGGCTGTCAGGGACAGATTGCGGTTGATCTTGTAGCCGCCATACAGCGACAAGGTACTGAAACCACCCGTAGGCCCGAAGTCGTAACCCACCACATTCCCTTGTCCCTGCGAGTAGCGATTTTGCTTGGCCACAATGCGCCAGACACCGCCGGCAGACCAGGGGCCTTGCACATAATCCGCTGTCAAACGCAGATCCAGCGGGGGCATTTGCGGCAGTGCTCGGCCATCCGTACTGTTACGGCCCCAGGCATAGGCCAGGCTGCCGCCCAAGGTCCAGTTGGGCGTCGCTTTCCAGTCCGTACCCAATTCGCCGCCCATGATGCGGGCCTTGACGTTTCTGGCCTGGGTTTTCATGCCCATCATGCCACCGGGCAGGTAGTCGAACAGGATGTAATCCTGGATCTGGCCAATATAGGCGGAAGCCCAGGCCGAGACCGTTTCATCCTTGTACTGAGCACCAAAATCCAGCTGTGTGGTCTTTTCAGGCTGAATGCCCAGGAAGGCACTGGCGCTACCTTGCGGGCCGCTGGCCGGGGAAATCAGTTCCCAGTAGTCCGGCATGCGTTGGACATGGCCAATACCGGCGTACAGGCTCAAGGGCAGGGAATCCAGATCATGCTCGATACGCAGGAAGGCACTGGGCAGGGTTTCTCTACGGCGCTCGTTCGCACCGGGGTTGGGCTTGCTCATCATGCCACTGCCCAGGCTGGGTCGCAGGTCGCGGGCACTGGCCCAATCCAGACGTGCGCCACCAATCAAACGGCTGGCGTCGTTCAGATCCCAACGGGCTTCGGTGAACAGGCCAATATTGTCAAACTCGGCATCTTTCACCCAGTCCTGATCGCGGTAGTCCTGCATGCCCATACCGCTGCGTTTGCGATGGCGGCTGCGCATCAAATCAGCACCCGTGGTCAAGGTCAGGTCCTCACTCAAGGCCCAGTCCATGCTTAGACGGCCACCCCAGGTCAGGCGGTCCACATTGGAGGCCATAGGCATGGACATGCCTCCTCCCGGTTTGAAGGTGCGCAGCCCGTAGTTGTCCATCACGTGATCGGCGTAGTTGTAGTAGAGCTGGGCCTCTACATTGCGCAGCACGCCTTCGTGCATATCCTTCTTGAAACGCAGACCCAAGGTTTCACGCTTGAATTTCGTGCCATCCATGCCACGACCGGCGTAGCGGGCATAGCCGTCACCCGTACCTGCGCTTAACTCCAGCAAGGTATCGGCATCCGGGGTCAGGCCAATGGCGACGTCTGTATTCCACTTTTTCCAGCGCGAGGGCACACGTTCACCATCCCCGTCCTTGTAGTCCTGAGCGCGATCTTGATTGGCAGTCAGGCGGGCATAGTAAGAGGCATTGCCAGCCGCAAAGTCCACATTGCCTGCGTGACGGCCAGCCGAACCGCCCAGAATACTGGCGTCCAGCGTGGCGTCGTTCTCGGTAAAGCCGGGCGCTTTGCGTTCGAAGCGTACCGTCCCGGCAGAAGCACCCGGGCCCCAGCGCACGCTTTGAGGGCCCTTGATGATGGTCAGTTCATCAAAGGATTGGGGCGAAATGTAGGAGGTCGGCGCATCCATGCGTGACGGGCAGGCACCGGGCATGGAGCTGCCATTGGTCAGCACATTCAGACGCGAGCCAAACATGCCGCGCAGTACCGGGTCTCCGTTGCTGCCGCCATTACGAATGGCCGCAAAGCCAGGAATGGTTTTCAAGTAATCCGTGCCGTCGCTGGCAGGCAAGGGCAGGCGGGGCAGTTTGGGGTTGGTGCTGAACTGCAAGGGGGACTCAGGAGCCACTCCGGTCACTACGATAGGGCTGAGTTGTTCAATAACGGTGGATTGGGCCAGGGCCATAGAGGGCACGCAGGCCAGCACACCGGCGCTGATCAGGCCGGGGTTTATTAATTTCTTCATGACTAAATTCCGAAGAGCAGCCGTCGTCCAGCGGCAAACCCGCTTGGGCGATAGCAACAAAGGAGAAAAGGCGTGGCGGCAGAGCCGAACGCGGGGAATCAGACAGGAAGAAGAGAGGGCGGGGCGCGTTGCCCCACTGGCGGGCCACGAATAAAGGCCTGCGCCAGAGCGGGGCTAAGAGGGGGAAGCAGCAAGGGCCGGAACTGGCCCAGGCTCAAAGGCGTGACGATAGCAATCGGCGCGGGCGTCAATGCGGCTTGCAGCATGACGCAGAACGGACAGGTGGCGCTGGTGGTGGCCTCGTCCGAATGGGACGTGGCGTCCTCGCCTAACAAGGCCGCCCAGTGCTGAATCATTTCAGGGGGAAGGCTTTGTCCTGAAGGCAGACAGAAGGCCAGCGCATACCCCTGATCTGTCTGCTTGGGCATATAGCCCGCAGGGACCATGCCGCGCAGCACCACAGCCAGCAATAACAAGCACAGGCCCAGACGATGGGGCCAGTGAGTCGCAGCGAGGAAGGTGCGCGGGAAATTCATGATGCGAAAGTATAACGAGTTATGTCAGACGTGAACTTGCGCTGGCGCAGATTTTGGCTTGCCGCCGTATCACCGTCCATTTGTGTTTCTGAATGCGGGTCCATAGGCCAAAAAACGTAAATTTTGCGAGAAAAAGATAATTCGGCGGCTGTGTGTCCGGAAAAAGGCGCTATTCTGATTCATGCGGAAAGCGGGGGGATTTTCCGTGCCGATCTGGCCTGCCCATGCCTGAATGCGTATGTACATGCCGATCGACTCAATGCCGATGACAAAGGATGTCGCGATGCAGATTGGGCAGTTTGTTTTTGGGTTGGCAGGCCTGCTGGGGCTGGTTGCCTTTATGCCGCCTTTGGCTGGACGCTTGCGACTGCCGTACTCCGTACTTCTGGCCTTGATCGGCTTTGCGCTGGGCATTTTGCTACACCTGCATGCCTGGGCGCCCAAGATGGTGTCTGACTTCCTGGATACCTTGCAGGCCTTTGACATCTCCTCCGAGACCTTTCTCTACGCTTTCCTGCCCATCCTGCTGTTCGAGACTTCGCTGGCCATGAACTTGCGCCGCCTGCTCGACGATATCGGCGCCATCTTGATGATGGCCATCGTGGCTGTAGTGGTCTGTACCTTTGCCGTTGGCTACGCCTTGAACGCGGCTTCGTCTTATGGTCTGGTGGTCTGTTTAATGTTGGGCGCGATTGTGGCCACGACAGACCCTGTGGCCGTGGTGGGCATTTTCCGTGAAGTGGGCGCACCCAAACGCTTGTCTACCTTGGTGGAAGGCGAGGCTCTGTTTAACGATGCGGCTTCCATTGCCTTGTACTCCGTGCTGTTGGCAGTCTTGACGGGGGGTGGGGAATTAAGTGGCAGCAAGGTGTTGGGCAGCTTCCTGTTCAGTTTTCTGGGCGGTGGTGTCGCGGGTTTCTTGATGGGGCGTCTGGCCAGCGGCCTGTTTGTGCTCTTGCGCGGTTGGCCGGCTGCTGAAGTCACGCTGACCATTGCCTTGGCGTACCTGGCCTTTTTTGTGTCCGAGCACTATCTGGGCGTATCCGGTGTGGTCGCCACGGTCATTTCCGGCCTGGTGGTGGGCTCGACAGGCCGCACCCGCATGTCGCCTGCGACCTTCGAGCTTTTGAGCAGTTCCTGGACTCAGATGGGTTTTCTGGCCAACTCCCTGATCTTCCTGTTTGCCGCCATGCTGATTCCACGCCTGATGGCTGAAATCACCTGGATGCAGATCGGCCTGGTGGCCTTGCTGTTTGTGGTGACCTTGCTGGCACGGGCCGTTATGGTGTTTGCCGTTCTGCCCTTGCTGGGGCGCACCCGCTTTGGCACCCGAGTCAGTCGCCCCTATCGGGTGGTGATTCTGTGGGGCGGCCTGCGTGGCGCTGTTTCCCTGGCACTGGCCCTGGCGGTTACGGAACAGCACGCCATTCCGCATGATGTGCGCCAGTTCATTGGTGTGGCCACCACGGGCTTTGTGTTGCTGACCCTGTTTGTGAACGGGATCAGTTTACGCCCCTTGATTCGTCGTTTAGGCCTGAATCAGCTGACCCCGCTGGAGCGCCACTTGCGCGATCAGGCGGTGAGTCTGGCCTTGGAAGAGCTGCGCGACAAGACCGAAGAACTGGGTCGGCAAGAGCAGATCAAGCCACAGGTCATCGAGCGCCTGTGTACGGTGTTCGATGCCAGCCAGGCCGGTGTGGCATCCGGCCAGATCCAAAGCCTGACCGAAGCACAGAAAGTAAAAATGGGGATGGCGATTCTGTCGGCCCGCGAGGTGGAGCTGTTTTACGAACTGCTGAAATCGCAGATTGTGGATTGGAAGACCGCCGAGTCCTTGTTGAGCCGCGCCGAACGCATGAATGATACGGTGCGTCTGGCTGGCTTGGCCGGTTTCGAGGCCGCCATTGCCAATGATTTGCGCTATTCCCGAGGTTTCCGGTCTGCTTTGCGCTTGCACTATCTGTTTGGCCTGCAAGGCTGGCTGGTGCGGGAACTGGACAAGCGTTTCTCGAACCTGATCGCCAAGCGCTCGGTGGCCCAGCGTCTGATACGTTTTGCCGAAACCGAGCTGGCTCCTTTACTGGGACAACAGGCTACGGGCACGATTGTGCAGGCTCACAAGTTGCGTCTGTCTCAACTGGAAGATGCCTTGCACTCGCTGACACTGCAATACCCGGTGTTCGCGCAGTGGCTGCAAGAGTCCTATTTGGCGCGCGTCGCCGCTTCGCAAGAACGTGCCCACTACCGCACCATGTTGTCCCACTCTCTGATTACCAGCGAGATGTACGCTGATCTGGTCAAGCAGATCACACAACGCTGGCGTTATCTGGACGAGCGTCCCACTCTGGACATGACCATGAGCGCCATGGAACTGATTGCCCAGGTGCCCATGTTCGATGGCATTTCCGAGCAAGCCAAGAAGGAGCTGGCGCGACGTTTACGCCCACGTCTGGCGCTGCCAGACCAGAAAATTCATCTGCGTTATGGTGGCATGCGTGTCATGTTCTTTGTGGCGTCCGGGGCGCTGGAACTGACTTTGCCTGATGGTAGCCTGGTGGAACTGGGGACAGGGCAAACGATTGGTGAAGTCAATGTCGTGGAACATAGCGACCACGTTGGTGAAGTGCGCTCCCTGGGCTATAGCCGCTTGCTGATGCTGACTGAGCGTGATTTCGATACCTTGCGTGGCAAAGATCCCAGCTTCAGTGAAAAGATTGAAGCCGTTGTGCGCCAACGCCAGCGCGCGTATCAAGTGTGGCAGGAGTTCGAGTCCGGCCAACGCCAACATGAGGAACTGCCACCGCTGTTTGGTTTGGCTCATGCCTTGAGCGAGGCAGAAAGTTTTGTAGGCCCGCCTTTACCCCCGGACTGGGTACGACAGGCGCAGCCCACCGAGGGACAGGCATAAAAAAAGCGAGCCGATCATGGCTCGCTTTTTTATTGGGCGTGATCAGATCAAGCGCACCCAGTGATCCAGCAGCAATGCCCCAAACAAGACCGCCAGATAAATAATGGAAAAGCGGAACAGCTTGCGAGACAGCTCATCGCTGTAGTTGCGGTGCAGTTGGTGGGCGTATTGAATGAAGCGTGCACCCAGCAAGATCGCCGCAGCCAGGTACAACGGCCCGCTCATGCGGATGATGAAGGGCAGCAGGCTGGAAGCCATCAGGATGTAGCTGTAGAGCAGCACATGCAGCGTCGTAAAGGTCTTGCCGTGGGTGACGGGTAGCATGGGCAGGCCGGAGCGCTGGTAGTCGTGTTGACGGTAGAGCGCCAGGGCCCAGAAGTGCGGCGGCGTCCAGATGAAGATGATCAGCACCAGCAGCCAGGCCTCAGCCGGTACGGCGTTGGCAATGGCGGCCCAGCCCAAAGCAGGTGGCATGGCACCGGACAAACCGCCGATCACGATGTTTTGTGGGGTCAGGGGCTTGAGAATCACGGTGTAGATCACCGCATAACCAATGAAGGTGGCCAAGGTCAGCCACATGGTCAGCGGGTTCACCCAGTAATACAGCACCAGCATGCCCATGCCGCCCAACAAACCGGACATGGCCAGCACTTGCGGCGGGGTAATGGTGCCGCGTGCCGTACCGCGTCGAGCGGTGCGCAACATGCGGGCATCAATCTGGCTTTCGATCAGGCAGTTGATGGCAAAGGCGGCAGCCGCCAGCATCCATATGCCCAGCGTACCCGCGACCACGGTGCCCGGATCGGGCAGGCCGGGAGCAGCCAGAAACATGCCGATAACGGCACAGAAAACAGCCAGCTGGGTGACTCTGGGTTTAGTCAGTACCAGATACTGGCGCAGGAGCGAGGCGGGAGCCAGGGTAGCGGTGTTTGTCATACTGTATTCCTTGGGGGACAGTCGACTTGCGGGAAAGCCGTACCAACAGGGTGACGCAGCATAAAACGAGACCGGCAGCTCCCCCATTATGCAGGACGGCAATCAAAAGAGGCCATTGGAAAAAGATCGTGGTTAACCCCGTGATGAGCTGGGCCAGCAGCAGCAAAAGCACCAAAGTCGCGGGGCGACGCAAGATGGGATCGGCGCGTAATTTCCACGCAACGGAACCCAGAACCAGAAACACCAGAAAGGCCATATTGCGATGGACCCAATGGATGGCGGTCAGTGCAGCCTGGGAAATCATCTCACCTGAAGGCAGCTCGCCCAACGCGCGGAACAGCGAGAACCCGCCGTGCAGATCCATCTCCGGTATCCATTGACCGTGGCATTGCGGGAAGTCCATGCAGGCCAGCGCCGCGTAGTTGGTGCTGACCCAGCCGCCCAGACCAATCTGAATCGTCAGCAGGATAAAGGCCCCGATCAGCCAGGGTCGCCAACGGCGGGTTACAGGTGAGACTGGCGGTCCTGGGTTTTCGCGCACGGCCAGCCAGGTCATCAAGGCCAGTACGCTCATGCCACCCAGCAAGTGGGTGGTGACGATAATGGGCATCAGCTTGTGAGTGACGGTCCAGGCACCAAAGGCCCCTTGCACGCACACAGCCAGTAAGGTGAAAGCCGCCAGCCTGGCCGAATGCCCCAGCGTATGGCGATGCCGCCATGCCATCCAGACAATGGCAATGATCAGCATGCCCAAAGCCGCGCCCACGTAGCGGTGGATCATTTCAATCCAGGCCTTGCCCCAGCTGACCGGGCCATAGGGCATGGCTTGATAGGCTTGTTCGATATGTGCGCCCGCACCCAGCGGCGTGAGCTTGCCATAGCAACCGGGCCAGTCCGGGCAACCCAGGCCCGAATCTGTCAGACGCACAAACGCGCCGAACATGATCAGGTCCAGGGTCAGGAACCAGGTCAGGTAAACCAGCTTGCGGTAGCGTTGGCGTATATCGGCCATAAACTTATCCGATGCGTGAATTGTTCAGCAGTTTGCGTATATCGGTGCGAACCTTGAGCGGGTCGGCATCGTCGGGGAACAGCATCATCAAATTGCCATTGGGGTCGATGATCCACATGCCATTTTTGACAGCTTGTTCAGGGGCCTTGCCAGCGGCTTCAGGGGCCAGGAATTCGACCAGCTGACGCGGGTCCGCACGCAGCATATGGGTGCCTTGATAGGCCTCCAGAACTTGCTCTGAAGGCTGGCCCTGGTCAGTCACAAACCAGACGCGTGCCAGGCGTTCCACGTTCTTGCCTTGGCTGGCGTGGGAGTTGCGCAGAATGAACAGCTTGCGCACGCAGCTTTCGGGGCAGGCGCTTTCATCGGCGCTGACCAGTACCCAGCGACCTCGCAGTGATTGCAGATCAAAAGCTTCGCCTTGCAGATTGCGAAGGGGAAGTGCGGCAGGTGCAGGCACGCTGCGTTGAGGCTGAATCAACTGGCCGTAGGCATTGCTCTCGTCTGGCCGCAGTCCCAGTGATGGCATGTAGTAGGCAGCCAGTGCAAACAGTACCGGCGCCAGACTGATCGCCAGCAGCAGATACAGCGGAGTCATGGAACGCGGGCGGGTAGGGGGTTGAGTCGTGTCCACGTCAGGTTTTCCTTGTAGGGGCAGAGTTGAGCCTGGAGCGTCGCAGCCATTTCCACGCTACACCGATCCAGGCACACAGGGCAATCAGGGCAAAACCGAACCATTGCAGTGCGTAGCCACGGTTCTTTTCAAAGTCGATATTCGGGTCGGGCCAATTGGTTTGCAGCTCCGAAGCGGGAGCCGTCTGGGCCAGCACGCGCGGCAGCACAGGCAGATCAATTCGGCTGCGCAGATCTTCCAGGGCCAGGTTCTGCACGACGGGGGGCGTGCCAGACGGGTCGGGCAAGTGTGCAGGCAAGGGGCTGCTGCCCAGCTCAAATAGACGTGGCACGCGTTCCATCAACTCGCCGGAAATGGTTTGGTGGCCGGATGGTGCAGCCGGAACACTAGGGGTTTGCCCCGGTACGCGAGCCAACCAACCACGTAGTACGAGCAGGCTGGAGCCCGCCAAATCGCCCTCATCCAGCACAAAAGGGGTGGCAATCCAGTAGCCCGGCTTACCTTTGAAATTGCGATTATCCAGGAGTACAGTTAACTCACTGCGCCAGGAGCCGTGCACCGCGACAGACTGCCACAAGGCACCTTTATCCAGGCTGGCCTGGGAATCAATATGAAGGGGAGCTTGCTGGCGGCCTTGTTCTATTTGTTGTGCCAGGCTTTGACGTTCCTGGGCGCGGCTCAGTTGCCAGCGCCCCAGGCTAATGAACAGCAGCATCAGCAAACCCAGACAAACCAGGGCAAGCAGGGATCGAGTCGAAGAAGAACGAGGATTGTTGCTGGACATCAATTCAACCTGAAGCGGGGGATACGTAATGCGTGTGCTAGTCCTGATCGTGTTTCTGGGGATTATTGTTTCGCTGGGTTCGGCCCTGGTGTATTTGATGCGGGACCGGGGTAATTCCAATCGCATGGCCTATGCGCTGACCTGGCGAGTGGGCTTGTCCGTGGCCCTGTTCCTGTTTGTGTTGCTGGCCCATCATCTGGGTTGGATTGAAAGCACTGGCGTGCCTTTGGCTTGAAGGAAAAATCCAGGCCCGAAGACACGGGCCTGGAGCATGAATCGCTAGAACCAGTACACGTACAGATACAAGCCCAGCCACACCACGTCCACAAAGTGCCAGTACCAGGCAGCCCCTTCAAAACCAAAGTGGTGCTCGGCGGTAAAGTGCCCGCGCATCAGCCGTATCAGCATCACCGTCAGCATGGTGGCACCGATAATCACGTGAAAACCGTGAAAGCCCGTCAACATGTAGAACAAGGCCCCGTAAGCACCGGAAGTGAACTTCAGGTTCAGCTCGGCGTAGGCGTGCATGTATTCGTAAGCCTGGCAGGCCACGAAGGCAAAGCCCAGCGCAACCGTCATGAACAGCCAGAAAATCGCGCTACTACGCTTGCTGGCTCGCAGCGCGTGGTGAGCAATGGTCAGGGTGACGCCCGAGGTCAGCAGCAAGGCCGTATTGATCGTAGGTAGCCACAGCGGGCCTACGGTCTGGAAAGGAGCAACAGTGCCCGCCGGGCCTTGATTCGGCCAGGTGCCGGTGAAGTCGGGCCAGAGCAGGGCGCGGTGATCCAGGTCGCTTAACAGCGGCGTGGCAATTTCACGGGTATACCAAAGTGCCCCGAAAAAGGCCGCAAAAAACATGACTTCGGAAAAGATGAACCAGGACATGCTCCAGCGATAGGAGATATCGACACGCGTGCTGTTCAGACCCGTTTCAGACTCGCGCACGGCATCGCTGAACCAGAAGAACAGCACCAGCAAGAAGCTGAGAATCCCGACCAGGAACACCCAGAAACCGCCCGGCCAGTTATTGATCCAGGTAGCCGCACCCAACAGCGTCAGGCACAGGGAAAGGCTGGCGCGTACCGGGTGCCCCGATAAGCCGGGGACGTAGTAATACGGCGCCTTGGACGGGTGAGCCGTAGTCTCGACATGCATAGTGTTCTCCTTCGGGTCATGTGCCCTGGGGCGCAGTATCCGGCCAGGGTTCAGCTGGCCTGACCAATGAACCAGCGGGCCACCATAATCAGGCCCACAACGAAAACAACCGTGGCGATCAAGGCGGCAATAATCAGATAGACCGGATTGATCTTGGCAATGTCCTGCTCATGGTCACGACCACGACGGACTCCAAAAAAACCCCAGGCAATGGCTTTCAATGTCTGGAAAAAACTGAGCTTGCGCCGTGTGAGGTCCCGAAAATCGTCATCCATATCACTGTCCTAAAAATTGACTGCCTTTTAGAAAGGTCCAGGCCATGACGGCAATGACGAACACGGCCAGGAGCAATCCCAGACGGCGGTTGCGACGGCGTTGTTCGGGGGTCATACGGCGTTCCTCCAGTGTTACTTGACGACAGGGGGTACTTCAAAGGTGTGGTGTGGTGCGGGCGATGGAACAGTCCACTCCAGACCTTCGGCACCTTCCCAGGGTTTGGCGCTGGCCACTTCGCCCTTGCCGCGTGCGGCCTGGATCACGATGTAGATCAGCAGCAGTTGCGACAGGCCGAACCAGAAGGCGCCAATGGTGGCAATCTGGTGGAAGTCCGTGAACTGGCCAGCGTAGTCCACATAACGACGTGGCATGCCCGCCAGACCCAGAAAGTGCATGGGGAAGAAGGTCACGTTGAACGAGATCATGGTGGACCAGAAGTGGATCTTGCCCAGACGCTCGTTGTACATGCGACCGGTCCACTTGGGCAGCCAGTAGTAGGCACCGCCAAACAGGGCAAAGAGCGATCCGGCCACCAGCACATAGTGGAAGTGGGCCACCACGTAATAGGTGTCGTGTACCGCAATATCAATCGGGGCCACGGCCAGGATCAGGCCGGTAAAACCGCCAATCGTGAACACGAAGATAAAGCCGATGGAAAACAGCATGGGCGTTTCAAAGGACAGCGAACCGCGCCACATGGTGGCTACCCAGTTGAAGATTTTCACCCCGGTCGGAATGGAGATCAGCATGGTGGCATACATGAAATACAGCTGCCCGGTTACCGGCATCCCGGTGGAGAACATGTGGTGGGCCCACACCAGGAAGGACAGAATCGCGATGGCGGCGGTGGCGTACACCATGGAGGCATAGCCAAACAGGGCTTTGCGCGAGAAGGCAGGCACGATGGCAGAGACAATGCCAAAGGCCGGCAAGATCATGATGTAGACCTCGGGGTGACCGAAGAACCAGAAGATGTGTTGGTACAGAACCGGGTCACCACCACCGGCGGCGTTAAAGAAGTGTGTACCGAAGTGACGGTCCGTCAGCAGCATGGTCACGGCAGCGGCCAGCACGGGCATCACGGCAATCAGCAGATAAGCGGTAATCAGCCAGGTCCAGCAAAACAGCGGCATTTTCATCAGCGTCATGCCAGGCGCGCGCATGTTCAATACCGTCACCACAATATTGATGGCCCCCATGATGGAGGACGCGCCCAGAATGTGGACCGCGAAAATCGTGAAGTCCATGCCTGGTCCCATTTGCAAGGACAGCGGGGCGTACATGGTCCAGCCACCGGCAGGCGCGCCTCCCGGCACAAAGAAGGACGCGGTAAACAGAATCGCGCCTACGGGCAGCAGCCAGAAGCTGAAGTTGTTCATGCGGGCAAAAGCCATGTCCGATGCGCCAATTTGCAGCGGAATCATCCAGTTGGCAAAGCCCACAAAAGCCGGCATGATCGCGCCGAAAATCATGATCAGGCCGTGCATGGTGGTGAACTGGTTGAACAGCTCGGGCCGGAAAAACTGCAGGCCCGGCTGGAACAGTTCGGTACGCAGCAGCAAGGCCAGCACGCCGCCCTCCAGCAACATCACAAAGGAGAAGATCAGGTACATGGTCCCGATATCTTTGTGATTGGTGGCGAACAACCAGCGACGCCAGCCGCTAGGGGTGGCATGGGCATGATGGTGATCATCATGTCCGCTCGGGTTCGCTACATGGTCGACGGTGACGCTACTCATGCTTGACTCCTTGCTGCACTCCCCCTGGCCGTAGTCAGGGATAGATTGATAGTGTGATAGGCGGCGCGCGCAAAATTAGCGCTGTTCCTTGACGTCGGCGGGCATCACGACAGGGTCAGGCCCTTTGCCAGCGTTGCCCCAGGCATTGCGTGTGTAGGTAATGACCGCAGCAATCTGTACATCGGTCAGTTGATTGCGGAAGGCGGCCATTGCGGTGCCAGGGTGACCATTCAACACCGTGTCGATCTGGCCTTTCTTGGGGGCGAGCACAAATTTCGTATCGCCATCCAGAGCGGGGAAGGTGCCGGGCATGCCCTTGCCGTTGGCCTGGTGGCAAGCCACGCAGTTCTGCGCAAAGATCTGTTTGCCGCGCTCGGTCAACTCGTCCTTGGTCCACTCTTTATTGGGATCGTCGGCCTGGGCAGTCATCAAGTCGTTCTGCTCCTGGGCCCACTTGTCGTAGTCTTCTTGCGCCATCACTTGCACCACGATGGGCATATAGGCGTGGTCCTTGCCACACAGCTCGGCGCATTGACCGCGGTAGGTGCCGACCTTGTCCGCACGGAACCAGGTATCGCGCAAAAAGCCAGGGATGGCATCTTGCTTGACGCCAAACTCGGGCACCATCCAGGAGTGGATGACGTCCTCGGCCGTCAGCATGACGCGCACTTTTTTATTAACCGGCACGACCAGTGGCTTGTCCACTTCCATCAGATAGTTCGGGCCAATGGGTTCGCGGCCTTCAATCTGGGCGCGCGGGGTGGACAGGTTGGACAGGTATTTCACACCCGTGGCCGGACCGTCCAGATACTCGTAGCCCCATTTCCACTGATAGCCAGTGACCTTGACGGTCAGGTCGGCGCTGCTGGTGTCCTTCATAGCCACCACGGTTTTGGTGGCGGGCAGTGCCATGCCGATCACGATCAGGAAAGGGATGATGGTCCAGGCCACTTCCACACCCAGGTGTTCGTGAAAGCGGGCGGCAATCGCGCCCTTGGACTTGCGGTGCCGGATGATGGAATAGAACATCACGCCGAACACGCCAATAAAGATGATGGTACAGATGATCAGCATCATCCAATGCAGCCAGGCAATGTCCTGGGCGATGGGGGTAACCCCGTTATGCAAATTGAGCTGATTGACACGGGGACCACCCTCCATGTGGGTGATCTGAGCCAGGCTTGGCCCTGCCGTCGAACAGGCGGTCAGAGCAAATAAACTTCTCCACATCTTCATTGTTGTCCCTCTTTTGGTGTTGCCATGCCAAACCGGGGTTCGGCTGCGTCAACGCTCCGAAAAATCCAACGCTGGAAGAAACTGCTGTGTTGCAGTGGCGGGCTTGTCGCATCTAAGTGCTGGTCCGCTCGAAGTTTTTAGTAGCTTATCTGTTCACGGAAATTATATAGAACTTGTTTTAGCCTTCAAGGGCAGGGTATGTCCCTAGAAGACAAGGTTGGACTAAACGCTACAAAAGCCGTAATGGGGCAAGGCTTGAATTACAATCGCCGACTATGACTTTGTTCCAGAACCGATCACTTACTCAGGCCCTGCGTCAGCGCATGGCCAGCTTGACCAGTCAGCTGCAACAATTGCCCCCACCGGGCAGCCGCCCTGTCACTGTTGATGGGCGCGTTGCCGGATGGATCACCCCCAAGGCCGCTCGTTGTATCGAGCCTTTGCCAGGGGTCTCGATTGAAGAAGATGTCTTGCGTCTGAGCGATTGCCCCAGCCAGGAATTGAGCTTGGCTCAGGTCCTGGATCAGGTCGCCTTGCGTTTGCAGGAAGGCGGTTGCATTCGGGCCTGGCGTGACGAGTTGCTGGACGTGGTCGGAGAAGGGCAGTGCCTGTCGCGCATTGAACGCGGTGCGGTACGGCCCTTGGGCTTTTTGACGCAAGCCGTGCATTTGAATGGCTGGTCCACAGACGGCCGTATCTGGGCCGCACGTCGTTCACCCACCAAGTCAACAGACCCGAATATGTGGGACACGCTGGTCGGTGGATTGGCGGTCAGTGGTGAATCGCTGCATACCTCTCTCATACGCGAAAGTTATGAAGAAGCGGGGTTGGCCGAGTCCGTGCTGGACAATTGCACCCCCTTACGTGTGTCCTTGCGCATGCACCGTCGCCTGCCGGAAGGCTATCAGGTGGAGAACGCCCTGGTTAGCGATTGCGTGCTGGCCGACGATGTACGGCCCTGCAATATGGACGGCGAGGTTAGTGAGTTTCGCTTATTGACGCTGGATGAAGCCTGGCAAATGATAGAAGCAGATTTGTTCACCCTGGAAGCGCAAGTGGTGCTGATCGACAGCATCAAGCAGCATCTGGAACAGTTGGCCTGAACCTGGGAATCACCGGGCAGGCATCAACCCGATGGGAGCTACGCATGAACCCGAATCCTTTTGGTATACCTGATTTCAATGCCTTGGGCGGCGGCAACAATCCCTTGCTGCGCAGCATGGACATGATGGCGCAGGCCTGGAAAAACATGGCCAGCGGCGGGGCGGGCGATTTGAGCTCGGGCATGATGCCCAGCTTGTCCCCCGATGATCTGGATCGTCGTATTCGTGACTTGCGTGCCGTGGAAAGCTGGTTGCAGCTGAACCTGTCCATGCTGAGCACGACTATCCAGGGTCTGGAGATTCAGCGCTCCACCTTGGCGGCCATCAAAACCATGGCACAGCAAGGTACGCAGGCTGCGGGCGGGAAAAATCCCTTTGAAGCCTTTATGGCTTTCAATCCCATGGCGGCAGCGGCGGATAGCGCGGCTGCCTCAGATTCCAAGTCTGGGGCCAACAAGCCGGAAGCGGCATCGCAAACGGCATCTCAACATGCTTCGACACAGCCTCAACAAGCTGCACCACAGCCCGAAGCGGCTGCCACGCAGGACGCCCCAAAAGATAAACAGCCCGGTGCCCAGCAGGACGCCGGTGCAGGCAATCCCGCTGCACAAGCGTGGTGGAACATGCTGCAACAGCAGTTTGATGCCATGGCGACCGCCACAGCCGCATCAATGCAGCAGGTGGAAAATTATCGTCAGCAGGCGAGCAAGGCTAAAGCGGCAGGCTCGTCGGCCAAACCCTCCAAACCGGCAGCTGCCAATGCCCAGACGTCGGCCAAGACCAGTGCTCCGGCAGCAGCCAAGCCGGTAAAAACGGCAGCGAAAGCCGCCACTAAAACTGCGGCCAAGGCGGCCACCAAAACGGCGGCTAAAAAAACCGCCACGCGCAGCACCAAAAGCAGTACCAAAAAGAACTGATCGACCAACCTTGTAGGTAAATTTTTATGCTTAATATCGTGATTCTGGCAGCAGGCATGGGCAAGCGTATGCAGTCTGACCTGCCCAAAGTACTGCATCCTATCGCCGGCAAATCCATGCTGGCCCACGTGCTCGACAGCGCACGTGAACTGGAGCCGGAAAAAGTTGTGGTCGTGGTGGGTCATGGCGCCGAGCGCGTTCAGCAAACCTTCGCACAGGCCGAGCTGGCCTTTGCCTTGCAGCAACCTCAGCATGGTACGGGCCATGCAGTGCAACAGGCCGTGCCTGAACTGGTCGGTGGCGACCAGGAAGATGACGCCACGCTGGTTCTGTATGGCGACGTTCCTTTGGTCCAGGCTGACACCTTGCGCCGCTTGCTGCAAGCGCGTGGCCAAGGCGTGGCCGTGCTGACCGAAACACTGGCAGACTCTACCGGCTACGGCCGCATCATTCGCGGTGCAGATGGCACCGTACAGCGCATTGTCGAGCACAAGGATGCCAGCGAAGCCGAGCGTGCCGTGAAGGAAGTGAACACCGGCATTCTGGTAGCCCCGACGGCGCGCCTGAAAGATTGGCTGACCCGCATCACCAACGACAACGCTCAGGGCGAGTACTACCTGACCGACATCATTGCCTTGGCGGTTGCCGATGTCGTGCCCGTGCAAGCTGCTCAGCCAGCTGCTGGTTGGGAAACCCTGGGTGTGAACAGCCGCATTCAACAGGCCGAGCTGGAGCGTCTGTGGCAAGCAGAACAGGCTCGCCGTCTGTTGGAAAAAGGCGTGACCTTGGCCGACCCGGCCCGCTTTGATCTGCGCGGCACACTGGAGTGTGGCCGTGATGTGTTCATTGATGTGGGTTGCGTGTTTGAAGGCAAGGTTGTGTTGCAAGACGGCGTGCGTGTCGGCCCGCATAGCGTGCTGCGTGACGTGACGATTGGTGCCGGTACGCAAATCGAAGCTTTCAGCCATCTGCAACAAGCCCAGGTTGGCGAAGAAGCCCGTATCGGCCCTTACGCCCGTCTGCGCCCTGGTGCTGTTCTGGCCAATCACACCCACGTGGGCAACTTTGTGGAAATCAAGAACACCCAGCTGGGTGAAGGTTCCAAAGCCAATCACCTGGCCTATATCGGTGATGCCGATGTGGGGCAGCGTGTGAACATTGGCGCAGGCACCATCACCTGCAATTACGATGGCGTGAACAAGTTCCGCACCGTGATTGGTGACGATGCCTTCATCGGCTCGGATACGCAGCTGGTGGCTCCGGTGACGGTAGGCCGTGGCGCAACGATTGGCGCGGGTACGACCCTGGTGCGCAATGCACCGGATGATCAGCTGACCTTGTCGCGTTCGGAACAGCGCAGCGTGTCCGGCTGGAAGCGCCCGGTTCGCAAATCTTGATGTGTGTTAGCCCATCTTCGGTATCCCTCCCTTTGCATCGCAAGGGAAGCATTGCTGCTTGCTCTTGTGGCACACAGTGCCCGGATGGGCTGATTCTGGATCGTCGTCATGCGCATTCTGCAGCTTAACTTCGAGCGCGGCTGGCGCGGTGGCGAGCGGCAAACCCTGCTGAGCATCCAGCAGATGCAACAGGCTGGTCATCAGGTCAGTCTATTGGCCCGACGTGATGAAGAGTTGGCCAAGCGTGCTAAAGAGCAGGGCGTGAGTGTGGTGGAATGCGCCTCCGTGGGTGCCGCGCTGCGCTATTTACTGGTGCATGGCCGGGGTTTTGATATCGTCCATTCCCAAACCGCGTCCTGCATGAGCTGGCTGGCCTTGCTGCATTTCTGGTTGCCCAAACGGGTGGTCTTTACGCGCCGAACGGCTTTTCCGATTGACCGCAAACGCGTCGAGCAACGTAGCGGACAGCAGCCAGACAGTGCTTTGACTTCCAAGGAACGACGCACGCGTTGGAAGTGGCGCAAGGCGGATCGTTTGGTAGCGATCAGCCAGGCAGCAGCGGCAGAGCCGCGTCGCCTGGGTTTTTCCGTAGATGTGATTCCTAGTGCCATTGAGTACGTCGAGCAGGATGAAGCCTATGTGAACCACTTGCGGCTGCGGTGGAATCCGCAGGGCTTGCACGTTCTGGGGACGATGGCGGCACTGACGTCCGAGAAAGGCCCCCAGACTTTGATACGCGCGATTCATGCCTTGTATCAGCGTCGTCAGGACTTTGTGTTTCTGCATTTCGGTGCGCCTGGCTCCGAGACCTCGGCGGCAGAGGAACTGATTGCGCAGTTGGGGCTGGAAGACTGCTACAAGCTGGCTGGTTTTGAAGCCCGCCCCGAACAGGCTTATCGCTTGATGGACGGCTTTGTCCTGAGCTCCCGTCATGAAGCCCTGGGCTCCAGCGTTCTTGATGCGTTCGTGTACGGCGTGCCCGTTACGGCCACGATGGCGGGCGGTTTGAGTGAGCTGCTGGATAATGGCCGTGGCAAGTTATGCGCGGTAGGGGATGCACAAGCCATTGCACAGGCTCTGGATGACACTTTGAGCAATCCGACAGCAGCGCGGCAACAGGCAGCGCTGGCGCATCGCTGGGTGCAGCAGGAGCATGACCCCGCTGTCATGGCGCAGCGTTACTTGCGTCTGTATCAGCAACTGGTACAGCAACGTGTACGGAACTGAGCCCGGCTTACATCTTTGGTGCAGGTAAAGGCACCCGCGTCTCGAACTTGGCCTGATGAATCGAAAAGAAGCTTCGTATATTGCGGATATTCGCCTGACTGGTGAATAAAGCGTGAGCCAGCTTGTGATACGCCGTCATGTCGCTGACTTGCAAGATCACAATGAAATCCACCCCGGTCGAGACGCGATAGCATTGCGTCACCGCTGCTTCGGGGGCCATCAGGCGCTCGAATTGCTGCAGGTATTCTTCACCCTGACGGTCCAGCGTAATCTCCACAATGGCCGTCAAGCTGGGGCCCAGTTGCTCCGGGTCCAGCAAGGCAACCTGCCTGCGAATTACCCCTTGTTCGCTTAAACGACGTACTCGCCGCAGGCAGGTTGGGGGAGAGGCATGCACGCGCAAAGCCAGCGTTTGATTGCTGATGGAAGCATCATTTTGCAGTTGCTCCAGAATGCGTAAATCCAGCTCGTCCAGTTCAATCATGACAATGTTTATCTATCTATGATGAAATAAAATTCCGTTAAATAAAATGAATTTAGCTTTTCTTTCATATTGATTATTAAATGAAATTTTAATTCATTTCAGAAAAAAAATAGACATAAAATTTTTCATGATTCAGATCAGAATAAGCGGATTGAATTGATTAGTTGGCCCACCGAAAGGGGCCATGAACAGGAGTTGGCTATGTGTGGAATTGTTGGCGCGGTAGCGCAACGCGATATTGTCCCCGTGCTGCTGGAAGGTTTGAAGCGTCTGGAATACCGGGGCTACGATTCTTGCGGCGTTGCTGTTCATGCGCAGGGCCAGTTGTTGCGGGCACGCAGTACTCAGCGCGTGGCCGAGCTGCAAGAACAGGTCAAGGCAGATCATCTGCAAGGCTTTACCGGCATTGCTCACACTCGCTGGGCAACGCACGGCGCGCCTGCGACTCATAACGCTCACCCGCATTTCTCCGGCAAGGGCAAAGCACGTATTGCGCTGGTGCATAACGGCATCATCGAAAACCACGACGAACTGCGCGCCGAGCTGCAAAGCATTGGCTACGTGTTCGAGAGTCAAACTGATACCGAAGTGATCGCTCACCTGATCGACCACCTGTACAACGGTGACCTGTTCGAGGCCGTGCAACAGGTCATTCGTCGCTTGACTGGCGCTTACGCCATTGCTGTGTTCTGTCAGGACGAACCTCACCGTGTAGTGGGTGCTCGCCATGGCTCGCCTCTGGTTGTGGGCGTGGGCCAGAATGAAAACTTCCTGGCTTCGGATGCCTTGGCATTGGCCGGCACCACCGATCAAATCATCTACCTGGAAGACGGGGATGTGATCGATCTGCAGATCAATAAAGTGTGGATCATGGACAAAGACGGTCGTGCCGTTGATCGCCCTGTACACACCGTACATCTGCACACCGCAGCCGCTGAATTGGGCCCATATCGCCACTTCATGCAAAAGGAGATCTTCGAGCAGCCCCGCGCTGTAGGCGATACCTTGCAAGACATTGAAAGCGTCACACCCGAGTTGTTTGGCGACCAGGCCTACAAGGTTTTCCAGGACATCGACAATGTGCTGATTCTGGCTTGCGGCACCAGCTACTACGCCGGTCTGACCGCTCGCTACTGGATTGAGTCTCTGGCCAAAATCCCCGTCAACGTGGAAATCGCCAGCGAGTACCGCTACCGCGACAGCGTGCCCAACCCGCGCACTTTGGTGGTGACGATTTCCCAGTCCGGCGAAACGGCTGACACGCTGGCCGCCTTGAAACATGCCCGCAGCCTGGGCATGGAACAGACCCTGACCATCTGCAACGTGGCCACCAGCGCCATGGTGCGTGAGTGCAAGCTGTCCTACATCACCCGCGCTGGCGTGGAAATTGGTGTGGCTTCCACCAAAGCCTTCACCACCCAGTTAACCGCCTTGTTCCTGCTGACCATCGCACTGGCTCAAGTCAAAGGTCACTTGAATCAGGAGCAGGAAGGCGACTACCTGAAAGCCCTGCGCCACCTGCCTACCGCTATCGCGGCTGTGTTGGCTCTGGAGCCACAGATCATGGCGTGGGCCGACCGTTTTGCCAGCAAGGAAAACGCCTTGTTCCTGGGCCGTGGCATGCATTACCCCATCGCCATGGAAGGCGCGTTGAAGCTGAAAGAAATCAGCTACATCCACGCCGAAGGCTACCCAGCTGGTGAACTGAAGCACGGCCCTCTGGCCCTGGTCACCGAAGCCATGCCCGTGGTCACTATCGCCCCACGTGATGAACTGCTGGAAAAGCTGAAATCCAATATCGAAGAAGTCCATGCACGCGGTGGTGAGCTGTACGTGTTTGCTGACGCCGATACCCGCATCGGCAGCAGCGAGCGTGTGCATGTGATCCGTATGCCAGAGCACTACGGCAAGCTGTCCCCCATCTTGCACACCGTGACCCTGCAATTGCTGGCGTATCACACGGCTTGCTCGCGCGGCACGGACGTGGATAAGCCACGGAATTTGGCCAAGAGTGTGACTGTCGAATAAGTTTTTCAGATTACATCGACCGTAAAGAGCCGCTTATGCGGCTCTTTTTGCATTCTTCGCCGTTTGGCAATTTTCGAGTGGTTTTTATAGGGAAATAAATCCTGCGAAAGAGGGTGAGCCTTGCCTGAAAGCCAGTTTATGTGTCGCTGCAAACACACACCGCTAGCGGATTTTGCAGCTCACACTCTATAATTGATAACGATTCTCATTATCTAGCGGTGCGGAGTACCCTCGTGTCATCTTCAGTTCTTCCCTTGTCAGGCATGTATTCGGCCGAGTCGGTCGAGTCACTGTACTGCGACCACCATAGTTGGTTGCAGCGCTGGCTGCATCACCGCTTGGGTGGCGCGGACCAGGCGGCTGACTTGGCGCAGGACACGTTTGTACGCTTGTTAAGCAGCCGTTCTCGCTGGCAATTTGCCAGTCCTGGCGAGGCGCGCGCCTACTTGCGTAAGACGGCACAAAACCTGTGCATCAATCTGTGGCGACGTCAGGAAATTGAGCAGGCCTGGCTGGATATTCTGGCTGCTACACCCGAGAACTTTTACCCTTCGGCAGAACGTCAGGCCATGATTTTGCAGGCGCTGGAAGAGATCAGTGTCATGCTCAGCAGCCTGTCTCCCAAAGCGGCCAAGGCGTTTACCCTGGCCGTCATTTGCGAGATGACTGATGATGAGGTCGGTGCAGAAATGGGCATTTCCGGCCGCATGGTGCGCAAGTACGTGGCACAAGCCATGTTGGGCTGCATCAGCCTGCATGCTTGCCAGACCGTCGCCGAATTGCGTCAGGAACCTCAATACTAAGCCTCATGAAGCACGGCTCCAGTTTTTCTTCTCCCGCTACACCTCCCCACGCCGTTTTGATGCAAGCCGCTGAATGGTATGCCTGCCTGCGCGATGGCAAAGCCAGTGCGGCGCAGCGCTCTGCCTGGCAGAACTGGCTCAAACAGGACGAGATGCACAGCACCGCTTGGCGTTATGTGGAGGAAGTCAGCCGCAGTTTTGAGCCTGTGCGCACCACGCCGGATTCGCGCCGTGTGGTAGAGAAATTGCATACGGCTAACGAGCGTTTGCATCAGCGCCGTCGCGTGCTGACCAGTGTCGCCGTACTGGCAGGCACGGGAGTTCTAAGCTGGCTGGGCTGGCGTCAGTCCTGGCTGCCCTCCAGTGTTCTGGCTTTGGCGGCTGACCACTCTACACAAACCGGAGAGCAGAACCAGATTGTGCTGGCAGACGGTTCCCGGCTGTGGCTGAACACCGCCTCTGCAATTGATGTGCAGTTCACCGCACAGGCTCGCCATATTGTTCTGATTTCGGGCGAGATTTTTATCCAGACGGCCAAGGACGACACGGAACGACCTTTCACCGTTCAAACCCCGCAAGGCAATATGCGCGCCTTGGGCACGCAATTCAATGTGCGTATGGACAAGGACTGTACGCAGCTGGCGGTCTACGAAGGGGCTGTGCAGGTGTCTACGGCAAAAGGTCAAAACACCGCCACGGTACAGGCGGGCAAGCAGGTGCACTTTAGTGCGCAGCGTATCCGGCAAAGCATGGACGCCGATCAGGCGCGCGAAGCCTGGACCCAAGGCGTGCTGGTGGCTGACAACATTGCCTTGCGTAGCGTGATCAAGGAATTGAGCCGTTACCGCAAAGGCTATCTCGGTGTAGATGAGGCAGTGGCCGATCTGAAGGTCTATGGCAGCTTCCCCATTCATGACACGGACCGCGTGCTGAAAATGCTGGCTTCAGCATTGCCGATTCGCCTCGATCAGCCCATGCCCTGGTGGACCAGTGTGCAAGCTCTGGATTGATTGAGCAGGGCATTTCACCAACGATGGTCATAAATAATAAAAATAAAAACCTATCAGATTCAAAGGCTTGCCGGATTTTGGCCAAAAAACCTCAAAAAAGATGCAAAAGCAGGTTCCGGGTTTTGGAGACTTGGTGGTTTTAGACAGTAAGAGGACCTGATTGGCGTGAGGCCAATGAAGCAGGAGGCAGCCCGCCGTGGCTGCTCAGTACTGAACATCAACGCAAGAACATCGTTCAGGTTCATCGTTTTTATTGTGACTGACCCGTGTTTTTGAAGGATGTCTCCTTATGCATCGTCGCCCCGATCCCCTTTCCCTGTCCAAGGATGCAGGATCGCATTGCGCCCCTTTGCGTCCACTGGCCTTGGCCCTGTATGTCTTGATGGCCGGTAGCGCGTTTATTGCCAGTACCTCGCCTGCCCAGGCGACCACGCAAAGCAGCCCGACGGCAGACAAGACACAGCGTTATGACATACCAGCAGGCCCCTTGAGCCGGGTGTTGATGCGCTTCTCGCAAGAAAGCGGGGTCTATCTGGTTGGCGCAGGCAGCGTGGCCGAAGGCAAGCAAAGCGCGGGCCTGAAAGGCAATTACAGCGTGACGCAGGCCTTGGATACCTTGCTGGCAGGCACGGGCATCAAGTATTCGCGTGATGCCAATACCGTCAATTTGTGGCCCGTCACGGAAACCACTCAATTGGCCCCCGTGCGTGTGCAGGGCACCTTGAATCGGGCGACTGAAGACACAGGCTTGTACACGCTGAACGGTACCAGCAGCACCGCGACGCGCTTGAACATGGACACCCAGCACACGCCGCAGTCGGTCAGTGTGATGACGTGCCAGCAAATGGACGATTTCGGCCTGACCAGCTTCGATGATGTGATGAACTTTACCACCGGCGTGACGGCCAATACGGCCGCGGTGGGAGGCGGGTTTCAGTTTCAGGCCCGTGGCTTTGACATCAGCAATGTGCAAGTGGATGGCGTGCAAAGCAGCTACCGTGCTGCCGGACGTGGAGCATTCAATCCTATTTCGCTGGATATGGATTTATACGACCGTGTGGAAGTCGTGCGCGGAGCGACAGGTTTGTTGTCGCCTACCGGCGAGCCCTCCGCCTTGATCAATTTGATTCGCAAACGTCCGCAAGCAGAATTTGGCGGCAAGTTAAGCGCCCACTATGGCTCCTGGAACGACAAACGCGTAACGGCGGACGTGACCGGCCCGCTGACTGAAGACGGCCGTTTGCGTATGCGTGTTATTGGTTCACGCAAGCAGGCGGACTCCTTCATGGATCGCCAGGACCACAAGAACGATTTGCTGTCCGGCATGCTGGAATTCGATTTGACTGACCGAACCTTGCTGACCGCAGGCTACGACTACCAAACCGCCAAGCTGCGAGGCGAAGGCAATATGGGCGTGCCCTTGTTTACCAGCGAGGGCGACCGTATTGACGTTTCGCGCTCCATGTCGCTGGTGCCGGACTGGACCTACTGGGACAAGAAGCATCAAAACGCTTTCTTCTCGGTCGAGCATGAGTTTGAAAACAAGTGGAATGCCAAGCTCAGCTACAGCCATCAACGTGACGATGGTGATGCCTTGATTACTGGCCTGGGGCAGGGCGTGAACCCGGTGGTGCGCCCGGACGGATCCGGCATTGGCATCCGCGCCAACCTGGCCGCCAATGGCTATCGCCATCAGGACAACCTGGAGTTGTCGGCCAATGGTCCTTTCGAGCTGTTTGGCCGCGAGCACCAGCTGATGTTCGGTTTTAACGGCACTCGCAAGCGTGACACCACGTATACCATGCAGGTCAGCGATACCCGCAACTGGTTCATCCCCAATATTTACGACTGGGACGGCTATATGCCCGAGCCCAGCGTCAGCCGCACGGGTGAATGGAACCGCGTCCACACACGCGAATACGGCTTCTTTGCCGGCACGCGCTTGAACATTATTGATCCCTTGAATGTGATCATGGGCATGCGCTTGTCGGACTACAAAACCTACCGTGACAACTACGGTAAAACCGGCCAGTTCACCGGCGTGTCCAACGAGCTGCGCAATCGCAATGAAATTACGCCGTACTTTGGGGTGACGTATGACATCAACCCGAACCTGACGGCCTACGCCAGTTATACCCGCCTGTTCCAGCCGCAAAGCTACAAGGACATCAACGAGAACTTTCTGGATCCCATTACCGGGGTGAACCGTGAAATTGGTCTGAAAGGCAGCTTGATGGAGGAGGCCCTGCAGTTCTCCCTGGCCGCTTTCGAGACCCGTCAAAACAATCTGGCCGTGCTGGACCCTTCGGTGCCGGATGACTTCCTACTGCCTGATGGCAGTCGCCCTTACGTGTCTTCTGGTGCTGGCAACAAAACCAAAGGTTTTGAAGTGGAGCTAAGCGGCGCACTGACCAACAACTGGAATGTGTTTGCTTCTTATAGCTACGCCAGCACTAAAAACGGTGAAGGCGAGCGGATCAACACCTACATTCCCAGCCAAACCTTCCGTCTGGGCACCATGTACCAATTCTCCGGAGCGTTGCAAGGCTTGAGCGCCGGTGCCACGGTGAACTGGTTTGGCAAGCGTGATCTGTGGACGGCTGGCCGTCCTTATACGGCCAGCAACGGCAAGGTGCTGGAAGACACCCACAGCAGCTATGCCCTGGTTGGCTTACATGCCAATTACCGCGTGAACCAGCATTGGAATGCCAAGCTCACGGTAAACAATTTGTTCGACAAGCGTTACTACGACAACTTCGTGATCTTCCGGGCACGTTACGGCGCGCCGCGCAATGTGCATCTGTCCATTGATTACCAGTGGTAATTCCTTCCCCCACTTTTATCGAGCCTAAATTATGACGTCGTCTACTACTCGCCATCTTGTGCGTGGTCTGTACCTTGCTATTGCAATGAGCTTGTCGGCCGGCTACGTACACGCCAAAACTCCTGCCCCTGCAGGCTATCAAGCCGTTACCCAAGCACAGATCATGCAAAAACCGACTGCCGTCGAAGTTCTGGAAATCGTCTTCAGCCCTGCGCAATCCAGCTTGTACGTGTCCTCTCCCAACTGGAAGGACGAGACCTTGTCGCGCACGCTGGTGCTGGACCCCAAGACCCTGGAAATCAAGCAAGAGATTCCCATGGAGGCCAAGAGCTTTGGGGTAGCCCTGGATGATGCCGCCAACCGCCTGTATCTGACTCAAGGTTTCAACGGCACGATTGCCGTGGTTGATACCGTCAATAACGAGGTCATCAAGCGCATTCGGGTGCAGGAAAAAATCAATTTTCAGGACACCATCAATGCGGCTGATTTTGGCCAGGCACGCAAAGACGGTTTGCTGAAGATGATGGAGCGCTTCAAGATCACCGAGGACTTCCAGTACAAGATGCGTGAACTGGTTGTGGACAAGAAAAACCACCGCGTGTTTGCGCCTGGTCTGGGCCTGGGTTTTGACAGTGTGCTGTTCGTGGTGAATACCCAGACCATGGAATTGGAAAAAGTGCTGCCCGGCTTTGGCTATAACGTCGTGGGCATCACCCTGGACGAGGCCAATAACCGCTTGTTTGTCTCCAATATGCAGGGCCAAATCATGGTGGTAAATAGCCAGACCTTGAACATCGATCAGGTCTGGGAAATTGAAGCCGACCAGTTGCTGAACCTGGCGTATGACCCGGCGCAGAACCGATTGTTCGGGGTGGACCAGGGGATTGACCGTGATGACGCGCGTAACCTGCATCTGGAGCGTGAATACAAGCGCCGCAGCGCTGGTCATCAAGTGTTTGTGCTGGATGCATCCAACGGTAAAACCCTGGCAACCATGCCTACCGGCGAAGTGCCTATTGGTGTGCGTTTTGACGCCGAATCCCAGCGTCTGTTTGTCGCTAACCGAGGCGGTGTGCGCGAGAAAGAGGGCAAGGGTTCGGTCAGTGTTTTTGACACGGTGAACTACAAACCGCTGCAAACCATTGAGTTGGCTCCACACCCCAACAGCCTGGAATACATCCCCGCTGAAAAAGCCTTGTACGTGTCGGTGAAGAACGACGGCAATAGCAAGGAAAAAGGGACCAAAGAACGTATGGTGCGTATCCAGTTTTAAAAGGCCAAAGCAGCCTGATTGATTGACAAGGTGGGATCCAAAGCCCGGGTTCGGCGTCATGCTGAACTCGGGCTTTTTTACGCGTATGGATTGCTTGCGAAATTTATTCGTAATCTATAAGATTAGATATCTAATCAAATGGCATGCTCCATGTGGAAAGGGTGAAACAGTGCTGCAGTCTTGCGCTGCACGCAGTTTCTTTGTTGCCCCACCTGTAAACGCTACATATCCAATTCTTCAGTCCCTATTACGTATCCTCAGTGAAAGGAAAACAGCCCATGTCTCATTATTTGATCGAGCTTTACACGCCTAATGCCAAGTGGAATGCCTTGCCCGTCGAGCAGCGCCAGACCTTCTTGGCAGGTCTTCAGGAGGCGATGGGAGGCCTCTCAAACCTTGGTATTGAGGTGCTGGCTCTGACCGCTACCGAGCACGATATTGACCAGGCCAGTGAGCACCGCTTTATGGGTGTGTGGCGCTTCCCTGATCAACAAGCTTGCCAGGCTTTGCTGGCTGGCATCAAAGCCAGTGGTTGGTACGAGTATTTCGACCATGTGAATGCGGCGGGGGCAGAAGGAGGTTTTGCTCAACATCTGGCGGAGTTGGCGAAAGTCTGACTGCTTCATTTGTATTGGGAAGATCAGAAGAGATACGCTGTGCAAGGGGCGGCCCATGTGAGCTGCCTATGTAAAAAAGGTATTGGTTGCATCGATAGCCAGTGCGAATTAATCGATTTGTCCCCCTTGGTATGCCTCTCTACGATGACTAGTAACAATAAGGAGGCAAACCATGACGGCGTATTTTTCCAACCCGGTTCGTACCTGCTTCGGCCCGGGAAGTTTGAATGAAATTTCTACCTTGGCGGCCAACAAGAAAGTCACCTTGGTGACCTTTCCGGAGGCTCGTGGGCTGGGTTTGGTTGAGCGTATCGGGAATTTGCTGGGCGACAGGCTGATTCATGTTGTCGAAGATGTGCAGCCAAATCCCGATGTCAGTTACTTGAAGGATGTCTACGAGTCCTTCTGGCAGCAAGCCGGGCAAACGGACATTGTGCTGGCCGTGGGCGGGGGCAGTGCCATTGATACGGCCAAGGCGCTGATTGTGGGGACTCAGACGGGCACCTTCCAGGAACTGCTGGATCTCTTGTCCACCGGCAAGGCTTTTACTCCTGTTCAGGTCAAGTCCTTGATTGCGGTGCCTACAACCGCAGGGACCGGCAGCGAGGTCACTCCGTGGGCCACGATCTGGGATCAGCAAGCACAGAAAAAGTACTCTTTGCATCTGGAGCAAACCTGGCCTGCCGTCGCCATTATTGATCCGGAGTTGATGCTGACAGTACCGGAAAAAGTGACGGTCTCAACTGGGCTGGATGCCTTGTCGCACGCCCTGGAGTCGATCTGGAATGTGAATGCCAACCCCATTTCCGACACCTTTGCGGTCTCTGCCATTCAGGACATCCTCATCTATTTGCCCTTGCTGCAGAAGGATCTGGGCAATATCCAGCTGCGCTCCAAAATGGCGCTGGCGGCCTTGAAAGCGGGCATGGCGTTTTCCAATACCAAGACCGCCCTGGCGCACTCCATCTCTTACGAAATGACCTTGCGTCACGGCTTGCCGCATGGCATTGCCTGCTCCTTTACCTTGCCCTTTGTACTGGGCCTGGCCTGGGGCTGCGATCCATCCCGGGATCTGGTGTTTGAAAGCCTGTTTGGCCCTGATCGCAAGCAAGCTCAAGCTCACTTGCGGGACTTCTTGCTCAGTGTGGGCGTCAAGACCGAGTTTGAGGACTACGGCGTAGGGCCGGACGAGCAGGCTGCCATGATTACTTATGCCATGCAGGGTGCACGCGGCAAGAACTTTATCGCCGCCTGAGTCATAAAAAAAACGAGAGACAAACGAATGAAGGGAGAGAGGAAAGATTCCCCCCCTTCTCATACCGCATGAATAGAGCATTCCTCTGGCCTGGCTTGCCAGCAGCGGGGGAGTGAAAGGAGCTGGTTATGAATCACGCAACAAGTCTGTCGGGGGCCACGGCGGCATCCGGGTCTTCGTTTCGTCGGGCCCAATGGCGCATGCTGCTGGCCGCGATGTTCTGTTATCTATTTTTCTATACCGGGCGGCAGACTTTCGGGTTTGCAATTCCGGGTTTGAAAGAAGAGTTTGGCTTTAGCAGTGCTGCCCTGGGCTGGGTATCGGCCGCCTTGTTATGGGCCTACGCCATTGGACAAGCCATCAATGGCAATCTGGCGGACAAGTATGGCGGTCGTCGCATCATGTCTGCTGGGGCGATTCTGTCGTGTGGCGCGAACTGGGTAGCCAGCTTTGCCACCGGCTTTTTCAGCCTGATCATTCCTTGGGGCGCCAATGGCTACTTTCAGGCGCTGGGCTGGGCACCGGGCAGTCGCCTGATCTCCAACTGGTGGGGTGTGTCCGAGCGCGGCAAGGCCTATGGCTTATACGTGTTCGCCGCAGGCTGTGCGTCGATTCTGTCGTATGTCACCTCGATCGTGGTGATCGATGTCATGCATCTGGACTGGCGCTGGATTTTCCGGCTGCCCGTATTGCTGATGTTGCTGGGCGGAATCGTGTTTTATCTGGTTGCTCGCGAGCGGCCAGAGGATATGGGTTTTGAGCCTTTGGCCGATACGGGAGTGGCCAATGCCAACGATCAGGCCAAGGCTCTGGAAGGGGAGAAGGAGTCCTCCTGGGAGCGTTACAAGGCCGTTCTGAAAAACAAGCGCCTGCTGATTGCGGCCTTGTCTCTGGGCTTTCAGAATGCAGCCCGATACGGCTTGATTGTCTGGGTGCCGGTCCATTTTCTGGGCGCGGACTGGAAGACGGGCGATAGCCTGATTGATCCCAAGTGGATCACGATCGCTCTGCCAGTGGGCATGGCCGTTGGAGCGCTGAGCAATGGCTGGATTTCAGACCGCCTGTTTGGCTCCAAGCGTTACCTGGCCATCATGCTCTATACGAGCCTGGGTGCCTTGACCAGTCTGTGGATGTGGACCTTGCCGGTTCATAGCACTTTGGGCCTGGTGGCGCTATTTCTGTGCGGTTTCTTTGTGTATGGACCCGCTTCCAGCTTCTGGGCCTTGTGTCCCGATCTGGTGGGAGCCAAACGTTCGGGCACGGCAACCGGTGTCATGAACTTTTCTTCCTATCTGTTCGCCGGTCTGGCCGAGCCCATGATCGGGAGCGTCCTGGATTCGACGGGGGATACCTCGCTGATCTTTGTGATTGTGTTGATTGCGTGTGCCTGCAGTGCACTGGTGGCACTATTCATACGTCGTTAATCATCACTCCTGAGGCTTGTCCATGCACCAGTACCACAAATGGTTGAGATCGTTTTATGCCGTCGCCCATACCGGCGGTTTCACCTCGGCCGCACGTTATCTCAGCATTGGGCAGCCTACCGTCAGCGAACAAGTCCGGGCTTTGGAAAAGCGTTTTGATGTCGAGCTGTTTTATCGCTCCGGCAATCAGCTGGAACTGAGCTCGGCCGGACAGCAGCTCTACGAGATCACCAAGCCCTTGTTTGATCTTGAAGAGGAAGCGGTGCAATTGCTGGAGAGTTTCAAGCAGCGTAAATCCGGCCTGTTGCGAGTGGGGGCGGTCTCGCCACCTATCGCGATGGATCTGATTTTCAAGCTGGGGCAGAACAATCCGGATATTGAATTGAAAACCTACTTTGCCTCGGCCAGCGAGGTGCTGGAAAAGCTGTACGACTTTGATGTGGATGTGGCCTTGCTGGCGCATCCCAAATCAGATCCAAGCTTGCACACCCGGCTTTACCAGCGCTATCCGGTGGTGGCTGTGGTGCCCGAAAAGCATCCCTGGTGCTCGCAGGGTCGGGTATCGGTTCAGCAGCTTCAGGATGAGCCTGTCGTGCTGAGGGAGCAAGGTTCACGCACCCGCCAGATTATTGAGGAGGGTTGCAGGCAGCATCAGATCAGGATCAATTGCGTGATGGAACTGAACAGCCGCGAGGCCATTGTGCATGCCATACGTAAAGGGCTGGGCATTGGTTTTGTCTCAGCGCCGGAGTATGTGGATATTCCCGGTACCCGGCTGATCACGTTCGACCAGCATCCTTTTTATATTGACTACTACCTGTGCTGCCTGGAATTACGAAAAGACCGACCACTTATTAATGATTTGTTCATGGATCTGGAATCCACCCATTAGCTTGTTTACACCGCATTTCGCGTTTGGAGAACGATGATGACGTATCAGCAACCTCAACAAGTACAGGCCGTTATTTTTGACTGGGCAGGCACTGTCGTTGATTTTGGCTCTTTTGCACCCACGCAGATTTTTGTCGAGGCTTTTGCCGAGTTTGGTGTGCAAGTGTCTTTGGAAGAAGCTCGTGGCCCCATGGGGATGGGCAAGTGGGATCACATCCGCACCTTGTGCAATGTGCCGGAGATTGCCGAGCGCTATAAAGCCAAGTTTGGCCGTGTCCCCAGCGACGACGATGTCACGGCGATTTACGAGCGCTTCATGCCTTTGCAGATCGAAAAAATTGCCGAGCATTCGGCCCTGATTCCGGGAGCGCTGGAAGTAATCTCCAACCTGAAAAGTACCGGTGTCAAAGTAGGATCGTGTTCTGGCTACCCCAAAGTGGTCATGGATAAAGTGGTCGAACTGGCAGCGAAAAATGGCTACATGGCAGAATGCGTGGTCGCAACGGATGAGGTACCCAATGGCCGTCCGTACCCGGCTCAGTCGCTGGCCAACGTGATTGCCTTGGGCGTATCGGACGTAGCTGCCTGCGTCAAAGTGGACGACACCTGGCCCGGCATTGTGGAGGGGCGCAGTGCCGGGATGTGGACCGTGGCACTAACCTGCTCGGGCAATGCTCTGGGCCTGACCTACGATGAGTTCAAGAAGCTGCCTGCCGACAAGCTGCAAAGCGAGCGTGAGCGTATTGGGGCCATGTTCAGCGATTCGCGCCCGCATTATCTGATCGATACCATTGTTGATCTGCCCGAGGTGCTGGCAGACATCAACCGCCGCTTGGCCAATGGGGAGATGCCTCAAAGCAGCTGATTTGCTGCACCGCATCTCAAGGAAAACCTCCATGTACGGCAGCTAAGCATGGCGGCACACTGAAAGATAGGCCACGCCCGCCCGGGGCTTGGCCTATTTTCGGGATGAGGTCTGATGCAGTCTTCACATGTGGCACACGTCCAAGAGATCACGGCTGTTTGGCAGGGCAGCCTGTCCCGGCGCGATCAGGCTGTGGTCCACAGCTGGAGACGATGCATTGAGCATCACAGACTGGACCCGGCGCAGGCTTGCGAGGCCTATATCGTGCCGGATTCCCAATTGCGCGAGCATCGTCAGCAGTCCGAGGCCCTGATCAATATTGCGCGCTCCGGGCTGGAGCGTCTTTATCAGCAGGTCTCCGGGCTGAATTACGTGCTGCTGCTATCTGATAACAAGGGCGTCACGGTTGATTTCCTGGGCTCGGATGGACAGCGTGATGCCTTGCGGCAGGCCGGTCTGTATATGGGCTCGGAATGGTCTGAAGAGCGTGCAGGAACCTGCGCGGTGGGTACTTGCCTGCACACGGGCGAGGCCCTGACCATTCATCAAAACGATCATTTCGATCATATGCATGCGCCCCTGTCCTGCACGGCGGCGCCTATCTATCATTACGACGGCAAGCTGGCTGCGGTGCTGGATTTATCCTTGCTGCAGTCGCCGCAGGCCAAGGCCAGCCAAGGTTTGGCCCTGCACCTTGCCAATGCGGCGACCCGCCGTATTGAGCTGGCCAATTTGATGGCCTGTCACCGTCAGGAATGGATTTTATGCTTGTCGCAGTCGCCGGAGTTTCTGGATATTGATCCGGAAGCGGCTATTGCGATTGATGGCTCCGGCCGTATCAAGGGCATGACGCATACGGGGGCGCGCATTCTGGCGCGGGCGGCGGGGGTGGATTGGCGTAATCCTGCGGGTTTGTTGGGGCACAGCTTGATGCGCTTTCTGCATCTGGAAGTGGATCAGTTGCCGACCTTGATGCGTTACCGCCCCACGCAGGAGCGTGTCGTTATGGCACGTGATGGCAGTGTGCTGTTTGCCCATGCCATTGAACCCCGACGTGTGTTGAGCAACCGGTCTGTGGGGATGGATGGGGCAGCCGTGGATGCCGCCTTGCCACAAGCCTTGCGAGGTTTGGCAGGCACAGATGCGGCCATGCAGTCCATGCTATTGAAAGCCGCGCGTTTGGCAACGCGGGAAATGCCGGTGTTGTTGCAGGGCGAGACAGGTTCGGGCAAAGAGTATTTGGCACGTGCGATTCACACGGCTAGCGGTCGTGGAGGGAATTTTGTGGCCGTCAATTGTGCGGCCTTGCCCGAGAGCCTGATTGAAAGCGAATTGTTTGGCTATCTGGCCGGTACGTACACCGGCGGTGCTGCACGGGGCCGTGCGGGTTTGATCGAGGCGGCTGATGGAGGCACCCTGTTCCTGGACGAGATCGGCGATATGCCGCTGGCCCTGCAAAGCCGTTTACTGCGGGTGCTGGCCGAATCCGAGGTGATGCCTTTGGGCGCACGCACAAGCAAGCGCGTGGACCTGCGTGTGATTTCAGCCAGCCACCATGATTTAAGTGCCTTGGTAGAGCAAGGCCGCTTTCGTGCGGATTTGCTGTATCGCTTGAATGCGGCCGTGCTGGCCTTGCCCGCTTTGCGTCAGCGTAGTGATCTGGAATGGTTGGTGCAGCAGATATTGCATCGGCGTAATAAAGGCGATGTGCCCGGTTTGTCTCCCGAGGCCTGGCAAGCGCTGCAAGCCTACGAGTGGCCGGGTAATTTACGCGAGCTGGACAATGCGCTGGTGCTGGCATTGGCCTTGGCGGAAGGTTCCTGCATTGAGGTGCAGGATTTGCCGGAGGCCTTGCGAGAGCGGCGTCTGGCCACATCTACAGGCAGCCCAACGGCCGCAGCTGTCTCTGCCGGAGAATCGTCTTGGCAGCAGGTTTTGCAGGCCTGTGGCGATAACGTGAGTGCAGCGGCCCGGCAGTTGGGTATCAGCCGGTCCACTTTGCATCGTTATATCAAACGGGCAGGCGTAGCTCGCCAAGAGTCGCCCTCTGACACAGGTTGCGACACCTGATGCACCACCTGTGTCACCGCTGGCACAGTTTCACCGCCTTAAAACAGGCAGCACCCCTTTAAAACAAGCCACTCCCGGTTTGGCACGGTGTTTGCTATGTACTCCATAGCTGGGCAACAAAAGCCCGGCGCAACATTAAAACGATATGGAGACAAATCATGCAAACACAGCAGCAACTGCAGCCGTCTGCGCGACAGTTGGACACGGTTCTTGAACAGCTGACCCATGCGCTTGCCAGCAATGCACCGGACGATGCGGCAGCCCTGTTTGCCGAAGAATGTTTTTGGCGTGATCTGGTCATGTTCACCTGGAATATCCGAACCATGGAAGGACGTGACCAGATCCGCGACATGCTGACGCAGCAGCAACAAGGCGCCGTGTCAGCCAGGTTCGAGCGCGACAGTGCCGAGCCGGTCAGTGACGACGGCCAAGGTCTGGTGGAGGGCTGGTTTCGTGTGGAAACTGACGTGGCGCGTGGCTACGGCCATATCCGCGTAAAGGACGGCAAGATCTGGACCTTCCTGACCACCATGTCGGAATTGAAAGGGCACGAGGAGCCTTTGGGTGTGCGCCGCCCCATGGGGGCCGAGCATGGCATTCGCCGTGGGCGTCAGACCTGGCAGGAACGTCGTCAACAGGAGCAGGCTGAGTTGGGCACGACCGAGCAGCCCTATGTGCTGGTGATCGGCGGCGGGCAGGGTGGTATTGCGCTGGGCGCGCGCCTGCGGCAGTTGAATGTACCCGCGCTCATCATTGATCAACATGCCCGCCCTGGCGATAGCTGGCGCAAACGCTACAAGTCGCTGTGCCTGCACGACCCCGTCTGGTACGACCACCTGCCTTACATGCCTTTCCCCGATAACTGGCCTGTCTTTGCACCCAAGGACAAGATTGGCGACTGGCTGGAAATGTACGTCAAGGTGATGGAGCTGAATTACTGGAGCAGCACCGTATGCAAGAAGGTGCGCTACGACGAGTCCAGCCAGACCTGGGAAGTGGAGATCGAACGTGATGGCAAGCCCATGACGTTACGGCCACAGCAATTGGTCTTTGCTACGGGCATGTCCGGCAAGGCGAATGTGCCCAGCATAAAGGGGCAGGATGTGTTCAAGGGTGAACAGCAGCACTCCTCGCAGCATCCCGGACCGGAAGCATATGCGGGCAAGAAAGTAGTGGTGATCGGGGCCAATAACTCGGCGCACGATATTTGCGCGGCGCTGTGGGAGGCGGGGGCAGATGTCACCATGGTGCAGCGTTCGTCTACCCACATTGTGCGGTCCGACTCCTTGATGGAGATCGGCTTGGGAGATCTATATTCTGAACGGGCACTGGCATCGGGAGTCACCACGCGCAAGGCAGATTTGCTCTTTGCCTCTCTGCCGTACCGCATCATGGCGGACTTCCAGATTCCTGTGTACGACAAGATCCGCGAGCGCGATGCACAGTTCTATCAGAAGCTGGAGGAGGCAGGCTTCATGCTGGATTGGGGTGACGATGGCTCCGGTTTGTTCATGAAGTATCTGCGTCGTGCTTCGGGCTATTACATCGATGTGGGCGCTTGCGAGCTGATTATTGATGGCAGCATCAAGTTGAAGTCTCGGACCGGTATCAGTCATTTGACCGAGAACGCTGTGGTGCTGACAGACGGTACGGAACTGCCTGCGGACCTGGTGGTGTATGCCACCGGCTACGGCTCCATGAATGGCTGGGTGGCCGATCTGGCAGGCCAGGAAATGGCGGATAGGGTAGGCAAGTGCTGGGGACTGGGTTCGGAAACCACCAAAGATCCAGGGCCCTGGGAGGGCGAGCAGCGCAATATGTGGAAGCCAACGCAACAGCCGAACTTGTGGTTCCACGGCGGCAATTTGCATCAGTCGCGTCATTATTCCCAGTACCTGGCCCTGCAGCTTAAAGCGCGTCAGGCGGGCTTGCCGGTGCAGGTTTATGGGATGCAGGAGGTGCACCATCTGCGTTGACGGGTAGTGACTTTGTTGCTTAGGTGAGGGTGTGCAGTCTGCACCTTGTTCTGATTTTGGCCAGATTATCAATTCGATGATCTGGCTTTTTTTTCCGCTTGTTAGCTGCGGTGGGCGTGTTTGCGCGGCAAGCATCGCGGCCCAGGCGGTGGTTTTGTTAGCAGCCCTGCTAAATTTTTTACTTTATGTATCTGCCCTGAGCGGCTCCTATCCAGTGAGCGAGGCTCTGCTTGACTGCTCTGTTCGTGCCCAGAGTTTTTCGCGTCAAAGGGGCCTCCGTTTCTTCGGCAGGAACGTATGGAAACCAGCCGTGCTGCGTCTCAGGGCGGATTTTGTCTAGCCAGCATGATGGCCAGGATTGGCCTGACACAAGCCGCTTGCCATAAGTGAGGTGAATAGGGATGTGTGAAATTTGAAGAAATTACTTATAAAGAAAACGCTTGTAGCATTTCGTAGTTTCCAGCCTGATCGGGAATGTTACGGTGGAACCATCCATCGCAAACAACGAAATTTTTGTTGATTGATTTGGACTCCTTTTAATAGCAGGGGTAAAGGGTTTTTTAAATTAAAAATTCCCTTTCTGATATTGGAGAACTTATATGAAAAAATCTGCCATCCTATCCAGTGTATTAATGGCTACCGCTTTGAGTTTTGGTTTGCAAAGCGGTGCAATGGCTAATGAGCCAGCCGTTAATCAGGATCACTCGGCAACCGCAGGTGAAGCCGTCAGCGATACCTGGATCACCACCAAAATCAAGGCTGATCTGGCCAGCACCAAGGATTTGAAGAGCACGGATATCTCTGTTGAGACCAATAATGGCGTCGCAACATTGACCGGTACCGTGCCCAGTGAAATTGAGCACAAGAAAGCCGTTGCTGCAACGGAAAGTGTGAAAGGCGTTGTGAAAGTCGATTCGTCGGAATTGAAAGTAAAACCGGAATAAAAGTTCCGTCATCAATCCTCATTGTGAATTCCCGTTGAAACAGGAGAACGACTATGAATGAAGATACGATCAAAGGTAAATGGAAACAGTTGTCTGGCAAGATTCAGGCCAAATGGGGAAAACTGACCAATGACGATATTGATGTTGCCGAAGGCAATACCGAATATCTGGTCGGCAAAATTCAGGAACGCTACGGCATTGCACGTGAAGAAGCTGAAAAGCAAGTTCGCGACTTTAATGGCGGCGCCTGATCCCCTGGCTTGACTGCCCAGGAATACAAAACGCCCTGCATATGCAGGGCGTTTTTGTTTGTGCTTTAGGAGGGGCGCGGGCCAGTGATGTTGCGCTTCGATGAGACGTAGAGATCTTGGACCACAGCGTCGCTGTCAGTCCTCATCCATCTGCTGGTAGCGTTCGACCAGGTAATCCAGCAATGCTCGCACAGCTGGCATCTGCCCCCGGCGGGAGGAAAACACGGCATGAATGATTTCGCGTTGTGGAGCCCAGTCCGGAATCAGTTTCACCAAAGAGCCGTCGGCCAATTGATCGCAGACTACCAGGGTAGGCAACTGCACCACACCAACGCCTTTTAGTGCTGCGCAGCGCAAGGCCGTCATATCGGTGGTAATCAGGCGGGGCGTGTGATGCAGCACGGCTTGTGCGCCATCGGGACCATACAAGGTCCAGGTATGGCTTTGTTGTGGCAGCCCCAATGCCAGGCTGGGATAGTCCGCCAGATCAGCGGGTGAGCCGGGCATTCCGTGGCGGGCAATCAGCTCCGGGCTGGCTATCAAACATTGGCTGCGGTCGGACAGAACACGCATCACCAGATCGCTGTCTTGCAATGGTGGCGGGCGCACGCGGATCGCCATATCCAGCGCTTCCCCGATCAGGTCCACGCGCCGGTTGGTGGCATCCAATTGCACCGTGACATGCGGGTAGCTGACCATGAAGTCGGCCAACATATCACTGACATGGGCGTTCAGTAAGGTGATGGGGCAACTGAGGCGCACCACACCGCGCGGCTCGGCACGTGTCAGTTCGATGGCTGCCTGTGCCGCTTCGGCCTCTACCAGCATGGCCTTGCAGTGCTCGTAATAGGTCTGGCCAATCTCGGTCACGGTAAAGCGGCGGGTGGAGCGCTGGATCAGCCGCACTCCTAGGCGCTCTTCCAGTGCAGCCAGCCTGCGGCTAAGTGTGGATTTGGGTAAACCCAGTGCGCGACCGGCCGGGGCAAAGCCGCCGTGATCCACAATCTGAACGTAGAAGTACAAGTCGTTTAAATCTTGCATGGCAGTTTTATCGTTCCATAAATGGAACATAGATGGCCGATTTAGGGGGCTACTGGCTTCGTTGTCCCGAGTTTATTCTGTCTCTTATGTTGAAACAAGGAGATGGACATGAAGAAAATTCTTGGTATCTATAGCGCTCCCCGTCCTCACTGGGTGGGCGACGGCTTCCCCGTTCGCTCCCTGTTTTCGTACCACACACACGCAAAACAGTTGAGCCCCTTCCTGCTGCTGGACTATGCCGGCCCTGCCGAGTTTGCTCCCAGCAACCACAAGCGCGGCGTTGGCCAGCACCCACATCGGGGTTTTGAAACCGTCACCATCGTCTACAAGGGCGAGGTTTCACACCACGACTCCACGGGCCAGGGCGGCACGATCGGCCCCGGTGATGTGCAGTGGATGACGGCCGGCTCGGGCATCTTGCACGAGGAGTATCACTCCGACGCTTTTGCTCGTTCTGGCGGCACTTTGGAAATGGTGCAGCTGTGGGTCAACCTGCCTGCCAAAGACAAGCGTGCTCCCGCTGGCTATCAGGCCATTACCGACCAGCAAATTCCTGTGGTCGCACTGCCTGATGCTGCTGGCATGGTGCGCGTCATTGCCGGTGAAAAGGACGGTGCCACTGGCCCTGCCAGGACCTTCACTCCCATGAGTGTATGGGATATGCGTCTGAATCAGGGTGGCATTGCCGAGCTGGAAAGCCCTGAAGGCTGGACAGCCGCCTTGGTGGTGCTGCAAGGCACCGTACTGGTCAATGGTCAAAGCGTGGCTCGTGAAGGGCAACTGGTCGTGCTGGATCGGACAGGCAGCCAGTTCAGCGTGGAAGCCAATAATGACGCCGTTGTCTTGCTGATCAGTGGTGAACCCATTGATGAGCCCATTGTGGGACACGGCCCCTTCGTCATGAATAGCAAGCAAGAGATTTTGCAGGCTATGGATGACTTCAGCAGTGGCCGCTTTGGTTCGATGGCACCAGGGTCGGCATCGTAGTGCAAGGCCCGCGGGGGCCGCATTCAGGTGGCCCCCGTCTCTCATCCACAGGAGAAACATGATGACTATCCCCAGCAATGTAGCCAATTTCAATGGCGCCGCCCCGGTAATTGATCCTGATGACGCAGTCATGCTGCTGATCGACCACCAAAGCGGTCTGTTCCAGACCGTGAAGGACATGCCCATGACCACCTTGCGTGACCATGCGGCAGCACTGGCCAAAATCGCCACCTTGAGCAAGCTGCCCGTGATTACCACGGCTTCCGTGCCCCAAGGCCCGAACGGTCCTCTGATTCCCGAGATTCACCAGAATGCTCCCCACGCCCAATACGTGGCACGCAAGGGTGAGATCAATGCCTGGCACAACGAGGACTTTGTTGCCGCTGTCAAGGCAACCGGCCGCAAGACTTTGATTATTGCCGGCACCATTACCAGCGTGTGCATGGCTTTCCCTGCGATCAGCGCGGTGGCTGAAGGCTACAAGGTGTTTGTGGTTATTGATGCCTCCGGCACCTACTCCAAGATGGCCGAGGAAATTACCCTGGCTCGCATGATGCAGGTCGGTGTGGTGCCTATCGATACGGGTGCTGTTGCCTCCGAATTACAGAGAACCTGGAACCGCCCTGATGCCCAGGAATGGGCCCAGGTCTACACCAAGATTTTCCCCGCCTATCAGTTGCTGATCGAAAGCTATGCCAAAGCACAGGACGTGCTCAAGAATCAGGAACAGCTGGATTCGCAGCGTTAATCAACGCCGCGCTCTTGCAGTACCGGGTGCAGTCCCGCACCCGCCCCTTTCAATCATCGTTAAGGAAGACTGAGATGACTACGCCTTACAAACGTCTTGATAAAGACCAAGCCGCTGTACTTCTGGTTGATCACCAAACGGGGCTGCTGTCTCTGGTGCGTGACATTGATCCAGACAAGTTCAAGAACAACGTTTTGGCTCTGGCCGATCTGGCCAAGTACTTCAACTTGCCCACCATTCTGACCACCAGCTTTGAAGAAGGCCCTAACGGTCCTTTGGTCCCCGAGCTGAAAGAAACCTTCCCGGATGCGCCTTACATCGCTCGCCCTGGCCAGATCAACGCCTGGGATAACGAAGACTTCGTCAAAGCCATCAAGGCAACGGGCAAGAAGCAGCTGATCATTGCCGGTGTGGTGACTGAAGTGTGCGTGGCTTTCCCGGCCCTGTCGGCTTTGGAAGAAGGCTTTGACGTATTCGTGGTGACGGATGCGTCGGGCACATTCAATGAACTGACGCGTCACTCGGCATGGGATCGCATGTCCTCGGCCGGTGCTCAGCTGATGACCTGGTTTGGCGTGGCTTGCGAACTGCACCGCGACTGGCGTAACGACGTGGAAGGTCTGGGTGCCTTGTTCTCCAACCATATCCCCGACTACCGCAACTTGATCAATAGCCACACCAAGTTCACATCCGGTAAGTAAATCGCTTCGGCGCTGCGCTGGTCACTTGAGTGGCCAGCGCTTTTGGCTGTTTGAAACCCAGCCCCCAGATCTGTTTTCAGGAGTTCGACCCATGAGTACACACAGTTCCGAAGTCTCTTCATCCTTTGATTGTTCCGAAGACATCAACGGCGAAAAACGTGTTCAACGTGTTGCCGGGCGCGGCGCACAAGTGGGTGGGGGCATTACCGTCAGCCGGATTCTGCCTTCCTCGCAACGGCGCATGGTGGGGGCCTGGTGCTTTCTGGATCATGCAGGGCCCGCCGTGTTCACGTCGGGATCCGGCCTGCGTGTGGGCCCTCATCCACATATTGGCCTGCAAACCTTTACCTGGATGATTCAGGGCGAGGTTTTGCACCGTGACAGCCTGGGCCATGTGCAAGTGGTCAAGCCTGGTCAGGTGAACTTGATGACAGCCGGACGCGGTATCAGCCATACCGAGGAGTCTTTGCCCGGCGAGGACAAGCTGCATGCGGTTCAGCTCTGGATTGCCTTGCCGTCCAAGGACGCCACCTGTGAACCCGCTTTTGACCACCATCCTGACTTGCCTCATTGGCGTGAGGGCGAGTGCGACTTTACCCTGCTGGCCGGTACCTATGCACAGCATCAGGCACCCAGCAAAATGTATTCGCCTATGGTGGGGGTGGATTTGAGCAGCTCCAAGGCTGGGGAAGTGGGACTGAATTTGAATCCCGAGTTTGAGTATGGCTTTTTAGTCGTGCAAGGCACCTTGGGTATTCAGTCCGAGCAGTTCGAGGCCAATGAACTGGCCTATGTGGGCCGTGGCCTGACGCAGTTGAGCGTGAGTCTGAGCGCCGGCAGCCGAGTCATTGTGCTGGGTGGCGAGCCGTACACCGAGGAGCTGGTTCTGTGGTGGAATTTTGTTGGTGAAAACAAGGATGTCATCGGCCAGGCACAACGCGATTGGCGTGCGGCCCATGAGCGCTTTGGTGTGGTGCATGGCTATGACGGTGAACCCTTGATTGCGCCGGATCTGCCATGGGAAAGCAACTGATTTTCAGTGACGGCTGCTGGTTCTGATCGTCTATTGCGATGACGCTGGCGGTGGTTTGCTGGCTGCCTGTCCTGGTTTCCGAGCAGGGCTATGGCGCATGTGTATTTCGCCCTTATCCCGTTGTTCAGATGGCCCCTTTCGGGGCCATTGTGTCTGTGTACAGTTTGCCTACCGTGACTGGCGGTCTGCCTGTGATCGGAGTACAAAACAGTGTGCTGGTGCAAGCAAGGCCACAGGAAAAGGTCTGTACGGCTGCGGTCAAGCCCTTTTGTTTGCACAACAGCGTTGAACAATTTCTAAAAGGTAGCTGGAATGCGATTGAAAGATAAAGTGGCCATAGTCACCGGTTCGGCAGCTGGAATTGGTTTGGCAACAGCCAGGAAGTTTGCCCAGGAAGGGGCGATTGTGGTGTTGTGCGATCGTAATGCGGATGCCGTCAATCAAGCAGCGCAGTCTTTAAGTGGTAATGGCGTTACCGCCGTAGGCTACACCGTGGATGTGACGGACCGTGCACAGATTGACGCCATGGTGGCGGATGTGAAGCAAAAGTTTGGCCGCATTGATGTGCTGGTGAACAATGCCGGGATCACCAAGGACGCCAAGCTGGTGCGCATGACCGAGCAGCAATTTGATGATGTGATTGATGTGAACCTGAAAGCGGTTTTCAACTTCACTCAGGCCGTGGCCGCGGTGATGCTGGAGCAGGAAAGCGGTTCCATTCTGAACGCTTCCAGCGTGGTGGGTTTGTACGGCAATTATGGTCAAACCAATTACGCGGCCAGCAAGTTCGGGGTGATAGGCTTTACCAAAACCTGGGCCAGGGAGTTGGGCCCCAAGGGGATACGCGTCAATGCCGTCTGTCCCGGTTTTATCGAGACAGACATTCTGAAAACCATCCCCGAAAAAGTGCTGCAAGGCTTTCGTGATCATTGCTGGCTGCGCCGCATGGGCAAGCCTGAAGAGATCGCCAATGTGTATGCGTTTTTGGCCTCGGATGAAGCCAGCTTCATCAATGGCACGACGCTGGAAGTGTCGGGCGGTTTGACGGTTTAATACCGTGTTCTGAACGATGGCTTGGAGGATTCCTGTTTGAATCCTGAGCCGCCACAAAAAAGCCTGAATCTGACTTGAAGCAGATTCAGGCTTTTTCTACGGGAACAAGCGGTTTGGCGTTGCCGCTGTGAAAGTTGCAGGGGGCGGTTCAGGCCCCCCATCCGACAGCACCTACCCTCTATATAGAGAGGACTGTTTTATTAATCCAGCTCGGGGTGGCGGTCCACCAGACGCTGGCGTTTTTGCTTCAAGGCTTCCAGTTCTTCCTCGGCCTTGGCAATGGCTTCTTCCACATCTTGCACGCTTTGTTCGATGTGGTCATACGCTTCTTGCAGCAGTTCCTTGGCTTCCATGCGGTTGGAGGCGGTAGGTGTATCGCCGCGCAAGGGGCGGTTCGCCGTTTCGGGCAGGAACAGGGCGGTAATCAAGCCGATGACACTGGCAAACATCAAATAGTAGGCAGGCACCAGCAAGTTGTTGGTCTGCTCCACCAGCCAGGCGGCAACCGTAGGCGTCAGGCCCGCCACAATAATGGCGATGTTAAAGGAGGCGGCCAAGGCACTGTAACGTAGCCGGGTCGGGAACAGGGCAGGCAGGGTAGAGGCCATGACCCCGGTCAGGCAGTTCAGTAAAACGGCCAGAATCAGCAGCCCCAGGAAGATCTGCACATTGCTGTCGCTACCAATAAAGTGAAAAGCGGGAATCGCAAAGATCAGCAGGCCCAGACTACCGGCCATCAGAAAGGGTTTGCGACCTATCTTGTCGCTGACAAAACCCACCACCGGTTGCACGAACAGCATCCCTATCATCACCACCACAATAATGAAGACACCATGTTCTTCGGCATAGCCCAGGCTGCTGGACAGATAGGTAGGCATATAGGTCAGCAACATGTAATAGGTGATGTTGGTGACCAGCACCATGCCAATACAAATTAGCAGGGCTTTACGGTACTTGGAGAAGATCTCGCCAAAGGAAACCGTGGGGCGCTCTGTCAGGGCGGCGCGGTCTTCTTTCTCCATCTTTTCCAGTTGCTCGGTAAAGGCGGGAGTCTCTTCAGCGGCATGGCGCAGGTACAAGCCCAAAATACCCAGTGGACCGGCAATCAGGAAAGGAATGCGCCAGCCCCAATCCTGGAAGGTCTCTTCGGTCAGGGACGTTTGCAGCAGCACGACCAAACCGGCGCCCAGAACAAAGCCCGCGATAGAGCCAAAGTCCAGCCAGCTACCCAGGAACCCGCGCTGCCGGTCGGGCGCGTATTCGGCCACAAAAACTGCCGCGCCAGTGTATTCACCGCCTACGGAAAAGCCTTGGGCCAGCTTGCACAGCAGCAGCAAAATGGGTGCCCAGATGCCGATGGATAGATAAGAGGGAATCAGGCCGATCAGGAAGGTGCTGATGGCCATGATGATGATGGTCAGGGAAAGCACTTTCTGACGCCCGAACTTGTCCCCCATCAGCCCGAAGAACACTCCGCCCAGAGGCCGCACCAAAAAGGGCACCGAGAAGGTACCCAGGGCGGCGATGGTTTGTACTGCGGGAGAGGCATCGGGGAAAAAGACTTTACCCAAGGTGGCGGCCACAAAGCCGTAAACGCCAAAGTCAAACCATTCCATGGCGTTGCCCAAGGCAGCGGCGGTTACGGCTTTTTTAAGTTTGCTGTTGTCTACGACGGTAATGTCGTCAATGTGAAGCGGCTTGGCGTTGCTGGATGCCGCGGAGGACTGCGTCATATGGCTTCTCCTGGAGAGCAGGACAATGACCTGCAGGGTCGCCCTGTGTGCGATCGATACCAGAGAAGAAGCACTGGCATGACGGCATTCTGATCAGGCGAGGCTTGAAGGCGATTCTACGTCCGGCTTTGCTGTTCGTCTATCGAAGGGAAAGGGTCGAGCAGTCAGGGCCAAGTCGCGAGAAAAACGGGACGCGACTTGCCGTCCTTATTGTTACTGAGCCCAAGCCTGTCTCCCACCATATTTGCACATGCTTACAGAGCGCGGCATCCAGGCGGTAAAGGAGCTTTTTTCACGTAGGCTCGCACCTCATCGACCAATGCCGCTGCCGCGGGCGTCAAGTCATGTTCTTGGTGAAACATCAGACATAAGGTACGGACCAGCGTGGGGGCCTGCAGCAAGGAGAAGCTCAGACCGGGCATCAAGACCCGTTGTGCAGCCAAGGCAGGCAGCAGGGCAATGGCCAGACCACTTTGCACCAGCGCTGCTTGCGAGGTGGTGCTGGAGGCTTCATAAAACGGGGCCGAGGTTTCGATGGGCAGGTCCGGACGGGACTGCAGCACCGCCATGATCCCGGTTTCGTCTACGACGCCGACCAGTTTGCGTTCATCCAGAGCAGACCAGCTGACCGTGTTGTTGGCATCCGGTTTGATCAGCTTGTCGTCGCTGCGATAGAGCACGCCAAACTGGTCTTCCAGCAAGGGTTGACTGTCCAACCCTTGGACATCCGCCCAGGGACTGGTCAGACCAAAGTCGATCTCCCCGGCCACGATCTGGCGTTGAATGCGTCCCGAGTTGTCATCCCGTAAATACAGACGGACCGCCGGATGCTGCTGGGAGAAATTGGCGGCTGCCGGTGCTATCAAATCCGTAATGGCCGACGGCGCTGCGGCCACACTGACCCGCCCGCTTTTCAATTCCCCATAACGCATGACATCGCTGATGGCGCCATCAAAATCTGCCAGCAGGCGGGTGATGCGCGGCAGGAACTCCTGACCAATAGGCGTCAGGGATACACGCCGACTGGTGCGGTTGAACAAGGTGGTATTCAGGGCAACTTCCAACTGCTGGATCAGGCCCGTGACCGAGGATTGTGTTTGAAAAAGACGACGCGCGGCATGGGTGAAACTGGCCTCCTGGGCCACGGCGACAAACGCGTTCAAGTGCTTGAGCGTGATGTGCTTGGGAAGTCTGTCCATATCATTTTTTGATTAATCAATTAACTTAAACAATTTTTCATATTAATAATACCTTTGGATAATGCGGTCAACTCCCCTATTTGTGGGAGGGTTAGTGGAGACGTAGATGCAGACAGACGACCGCAGGCTGGACGTCAAGATCAGCAATGGCTGGATTATTGATGGCTTGGCCACCCCGCGTTGGCGTGGTGATGTGGGTATTCGAGAAGGACGGATTGTCGCCGTGGGCGACTTGAGCGCCTGGCACGCCGATCAATCGGTGGACGCCAGCGGCCATGTGGTGGCTCCCGGGTTTATTGATACTCACGGCCATGATGATTTGATGTTCATCGAGCGGCCTGTTCTGGACTGGAAAACCAGCCAGGGCATTACGACGGTTGTGGTCGGCAATTGTGGCGTCAGCGCTTTCCCGGCTCCTTTGCCCGGTAACTCGGCAGCGGCTTTGGCCTTGCTGGGCGATTCTCCCTTGTTTGAAGACATGGCACAGTACGTGCAAGCCGTGCGCAAGCTCAAGCCCATGATCAACGTGGCGGCTCTGGTCGGTCACGCGAATTTGCGCATGGCCGTGATGCAGGACCCCTTGTCCCAGCCGAATGCCGATGAACAAAAGGCCATGGAAGCCTTGCTGGCCCAGGCACTGGAAGAAGGCGCCGTGGGCTTTAGCACCGGCCTGGCTTACGAGCCCGGCTGCATGGCCGAGCCGGCCGAACTGGAAGGTCTGGCCCGTGTTGCCGCTTCCAAAGGCTCTTTGCACACCAGTCATATTCGCAATGAAGGCGATACGGTGCAGGAGTCGGTAGAAGAAGTGCTGGCGGTAGGCCGCCAGACGCAGTGCGCCACCCTGGTGTCGCACCACAAGTGCATGATGCCGGCCAACTGGGGCCGCAGCAGCCATACCTTGGCCAATATTGATCGGGCCCGCGCCGATGGCGTTCAGGCCACCCTGGATATTTATCCCTATTCGGGCAGCTCCACGATCCTGATCCCCGAGCGCGCCCACACCATAGACCAGATTCGTATTACCTGGTCCGAGCCTCACCCCGAGTGCAATGGCCTGTATCTGGCCGAGATTGCCGAGCAGTGGGGCTGCGACCGGGAAACTGCCGCACGGCGTTTGCTGCCTGCTGGCGCGATTTATTTTGCGATGGACGAGAAAGAAGTCCAGCGCATTTTCAGCCACCCATGTTGCATGGTGGGCTCGGACGGATTGCCTGCGGATGCGCATCCCCACCCTCGTTTGTGGGGTAGTTTCACGCGCATTTTAGGGCGGTACGTACGCGAAGATGGCCTGATGTCCCTGGAGCAGGCGGTTGCCAAAATGACAGCCATGCCTGCCTCGGTCTTCGGGCTTGAAAACCGCGGCGTGTTGCAAGTCGGCGCCTGGGCGGATCTGGTGGTGTTTAATCCCGAAACGGTGCAAGATTGCGCCACCTGGGAAGAGCCCACCTTACCGTCTCAAGGTGTGCAGACCGTGTTTGTGAATGGCGTACAGGTTCACCCTGTTGCCCCGGAGCAGCGGCCCGGCCAGGTGCTTGATCGCGCCTTTGCCGCTCAGGCACAAAGCCTGGATGCGCCGATTATCCCGCTATAAGCGGCGCGTCGGACAAGAAAACAGTCGCTGTGATCTGGGGCGGTCAACCAGGGCAGGGCGATTGCATCACATGCAGGCCGGTTTTTGAAAACTGGCCAGGAAGGATCGTTAAGGAGACGACATGAGTGTCATTCAGCAACAAATGCCAACGGGCAAGCGCAATGCTGCCATGGTGGTGTTTTTAATTGGCATGGCGATTGCCTTGTACACCCACTTTTACATGCCGGGTGAAAGCTCCCTGTGGGGCTTGACGCCGGTAGTGGTGTTTGCGCTTATCGCCTTGTTGGGTGTGGATATTGTTCTGGCCACGATTGGTGCGATTGTATTGGGCGCCATCATGACCAGTACCACGCCCATTGCCATGGGCAAACTGCTGGCCGAGTCCCTGGGCTCGTTCATTGCCGTGGTGGGTTTGATTATTGTGCTGGGCGCCGGGGTGGGTGAAGTGGCTGCCCGTACGGGTGCCGCCGAGCAATTGGTGCGAGCCATTGTGAAGCGTATTGGCTTGTCCAATCCGGTGCGTGTGCGTCTGGGCATCATGGTGGCCTCCACCTTGATCTGTGGCGCTCTGGGTACGCTGGCTGGCGGTAACGCCATTATTGCTGCGGTGGTGATTCCAATTGCTGCGGCCGTGCGTCTGTCCCCTCCTGCTGTGGCTGCCTTGTTCCAAAGCGCCGGTTCCGCCGGTCTGGTGCTGGGCCCATTCACCCCTAACGTGGTGACCGTGACGGGTCTGACCGGTTTGAGCTACACCGATTACCTGCTGGTTGCCGGTCTGCCCATGGCTGCTGCTACCTTGCTGACGGGCTGGTTCATGTCCGGTCGTATTCAGAAGATGACCAAGGATCATTTCCAGTACGAAGAAGCCTCGCAAGGTCAGGCTGCTTTTGACGTGAATGCCAAGGCCTCCCCCAAGGCCGTTCGTGCTGCCTGGGCTTTCTGCATCACCATCGTGGGTCTGGCTGCAGTGGGTATTGCCTCCAAAGCTGGCTTTGCTTACGCCATTATTGTGATGGTGTCCCTGGGTGCCACCACCGGTCTGGCCGGTGGCATGAACCCACGTGAAATTCTGCAGGCCATGTATGCCGGTGCGGGCAAGCTGATCTGGATTTTCTTCCTGTTCTGGCTGTTCAACCCGGTGCTGGTGGATCAGTTGAACGCCTATCACGCCTTGCTGGATTCGGTGCAGCCCTATCTGGTCGGTATTAGTGGCGCCGTGCTGTGCATGTTGATTGTGGCCTTTAACGTGGTCGGTCACATTCCGGGTGCTGCCGTGGCGCAGATGACTTTCACCGCCAAGATCTTTGGTCCTGTGCTGGCGGCCGCCGGTGTGGGCCCCGCAGCCACTGCCGCCGTGATTCTGGGCAGTTCGCAGATTGACTGGTTTGGTCCTTTCCCTTCTTCAGATATGTTCGGCCAGATGGGCCTGGCGCGTTCCACTCAGCTCAAGTACATGTTGTATAACGGCTGGGCGGTCATGGCGGTCAACTTGTTGATGTTCGTCGGCCTGTTCCTGATTCTGGTCTAAGTATTGAAGGAGTGTTTGTATGTTTACCTTAGGAAGCGAGTTGCTGGATGCGCCACTGGTTCGGGAGCGCCTGCAGGAACGACTGGAGCCTTTGCTGACCCAGGAGTCCGCCCGTATTTCGATGGCGGTCTACGCTACCGACGGTACCTCCTTGTTCGAGTGGCAGGCGCAGCGCGTCATGCCCTCGGCCAGCCTGATCAAAACGCCCATGCTCCTGTGCCTGCTGGAACAGGTGGCACAGGGCAAGCTGTCGCTCGATACGGTTTACCCTCTGCCCGAGGGCGACCGTACCCCTGGCACCGGCATTTTGAGTCAGCTGCCCGGCGTGCCCAGCCTGAGCCTGCGCGAGTTGGCTCTTTTAATGATTATCCTGAGCGATAACGTCGCCACCAATGCCCTGATCGATTTGCTGGGCATGGATAACATCAACGCCTGGAGCGCACAGGCCGGCTTGAAGCACACGGATTTGCAGCGCCACATGATGGACATGAAGGCGCGCGAGGCCGGTAAAGACAACTGGACGACTGTTCAGGATGCCTGCTCGACCTTGCTGTATCTATTGCATTCGCCTGCCCTGCCGGAAAACCTGCGTCAGCAGGGGCTGGACATGCTGGCGGATCAGCGCGAACGAGGTCACTTTGCGGCAATTTTGCCTTCTATCGCCCAACTGGCGCACAAGACCGGCTCCTTGCCCGGCTTGCGTCACGATGCCGGTATCTTGACGATGGGCGAACGCAGTGTGGTGCTGGCTGTGATGGCCGATGGCTTTACCGATGGCCGCACCAGCACCTCTTTATACGGTGGCCAGGGAGCGGGTGTCTTGTCCCGTCTGGCCTTGGAAACGGCCCGCGCCCTGCAGTATTGAGCCGGTCCGAAAGGATAAAAGTATGTCTACGACACGTGTTGCCCTGGTTCAATTGGATAGCGGCCGCGACCGCCAAACCAATCTGGACCAGCTGGAACATTGGGTGCTGGCCGCTGCCAAAGACGGCGCACAACTGATTGTGACTCCCGAGTACAGCGATGTACGTGGTGATACGGAATGGTTGCAGCAAAATGCCACGCCCATTCCGGGTCTGGTGACGGATCACATGGCCAGCCTGGCGCGCCGCACCGGTGCCTGGATTCATCTGGGTTCCATGCACGAGCGCCGTCCTGATGATCATCGCCTGGGCAACACGAGCGTGACGTTTTCACCAGAGGGTGAAATCGTGGCGCAATACCGCAAAGTGCATTTGTACGATGCGGTGGTGAACGGTCTGGAATACCGCGAGTCCGACGATTTCTGCCACGGCCAGCATCTGCAAAATGTGCAGGTCGGGGATCTGAATCTGGGCCTGAGCATTTGCTACGACATGCGCTTTGCCGAGCTGTTCCGTACTTTGCGTGCCCGTGGCGCGAATGTGCTGGTAGTGCCCGCCGCCTTTAATGTGCATACCGGCCGTGACCACTGGGAAGTGCTGTTGCGCGCCCGAGCCATTGAAAATCAGTGTTACGTGCTGGCCGCCGCGCAGATCGGCGGTCCCGGTCCTGCCATGCCGTGCTTGGGTCGCAGCATGATTATTGACCCTTGGGGCACCGTATTGGCCTGTATGCCTGATCATCCAGGCTATATCTGCGCCGATCTGGACCCCGCTCGCGTGCAGCGCATGCGTGAATCACTTCCGGCCTGGCAGCACCGCCGGGGTGATCTGTATCCTATTCCTTCTTGATTGTGTGCTGAAACAGACTGGAGTCTGCCATGACCGTACCTGCTGCCTTTGAGTTTTATCCGGGCACTGCCCCCTTGTTGATTTCCATGCCCCATTCGGGCACCTACGTGCCGTCGGACTTGCTGGCGCGTTTTACGGAGTCAGCGCGTCAGGTGCCGGATACGGATTGGCATATTCCCCGCTTGTATGAATGTGCCCAGAAATTGGGTGCGTCCGTGCTGGTGGCGACGTATTCGCGGTTTGTGGTGGATCAGAACCGCCCGCCGGACAATGCCAGCCTGTATCCCGGTCAAAGCGTCACCAGCCTGTGTCCCGTGGACACGTTTGGCGATGAACCCATTTACCAGCCTGGCCAGGAACCGGACGAGCGTGAGGTTGCTCAGCGTCGCGAGACCATCTGGTTGCCGTATCACCAGAAGCTGGAAGAAGAGCTGACGCGTTTGCTGGCCCTGCATGGCCGTGTGGTCCTGTGGGATGCGCATTCGATTCGTTCGGTCGTGCCGCGCTTTTTTGAAGGCCGTCTGCCGGATCTGAATTTCGGGACTGCCAATGGTCAGAGTTGCGATCCAGCCTTGAGCGAACGTCTGATGAAAACCGCCTCGGCCAACAAAGATTACAGCAGCGTGTTGAATGGTCGTTTCAAAGGTGGTTACATTACTCGCCACTACGGACGTCCCGAGCAGAACATCCATGCTGTGCAGCTGGAAATGGCACAGTGCTGCTATATGGAAGAGCAGTGGCCCTTTGAGTACAAGGAAGAGGCGGCCCGCAACATCCAGCCCCTGATCGAGGCCTTGCTGCGCGACGCGCTGGCTTTTGCGACCGAGTCGTAAATTCATCCTGAGCCCCGGCACAGACAGGCCGGGGCGCTACACTATCGCCTTGGCCACGGTGGCCGTAGAGCGATTCATTCATGTCTGACCTTTCCCCGCCCCTGTTCGAGAAACTGTGCTGTCCTTTGGACGGCTTGCCGCTCTCGTTTGAGGCTCCCAGCTGGCGCTGCCCCTCGGGCCATTGTTTCGATACGGCCAGCCAGGGCTATATCAATCTGCTTCCTGTACAAAACAAGCGCTCACGCGATCCGGGCGACAGCAAGGACATGGTGGCGGCGCGGCGTCGTTATCTGGAGTCCGGGGTATACGAGCCAATCGCCGCCGGCGTGTGGCGTGTCTTGATGGATGGCCTGGAAGGAGAGGCGCCTTATGCCTGTCTGGATGCGGGCTGTGGCGAAGGCTATTACCCGCGTTATTTGCGTCACCAGGATCAGGATGGGCAGTTGGCTCTGATTGGTCTGGATATTTCCAAGTGGGCCGTCATGGCAGCGGCGCGCAGTTCCTCGGACATACGTTGGCTGGTGGGTAGCAATGCGCAATTGCCCGTGCCGGATGGTGCTTTGGATGCCTTGCTGTGCATGTTTGGTTTTGCCGTGCCCGAGGAGTTCTTGCGCGCGCTGAAGCCGGGCGGTATCTGGGTGCAGGTTGAAGCGGGCCCAGACCATTTGCTGGAGCTGCGCCGCATTATTTATCCGACCTTGAAAGCCGATAAGGACGAGACTTTGCAGTCCCCGGTCGGTTTCAGTCTGGAAGCTGTTGAACGTGTTCGTTGTCAGATCAGCCTTGATTCACAAGAGAAAATTGCCGATCTGCTCTTGATGACGCCCCATTTGTTCCGAGCCAGCGCGCAAGGGCTGGAGCAGGCTCGCCAATTGACGAGCCTGGATCTTCAGGTGGATGTGCGTATCAAGGTCTTGCGCCGTCTTTAAACTGATCTGCTCTGAGCGTCGCTGGCGACAGGATCGCAAATTTCTACGCGGTTGCGTCCATTGCGCTTGGCCTTGTAAAGCGCTTCGTCCGCCAGTTTCAACACTGTGCTGTGTTCTCGGGCATGCAAGGGCCAGTGCGCCAGCCCAATGGAAATCGTAATGGGTGAGCCAGTTGGGCTATTGGTTTCGCTGATCAGAATGCGCAGGCGCTCGGCCAGTTGCACGGCCTGGTCTACATCCTGATCGGGCAGGAAAATACAGAACTCTTCACCCCCGACCCGACAGATCAGGTCCGTATCGCGGGTGCAGGCCCGCATGGTGTCGGCCAGAAAGCTCAGCACCAGATCGCCCACATCGTGCCCGTAGGTGTCGTTCACGCGTTTGAAGTGGTCAATATCCACCGTCAGCACGGAAAAGGGGGTGTCCGTTTCCTTCCATTGTTGCAGCACAACAGCCATGCCCCGGCGGTTGTTCAGGCCGGTCAGCGGGTCGGTATTGCGCTCCACATCCATGACGCCCATTTTGCGATTAACACGTTTCAAGCCCAGCAACATGGCCAGCTTGATCTGGCGGGACTCAAAATACCAGGCATGAACTTGTTCGATGCGCGAGCTGGCCTTGGCTGAATCCAGATGCGGAGCCTGGCGAGCCAGTTGTCGCAAGGGTTTGGCGATCAGCATGGCCAACATCCAGATCAGGATCTGCACGGCCAGGAAAAAGGGGATGGAATTGCGCAGTACTTTGCCCAGCAGGACCGTTAATTCATCCAGCACCACTTTGGTGGGGCTTTGCACCACGACTCCCCATTTCACATCGTTGCTGGGCGCGAAACCGGCCAGCATGTCTACGCCCTTCACGTTGCGCAGGGACAGAGCGTCACTCTCGCCCTGGCTGACAGCGTCAATGGCCGGGTTGCCGTGTATGACTTCGCCAATCCGGGCGACGTCACGGTGGAAAATCAGCCGTTTGTGCTGGTCGACTACATAAATGTAAGAACCATCACGGTAAAAGTGCTCGCCCAGCAAGGCGTTCAGGCTATTGGGCTCGTGCAGGTAGATGGAACCACCTACCAGGCCTTTGTAATTGCCTTCTGCATCAAAAATCGGGTGCGACAGAAAGATCAGCAAACGTCCGGTGGCGGACAGATAGGGTGGGCTGACCACGGGTTTCCGGGTTTTCAGTGCCAGTTGCGTGCCTTCCCCCCGCAGTGTCGTGCCAAGCAGGTTGAGCTGTTGGGGAGCATTGGCCAGAACCCGGCCCTCGGTATTCAGAATCAAAACCGAGTTAAAGCTGTTGTTTTGTTCTTTCAGGCGTCTGACTTCGTCACGTAGCATGGGCTCGTTGCCCTGATTCAGGGAACGGGAGAGTTCGTTGGCGCTATAACGAAGTTGCTGTTGCAAATTGGCGATGAAGGCATCGGTGCTGCTGGCCAGTTTCAGCGCGTAGGCGCGGTTCTTTTCCAGAGCTTGCTCGATCAGCAAGGAACGCTCCGCTGAATAGGCTCCATACAAGGTGTAGCCCATGGTCAGCAGACTGCTGGCAGTAGCCAGCAAGAGAATCAGCCGGCGCAGATCAACAAAAAACATGAGGATGGGCGAACGCTCGAAGTAAAGGGAGGGGCGGGGGAGGCCGAACAGACGGGCGTAAGACGCCTAAAACATTATACGTAAAGAATGTTTCCGAGTTTGAGGAGGTGTGACCTAAGGCCACAGGAAGGACGTCGCGCAGGGCAGGGGATTACGCCAGAGTGTAAGATGTGGAATGGTCTAGACCAATAGACAGTTACCACATGTGTATCGCTGGCTGGGTAGATTGGATGGTATCGGCCGGCACTTTTCCATGGAGATCCCGATATGAAAAGCGTAGATAGTTTTAAGGCTTTGCACCAGTTGGATGTCGGCGGGCAGTCCTACGACTACTATCGGTTAGATGCGGTTCGTGGAGATGGCCTGGATGTTGCCAGCCTGCCTTATGGCTTGAAGATCCTGCTGGAAAACTTGCTGCGCACTGAAGATGGTGGCGATGTCACGGCCGATGATATTCGCGCCCTGGCCGCCTGGGACCCTGCTGCCGAGCCCGATCGTGAAATCGCCTTTACCCCCGCACGCGTTGTGCTGCAGGACTTTACCGGCGTGCCAGCCGTTGTGGACCTGGCCGCCATGCGTGAAGCCATGCAGGCCTTGGGTGGTGATCCGCAAAAAATCAACCCCCTGGCACCGGTAGAGCTGGTTATTGACCACTCGGTGATCGTGGACGACTTTGGCAAGCCCAGCTCGTTTGAACGCAACGTGGAAATCGAATACGAGCGCAATATGGAGCGCTACCAGTTCCTGCGCTGGGGCCAAAGTGCTTTTGATAACTTCAAGGTCGTGCCACCGGGCACCGGTATTGTTCACCAGGTGAACCTGGAACATTTGGCCCGCGTGGTCTTTACGCGCGATGAACAAGGCCGTCAGCTGGCGTATCCCGATACCTGTGTGGGCACGGACTCGCACACGCCTATGGTGAACGGTCTGGGCGTGGTGGCCTGGGGCGTAGGCGGTATCGAGGCCGAAGCCGCCATGCTGGGCCAGCCCATTTCCATGCTGATCCCCCGCGTTGTGGGCTTCAAGCTGACGGGTCAAATGCCTGAAGGCACCACGGCTACCGACCTGGTGCTGACGATTACCGATATGCTGCGTCAGCATGGGGTGGTCGGCAAGTTTGTGGAGTTCTACGGCCCCGGCGTCAGCGCTGTGCCGTTGGCCAACCGTGCCACTATCGGCAATATGAGCCCTGAATACGGCTCCACCATCTCCATGTTCCCGATTGACGAGGAAACCCTGCGTTATATGGAGCTGACGGGCCGCAGCAAAGAGCAGATCGAACTGGTGCGTGCCTACGCCAAGGCTCAGGGCCTGTGGCACGATCCGCAGCATGAGCCTCGCTACTCCGAGCGTCTGGAGCTGGATCTGTCCACCGTCGTTCCTTCGATTGCCGGTCCCAAGCGTCCTCAGGACCGCATCGCCCTGTCTTCGTCCAAGCCGGCATTCCGTACTGCGGTGCGTGATTTGTTGGGTGATGATGTGGCCACCTATGACGAAGCCGTCGAAGAGAGCTTTCCTGCCTCGGACGTGCCGTCGCACAAACCGCCAGCACCCCGGAAAGCGGCGGTGGAATTTACGCTGGCCGATGGCAGCCAGTGCACACTGGATCATGGCTCGGTCGTCATTGCCGCGATTACTTCGTGTACCAACACCTCCAACCCCAGCGTCATGATGGCGGCGGGTCTGCTGGCCAAGAAGGCCGTGGAAAAGGGCCTGAGCCGCAAACCTTGGGTGAAAACCAGTCTGGCCCCCGGATCGCGCGTGGTCACGGACTACTACCAGCGCGCAGGTCTGACCCCCTACCTGGACAAGCTGGGTTTTGATCTGGTTGGCTACGGGTGCACCACATGTATTGGTAACTCAGGCCCCTTGATTCCGGAAGTCAGCCAGGCCATTAACCAGAATGATCTGGCTGTAGTGTCCACACTGTCCGGCAACCGCAACTTCGAAGGCCGTATTCACCCCGAAGTAAAGATGAACTATCTGATGTCGCCACCACTGGTGGTGGCGTACGCCCTGGCTGGCACCATGGATATCGACCTGTACCATGAGCCGCTGGGACAGGGCAGCGATGGCAAAGATGTGTTCCTGAAAGACATCTGGCCGTCTGCCGCTGAAGTGCAGGATGTGATCAGCAAGGCCATCGCCTCGGATATGTACCGTGATGGTTATGCCGATGTGTTCGCTGGTGATGAGCGTTGGCGCTCTTTGCCTACCCCCAAAGGGGATCGTTTCGAGTGGCAGGAAGACTCCACCTACGTGCGCAAACCGCCGTATTTCATCGACCTGAAACGCGATCCAAGCCCGGTCTCGGACATTCGTGGTGCCCGCGTGCTGGCCAAGCTGGGTGATTCGGTCACCACCGACCACATCAGCCCGGCTGGTTCGATTGCACGTATGTCGCCTGCCGCCACGTATCTGATGGATCACGAAGTCAAGCCGCAGGATTTCAACTCCTACGGCTCGCGTCGCGGTAACCATGAAGTCATGATTCGCGGCACCTTTGCCAACGTGCGTTTGCGCAACCAGTTGGCCCCAGGCACGGAAGGGGGTTATACACGCGACTTCACGCAAGACGGCGCGCCCGTGGCAACGATTTACGATGCCTCGCGCAATTACTTGAGTGCCGGCGTCCCGCTGGTGATTCTGGCAGGCAAGGAATACGGTTCGGGTTCCTCGCGTGACTGGGCCGCCAAAGGTACGGTGCTCTTGGGTGTGCGTGCGGTGATTGCCGAGTCTTACGAGCGTATTCACCGCAGCAACTTGCTGGGCATGGGCGTGATGCCTTTGCAGTTCCCGGCCGGCCAAAACGCTGAAACTCTGGGTCTGATGGGAGATGAGGTCTTTGATATTGAAGGCATTACCGCCCTGAATCAGGACAAGATCCCCGAGAAGGTCAAAGTGCGTGCGGGCGATATCGAATTCGAGGCCCTGGTCCGAATTGATACGCCTAGCGAAGCGCATTACTACCGTCACGGCGGTATCATGCAGTACGTTTTGCGGGGCTTGTTGAAAGCGTAAGCTCGGCAGCAGGTCAAGGCGTGGTTTGACACGCCAGCAGGTGCGTCAGTGGTGTCATGCCCCTGGCGCACTTGTGTGTTTAGGGGCCGGCTCCTGCGCCGGCTTTTTGCTTGGATACAGAAAAATGGCGAATACCCAAGAAGCTTCTTGGTCCGAATTACTGTCTGGCCGCAATGGCTTGCGTTCGCTGGCGTTGGCCGGTGGCGTGGCGGTTCACGCGATCAACGTGTATGTGGCGACCACGATTTTGCCCTCGGTGGTGGAGGATATTGGCGGGCTGGAGTACTACGCCTGGAACACCACGCTCTTTGTGGTGGCCTCGATCCTGGGCTCGGCCCTGTCGCCACAAGTTCTGGAAAAACTGGGTCTGCGACACAGCTTTCTGGTGTCGCTGCTGTTTTTTGCCATTGGTACAACCTTGTGCGCGGCAGCACCTTCCATGCCTTTTCTGCTTTTTGCCCGCACGATTCAGGGCTTGGGCGGCGGCCTGCTGCTGGGTCTGAGCTATTCCTCGATCCGGCTGGTGTTTGAAGAGCGCCTTTGGCCGCGCGTCATGGCTTTGGTGTCCAGTATGTGGGGCGTGGCCACTTTGTCAGGCCCGGCGATTGGCGGGGTGTTTGCCCAGATGGGGCAGTGGCGTCTGGCCTTCTGGAGCGTCCTGCCGTGTGCCGCTTTGCTGGCGATTCTGGTCTGGACGCAATTGCGCGACGCGCGTGCGCCCGAATCGCGTCAATCGGGCTCCACCCTGGGCAAGGTCTTGCTGCTGACGGCCTCTGTGCTGGTGATGTCGGCAGGGAGCCTGTCGACTTCCTGGATGATCAATCTGGCCGGTGTCGCAGGTGGGGCAATTCTGGTGTATTTGATGGCGCGTGCCGACAGCAAGTCTACCAGCCGTCTGTTTCCGCAGGGCACCTACTCCATCAGGACGGCCTTGGGCAGTCTATATGCCGGTATTGGCCTGGTCAGCGTGGCCGTGGCAACGGAAATCTTCATTCCGTATTTCCTGCAGATCATCCACCACATGAGCCCCCTTAAAGCAGGTTACCTGACGGCCTTGATGTCAGGTGGCTGGACCTTGGGTTCTATTGCCAGTTCCAGCCGGGAGCTGAAAACCGGGGATCGCATGATTATTGCCGGGCCTGTGCTCTCGGGCTTGTCCTTGGTTGCCTTGGGCGTGTTTATTCCATGGGAAGGCTTGAGTGAAGGCACGGATTATTCCTGGGCCTTGTACCTGTCCTTATTGGGAGTCGGGGTGGGGATTGGTCTGGCCTGGCCGCATCTGCTGACGCGGGTGTTTCATTCCGCACCCAAGGGGCAGGAGAATATTGCCTCGGCTGCCATTACCACCTTGCAGCTGTTCACGATGGCATTGGGGGCCGCTCTGGCCGGGATCATCACCACGGCCTCGGGCTTTGTAGACCCCGGTGGGGTGCAGGGCGCGCGCCAGTCGGCGCAGGCTCTGCTGTGGCTGTTTGCCCTGGCGCCCCTTCTTGCCGCCTTCTTGTCCGGCCCTGCAAGACGGGTGCGCCCCAGGGCTTAGTCTTGGACGGTGCTTTTGGGCAGGCGGAACAGTTCTGGATCCGGGCCAAGACGACCGTCGGCCTGGTCCAGACTGGCAATGGCAGCCATATCCTGTTCGCTTAGCTCGAAGCTGAAAATGTCCATATTGTCGCGCTGACGCTTGGGGGAATTGGACTTGGTAATCACCATATTGCCCAGCTGAATCTGCCAGCGCAGCATGATTTGCGCCACCGAACGGCCATGTTCCTTGGCGATCTTGTTCAGCACCGGATTGTCCCACAGCGTACCCAATCCCAGCGGGCTCCAGGCCTGGGTCTGGATGGCGTGGTCTTCATGGTAGTGACGTGACTCGGCCTGCTGAAAGCCGGGGTGCAGTTCGATCTGGTTCAGCACGGGCAGCACGCCCGTTTTGTCCAGCAAGGTTTGCAGGTGCTGGGGCAGGAAATTGCACACACCAATGGATTTCACGCGGCCTTCGTTGCGCAGATTGATCAGTGTTTCCCAGGTCTGGATGTACTGACGGTTCTTGGGCACGGGCCAGTGGATCAGGTACAGATCCACATAATCGAGCTGCAGCTTGTCCATGCTTTCTTCAAAGCCTGCACGGGTGTTGTCGTGGCCATGCATGTCATTCCACAGCTTGGTGGTCACAAACAGTTCTTCGCGTGGCACCTTGGACTGACGAATCCCTTGGCCGACTTCGGCTTCGTTGCCATAAATGGCGGCAGTATCGATCAGGCGGTAGCCCGCTTCGATGCCACTGCACACCACATCGGCCGTTTGCTCGGCAGGTACCTGCCACACGCCCATGCCCAGTTGGGGCGCACGGTTATCGTCGTGGAAGGTGATGGTTGGGGGGGTAGTCGACATAGGTCTCTCCTCGGTAGAGTGCATGGCAAAACAGCCAGGACATGGCTGATGAAACCACCGCGCATTGGGAACGATCGGGCTCTAGAGTACAGGCGATGTCAAAACAAAAGTCCTTAAAAGGACCTGAATCCGCACGGGATGGACACGCGAAGCTTGTACGTAGGCAGGAAATTAGCTTATTGTTTTTTGTCCTGCGGCGATTATAGAGGCGTCGACTGGATTTTTGATTAAGATGTTGCAATCTGCATCATTCATAATCCCATATAAGCTTTTGCTTATGGGGTTCCAGCTGGAGTAAGTATGAGCGTACATACCACGCAGGTTCGCATTAGCGTTCCCGCTCTGACCGCCTATAAGGGCAAACAAAAAATTGCTTCGTTAACAGCCTACATCGCGCCTATTGCACGAATGCTGGACGAGCACATGGACATGATCCTGGTGGGCGACTCGACCGCGATGGTAGGTTATGCCATGCCTGACACCCTGAGCATTACGGTGGATATGTTGGCTGCCCATGCCGCGGCCGTGGTGCGTGCAACTAAACACGCTTGTATTGTCGTGGATATGCCTTTTGGCAGCTATCAGGAATCACCCCAGCAGGCATTTGCCAATGCATCGCGTATGCTCGCGGCCAGCGGCGCCCAGGCGGTGAAGATGGAAGGCGGCCAAGCCATGGCTGAAACCACGCGTTTCCTGGTTGAGCGCGGCGTACCTGTGCTGGCCCACGTGGGCTTGATGCCCCAGTACGTCAACACCATGGGCGGTTACAAAGCTCAGGGCATGACCGATGCCGCCGCCCAGCGCGTGCTGGACGATGCCGTCGCCCATGCTCAGGCAGGTGCCTGGGGCGTGGTGCTGGAAGGAGTGGCCGAAAGCGTAGGCCGCCGGATTACTGAAACCATCGCCATTCCTACCATTGGTATCGGCGCTTCACCTGCATGTGATGGCCAGGTTCTGGTGACAGAAGACATTCTGGGCCTGACAAACGGCAAGATTCCCAAATTCGCCAAACCCTACGCGGATGTGGGTGCCCTGATCTCGCAAGCAGCGGCGCAATATGCGGCCGAGGTGCGTGATGGCTCTTTCCCCACGCTGGATCAATGTTTCGGTGTGAAACGCTAGTCCGCCTAACTATTCCGCATTAGAATATTCCATGTTGATAAATGCGGCATCCACATAGAACGACATGGAAATTCGCCAATTAGAAGCTTTTGCAGCTGTGATGTCCGCAGGCAGCGTTACCGCTGCCGGCCGCTTGCTTGACCGCTCTCAGCCAGTGGTTAGCCGCCAGATCCAGGAGCTTGAGCAGGAGCTGGGGTTCAGACTCTTTACTCGCACCCGTCCGCAAGTCACCCTGACCGAGCAGGGGCGCGAGTTTTATCTGGAAGCCCGGCCTGTGCTGATGAATCTGGAGGTGCTGCAAACCCGCGCTCTGGAAATCGCCCGTGGGGGGCTGCGACCTCTGCGTATCGTGACTACTCACGCCTTGGCGATTGGCCTGGTGCCGCAAGCGCTGGGCATCATGGAGCAGCACGATCCGGCCTTCAAGCAAAAGCTGATTATTGATACGGTGAAACCGGAAGAAGTGGTGCAAGCCATCGACGAAGGACGGGCAGATCTGGCGGTGACCAGTTTGCCGCTGGACATTGATGGCTGCACCTTGCATTGGTCGGGTCAAAGCCCGTGCCTGTTGGGCATGGCCGTGAACCATCCCCTGGCCAAACAGGAACTGGTGCGTCTCAGCGACATTCAGGGCACTCCCCTGATTTCCATCCAGAACCGCCACCGCTTGCGTCATACCCTGGCCACCGCCTTGCTGCGTGCCAGTCCGCAAGCCCCAGAAGATATCCGTCACATCGAGGTTGCCTCGTCTCTGGAAGGCCTGGTTCTGGCCAGCCAAGGGGTAGGCGTGTCCTTGATCGATCCCTTCACCGCCCACGGCCTGCCGCTGCCTAATGTGGTGCTGCGCCCGATTGATATCCACGTGCCTTATATGGTCGGCGTGGTGTCCTTGCGGTCTCGCGAACTGCGCCCCGATGCGCAGCGTCTGGTCGAAGCCATGCGGCAGTACGTGCTGCAATTCATCCCGCGCTTTGTGCTGGGGGATGACACAGGCTTGCCCAGTACGCAGGACCCGTTCGACTCGCTGTAATCCGGCGGGTGCGGCCAGGTTTTGACTGCAGCTTCCCGCCTTTGTCAGCCTCAAGGAATCATGGCGTAAGCTACCACCTCCAGCTTCATGCCCGGCTCCACCAAGGCCGCAACGCCCACACTGGCGCGGTTGGGGAAGGGCGCGGAGAAAAACTCCCTGTACACCTTGTCGATGATGTCCATGTCGGCAACATCGGTCATGTAGATCAGCACCTGGGTGACATTTTCCAGGTTGCCACCCGCCGCTTGCGTGGCCCGCTGCATATTCGCGAAAGTCAGGCGAGCCTGCTGCTCGATACTTCCCGTATCGATGCTGCCGTCCGGCCGAACAGGCCCATTCACCATGAACAGCATTTCTCCTTGGGCTTTGACGGCCCAGGAAAACGCTTGCTTCAGGGGCGGAAGCCCGACGTCGACAACTTGTTTCATCACTTGCTCCGAGTAGAGGTGACCGGCAAGGACGCAACGAGCGCGTGCGTGGCATCGCCCAAGCGGGTGTGGGGACGAGCCTGGTCAAGAATGACATCGAAGTGGTTGCGTGCTGGCACTTCGATGGGGGGCAGATACAGGGCACCCTTTGCGTTCAGCGCATCGGCAAAAGCCTGGCTCTGGCGCTTGAACTCCGAGGTTTCGATTTCTCCCCAACTGATGATGGCGGGCGGAAACCCTGTCAGATCAAGCAGTTGTGGGCTGATCGCTCGCGCACTTGCCACGTCCAGGGACAGTGCCTCATTGATACTGGTGCCAATCAGAGGTTGCAGCTCGTAAATGCCGGAAACCAGCACTGCTGCTGCGGGTGCGCCTGCAGGCAAATCGGCATCATCCTTCCACCCACGCAAGCAGCACATGGCCGCCAGATGCGCCCCGGCAGAACTGCCGGAAATGACGATGCGTTGTGGGTCAAAGCCCAGTTCTTCGCCATGTTGATGCAGCCAGCGCAGAGCCTGGCGGCACTCCAGCACCATGTCGTGGACAGAGGCTTGCGGCGCCAAGGTGTAATCAATAGCGGCAAAGGCGATGCCCGTGTTGGTGCAATCCGGGGCTGAGAACAAAGAGGACGCCTTGGAGAGCTCCTGCCAGTAGCCGCCGTGGATAAACAGCAGCAAGGGCGGAAGCGCCTCCGAATCGCGGGGCTCAGGCAGGAACAGGTCAAGCCGGTGCGCGGCAGCGCTGCCATAGGCATGCTCGGTATGCCGTGATCCGCTTGCCAACGCCGCTGCGCTAAGCGTGGCGTAGTCCTCGATGTAGGGCGCGTAGTTCCCGCCTATACAGGAGCTGGGCGAATATTCGCGCTCGCGCTCCTGCGCGGAGAGGGAGTCGTGGGGAGCCTGCATTACAGCGCGGTCCGAACAGCCCAGATCTCGGGGAACAACACAACATCCAGCATCTTGCGCAGGTAGCTGACGCCGCCTGTGCCACCAGTGCCGCGCTTGAAACCGATAACGCGTTCCACCGTCGTGACATGACGGAAACGCCAAAGACGGAAGGCGTCCTCAATGTCGGTCAGTTTTTCGCCCAGTTGGTACAGATCCCAGTGCGCATACGGGTCACGGTAAACCTGCAACCAGGCGGCTTCGACCTCGGGGCTGGCCACGTAGGGCTGCGTCCAGTCACGGTCCAGATAGTCAGCGGGAATGTGGAAACCCTGGCGGGCCAACAGGCGCAGCGACTCGTCGTACAGCGAAGGCGCTTGGTAGGCAGCTTCCACCTGACGGAGCAGGTCAGGGCGGTGCGCATGCGGCTTGAGCATGGCGGCGTTCTTGTTGCCCAGAGCAAACTCAATGCAGCGATATTGCGCGCTTTGAAAGCCGCTGGAACTGGCCAGATAAGGCCGCATGGCGGTGTATTCCGGCGGGGTCATGGTCGACAGCACAGTCCATGCACTGACCAGTTGCTCCATGATGCGCGAGACACGCGCCAGCATCTTGAAGCTGTCGGCATAGCGGTCGGCGGCGACCGATGCGGTGGCCGCATTCAGTTCGTGCAGCATCAGTTTCATCCAGAGTTCGCTGGTCTGGTGCTGGATGATGAACAGCATTTCGTCGTGGGCAGGCGAGAGCGGGTGTTGGGCGCCCAGCACCTCGTCCAGGTGCAAGTAGTCGCCATAGCTCATGGATTGGCTGAAATCCAACTGCGCTTTTTCTTCCGAAACAATGCGCTCTGTCTCGCCGATTCCCTTGTCAGCCGATGCTTTGGAAGCATTCATTTGTTCTGTTCCCGGTACGTTAATAATGACCTGTGCGACGTGTGGAACAGGTCGCGTGAGTCGATAAAAAACCAAAGTCGCGTTGCGCGCCGAGGGGAGCTTGCAGTGCATCCTGCCCGAAGGTCTCCATCAGCGGCAGGATGCGGTCACCTGAGTAGGCGGGCATAGGGGTAAAGCTGAAATGGGTCTGTGGTTTCATAATTTCATCCCACTTAAATTTATGCGTTGATCTTATGGATTTAAGGGTCTTGCGCCAAGCTGTTTTTTATAGAAGCATAACTTTTTCTGAAAAACTTAAAAAACGGGTTTTTTTATGCAAATAGAACTGGATCAGGTGGATGGCAGTTTGCTGGCCGAGCTGCAAGGAAACGCTAGGCTGACAACAAGCGAGCTGGCGCAAAAAGTGGGTATATCGCAGTCGCCTTGCTGGCGCCGGATTCGACGCATGGAAGAAGCCGGGCTTATTTCAGGCTACCACGCCCGGCTGGATCGGCGTGGCCTGGGTTATGGCGTGGTGGCCTTTGTCAGCATCAGTGTGGACTTTCAAAATGAAGAGCGTTCGGTGCAATTTGTAGAGGCTGTGCGCGATATTCCGGAGGTGGTGATGTGCCACGGCATTGCCGGTCCGGCGGATTTTTTGCTGATGGTCGTGGCCAAGGATCTGGACAGCTATTCGGAATTGTTGCAACGAAAATTGCATCGTTTACCCGGTGTTCGGCAAGCGCAGACCAGTTTTTCCTTGCAGGAATTCAAGGGCCTTAACGCACTGCCAATCCCAGCAATGGCCGGCCCTGCAGCCTGATCAAGTGCTCTGCAAAAGCTGATGCGCGGCTCGCTCACAAAGCGTGTCGAGTCGCTCATCACGAATCAGGTGGCTAAGGGTTAGCTCTGATTTGTTGTCGTAGAAGTCCGTCCTTAGAATTGATCAAAAATCACAAATCTTTGCTCGAATTCACGTTGTGACGGAATTTAATGAAACATTCAGATGCTGCAAGCACAAGCGCTCCGCTCGAAGCTTTTCAACCCATCGTTCGGCAATCCGTCAACGAAGCGGTCTATCAAGCCCTACGTAACAAGCTGATGCACGGTGAGTACCGTGCGGGCCAAGTGCTTGGCATTCAGTACCTGGCCGATGCGCTGGGTACCAGCACCATGCCCGTGCGCGAAGCACTGCGCCGTCTGGTGGCACAGCAGGGGCTGGAGCCTTTGCCTAACGGCACTACCCGTGTTCCTTTGATCACCAAAGCCTGCCTGAGCGATATTCGCCGCGCCCGTGTTTTGATCGAAGGCACCGTCACCGAATGGGCGGGGCCTTTCCTGACTCCGTCCGTGCTGGATCAGCTGGAACAACTGGCGCAAGAAATCACCCAAGAGCGCCGCACGCCCAAAGGCGTGGCCAGCAGTCTGGAAAAAAACCGGATCTTTCATTTCACGATTTACGGAGCCGCTCAGTCTCCCGTCATGCTCGCCATGATCGAGAGCCTGTGGCTGCAGTCGGGCGCTTACTTGCGTGAAACCCGCGAGCAGCTGCACAACGAAGACTCTGCCGATCACCTGCACGAATCCACCGTCAAAGCGCTGCGCGCGGGCAATTTTGCCCAGGCGCGCCAATACATTCAGGAAGATGTTTCCTGGATCTTCGACCGCTTGGACCTGGCCGATTAAGTCGATCTCTCAACTACTCATCACCACCAAAGACCATGCTAAAAAAACATAGATCAAAAGCAGTGACCGAGGGCGTGACTCGCACCCCACACCGAGCCTTTCTGCGTGCAACAGGCCTGGACGATGATGATCTGGATCGTTCGATGGTCGCCATCATTGGAACCGCCGGAGACAACACACCCTGTTCCAAATCGCTGGGCCCACAAGCAGACAGCGTTCGCCTGGGTGTAGCCCAAGGTGGTGGCGTACCCGTCATGATGAACACGATTTCCGTGTCCGATGGCACCTCCATGAACCACGCTGGCATGCGCATGAGCCTGGTCTCGCGCGAGATGATTGCCGACAGCATGGAAATAGCCGTGCGTGGCCATGCCTATGACGCTTTGGTCGGTTTGGGCGGTTGCGACAAGACGCTGCCCGGCACCCTGATGGCCATGGCGCGCCTCAATGTCCCTTCGGTTTTCATTTACGGTGGCTCCATGTTGCCGGGCTACTCGCCCGATGGCACTGAAAACACGGTGCTGACTGCCATTGAGGGTGTGGGTCGTTATCAGACTGGGGCGATTTCCCTGGAGCAACTGCACGGCATTGAGCGCACCTGTGCCATGACCGTGGGCTCCTGTCCGGGTCAGTTCACCGCCAATACCATGGGTATGGTGGCAGAGGCTTTGGGCATGTCCTTCCTGGGTTCGTCGACCACCCCGGCGGTTTACAGCCAGCGGCACGCACTGGCTCGCCGAGCTGGTCGCCGCGTGATGGAGATTCTGGAAAACGGGGGGCCTTTGCCGCGTGATCTCATCACCCGCAAGAGTCTGGAAAATGCCGCAGCGGCTGTTGCAGCGACTGGCGGCTCGACCAACGTGGCCTTGCATATCCCTGCTATTGCGCACGAAGTGGGCATTCGTTTCACCATGGACGATCTGGCCGAAGTGTTCAACCGCACGCCGCTGATTGCCGACCTGCAGCCTGGCGGCCGTTATCTGGCTCGCGATCTGGACGTGATTGGCGGGGTGCCTGTAGTGCTCAAGGCACTGTTGAAAAGCGGCCACCTGCACGGCGATGTATTGACCATTACCGGCGAAACCTTGGCCGAAGCCCTGGAGAGCTTCCCCGATGTGGATGGCCGTATCGTGCGTAGCAGCGATCAGCCCATCCATGCGTCGGGCGGTCTGGTCGTGCTCAAGGGCAATCTGTGCCCCGATGGCGCCTTGCTGAAAATTGCCGGCTTGAAGTCTCTGGTTTTTGAAGGCCGCGCTCGCGTCTTTGAAACCGAGGAAGATTGCATGGCCGTGGTGTCCAAGCAGGCCTACGAGACTGGCGACGTGCTGATTATCCGCAACGAAGGGCCCAAAGGCGGCCCCGGCATGCGCGAGATGTTAAGCGTTACCGCCGCTATTTACGGCCATGGCAATGGCGAGAAAGTGGCACTGCTGACCGATGGCCGTTTCTCCGGCGCGACACGCGGCATGTGTATCGGCTATGCCAGCCCCGAAGCGGCAGCCGGTGGGAACATCGGCTTGGTGCGCGACGGCGACCGTATCACCATCGATGCCACGCAAAGCAGCATGCAGCTGCATGTGTCCGACGAGGAGCTGGCTGCACGCAGAGAGCAATGGAAACCCTTCGTACGAGATCGTTTGGCTGGCGCGCTGGAGAAGTACGCACGCCTGGTTGGACCGACCAATGAGGGGGCAGTGACTCACTCGGGTGCTGCCGAGTGGCCGCAAGAGCAGCTTGAGGACGTATAAGATGAAACTCGGTTTTTGCGGTTTGGGATTGATGGGTGCTGCCATGGTGCAGCGCCTGCTGAAAGCGGGTCACGAGGTCAAAGTCTGGAATCGCTCCAGGGAAAAGGCCGAGCCGCTGGCAGCGCTCGGCGCGCAGATTGTGGGCACGCCACGGGAAGCGGCTGAAGGCACCGACGGCGTCTTGTTATGCCTGTTTGATGCCAAGGCTGCCGAGGCCGTGGTGTTTGGCGCGGACGGGATTGCTCAGGCAGCGGGCCTTAAATGGCTGGTGGATCACTCCAGTATCGACCCCGAGGCCACACGCAAATTGGCCGCTCGTTTGGTGGAGAGCTGCGGAGCGGACTGGATTGATGCCCCGGTGTCTGGCGGTATTCCCGGCGTGGAGGCCGGTACCCTGGCCATCATGACGGGCGGTAGTGAAACCCATATGGCTGAAGCCGAGGCCGCCATGCGTGCCTATGCCGGCAATATTACGCATATGGGGCCTTCCGGTACCGGGCAGGCGACCAAGCTGTGCAACCAGGCCATCGTGGCGACCTCGATTGCGGCGTTGGCCGAAGCCATTGGCTTTGCCCAGCGCAATAACATCAATGTGGACAAGCTGGCCCCGGCGCTGGCGGGCGGCTGGGCGGACTCCAAGCCCTTGCAGATCTTTGCCCCGCGCATGATAGAAGCCCAAGCGAAAAGCATCGGTGCGCTCTCGACCATGCTCAAGGATATCGACACCTTGATCGCCAATGCTCAACACAGCGGTGCGCCTATGCCGGTTGCGGCCAGCGTGCAGCAAATGTTGCGCGTGGCAAGCGCCATGGGTTTGGGTCAGGCCGAAGTGTCTGCCTTGGTCAGCGTTGTGCTGCCTGAGCAGCGTGACGCCTTCCTTAGACAGATAGACGCATAAGACAGGCGGCTCCCATGCAACTATCCGCTAATCTCAGCTGGTTGTATCGGCATCTGGACTGGAGCGAACGTTTCGAGGCTGCAGCGGCTGACGGTTTTCAGGGCGTCGAGATTTTACTGCCCTATGACTATGCACCCGACTGGTACGCCAGTCAGTTGCAATCCGCCAAGCTGGAACTGACACTGATCAATACGCCGATAGGCGAGGGGCAGGGCCGTTTGGGCTGGGCGGCCATTCCCGGCGCACAGGCGCAGTTTCAGGAGGCCTTTGATCGCGCCCGTGCTGTGGCACAGGCTACCGGCTGCCGCCGTATTCATGTGATGGCGGGTGACGTCAGCCCTTTTGCACAGCAAGACTGTCGGGCCGCACTGCTCAGTAATCTGGAACAGGCTTTGGCCCTGGCTGAAGCGGATGATCTGGTGCTGACGTTGGAGGCGCTCAACCGCAGCGATATGGCCGGGTACTTCTATTATTTGCCCGAGCAGGTCATTGAGGTGCTCCAGCATTTCAACTCCGCGCGCCTGCGTCTGCAGTTTGATTACTACCACTGCGTCAAAGAAAGTCTGGATGTCCCGTCCAGCGTGGCAGTCTGTGCTCCCTGGATTGGCTATGTGCAGATCGCGGGTGCCGATGGTCGCTACGAGCCTGATCTTGCACAGCATGATTTGCTGGCAGGCGTAGCCGCTTTGCCCGCCTTGGCTTACGACAGCTGGCTGGGTTGCGAGTATCAGCCTCGCGGCTTGCCTTCAGAAGGTTTGGCTTGGTGCCAGCCCTTGCGTGATCGTGGTGTGCTGGCTGCGCCACGTCAGCGTGATGCTGCTTGCATGCAGGCTGCCGGGAGATAAGCCATGAAGCACGTCTTGATTACCGGCGCCAACGGCTACATCGGTCAAGCGCTTGCTCGTGCGGCGGCCAAACTGCTTGCGGCTAATGAGATTCAAAGCCTGACGCTGACGGATTTGGCTTTTGAAGAGCAAGGCTATCCCCACCTGCCTGGACTGCGTTGCATTAGTGGTGACTTGTCCGATAAAGCCGTGCTGGGGGCGGTGCTAACGCCAGCACCCGACACGGTTTTCCATCTGGCCTCGGTGACCAGTCGGCTGGCTGAAGAGAATTTTGCACTGGGGTTGCGCGTCAATATAGACGGCACGATAGGCTTGTTTGAGCATCTGCGACAGCAAGGCCAGTGTCCCGTTGTGGTGTATGCCAGCAGTATCGGTGTCTTTGGTACGCCACTGCCCCAGCAGGTGGATGACAACACGCCCGTCGCACCCACTTTAAGTTACGGAACGCAGAAGCGGATGGTGGAATTGCTGCTTGCCGATTACAGCCGCCGGGGTTTTCTGGATGGCCGCTCGGTTCGTTTGCCTACTGTGGTTGCCCGCCCCATGACTGCTGAAACGGCCTTGTCTTCATTTGCCAGCTCTTTGATCCATGCCTTGGCTGCTGGAAGCACTTACGAGTGCCCCATCGGCCCGCAAGGCTGGATCTGGCTGCTTTCCTTGCCCGCCTGTGTGCGGCACCTTCTGACAACAGCGAGCCTGGAAGCCGCTCGCTTGCCCGCTGGTCGGGTGTGGAATCTTCCCGCCCAGCGTCTTCAGGTGGCAGACCTGGTACAGGCTGCCAAATCCCGCTATGGCCGGGGGGCCGATGCGGGATTGAGCTTTCAGTCCAACCCTCAGTTTGACCAGCAGTTTGCCCAGTGGCCGCCTTTGACAACGGCAATCGCCACGCAGTTGGGTATGCATCATGACGGCGATGCCGAAACCTTGATTGAGCAGGCCCTTGTCTCCTGACGGGCCTGGCTAACTATACCTATAACGAACTACCACCAAAAAAGGATTTCCCCATGAAGAACCGATGGATTTCTCGCCTGTTGGGTATGGCCTTAACCAGCCTGGCAGTGGCAGCTGGTCCCGCAAAAGCGGACAAGCCTGTGGAGCTGACTTTCTCTGCCTGGATTCCGCAAACGCATGTGCTGGTGGCGAACTTCATGAAGCCCTGGGCCAAAGAGGTGGAGCAGGCCACTGAAGGGCGCGTCAAGATCAACTTTCTGACCAAGGCCGTGACCAACCCGGTAGGGCACCTGGATGCGGTACGCAATGGGATTGTGGATCTGGCCTTTATTTCCTACTCCTATTACCCCGGCAATTTTGATTTGATGAAGTTTGCCATGCTGCCGTTCTCGGGCAATAGCGCCGAGTCTACTTCGCTGGCGGCCTGGGACATTTATAGCAAGTACCTGCAAGATGCCAAAGAGCATCGCGGTATCAAATTGCTAGGCATTTATGGTCACGGCCCAGGCAGCGTCTACACCACTGACAAGCAGGTACAGAACATTGCCGACTTCGAGGGCCTGAAGCTGCGCATTGGTGGTGGCATGCAGGCCGACTTGTCCAAGGCCCTGAAGGTGAACGCGGTTGTGAAGCCCGCCTCCGAATCGTATGAGCTGCTGAGCACCGGCGTGGTGGACGGCGTGCTGTTCCCGCCCGAGTCCGTGGCCTCTTTCCGCCTGGATACGGTGGTCAAGCACGCCACGGTTTTTCCCGGTGGCCTCTATGCGGATCTGCACGGCATCATCATGAACCCGAGCGCCTTTGACCGTTTGTCTGAAAAAGACCGCGAGATTCTGATGAGCCTGTCCGGTGAGCATATTGCTCGCCTGGGCGGCAAGGCCTGGGGGGATGCAGACGTGGCCGCCATGAAGATCCTGGAAGAGCACAAGGTGCAGTTTCATCCTGCCAGCGATGAGCTGATTGCCGCCGTCAAAGAGCGCACAGCGTCCTTCGAGCAGGCATGGCTGGATGCTGCCAAGGCCAAGGGCATAGACGGGCCTGCTGTACTGGCCGAGTTTCGTGCCGACCTGAAGCAGCGGGAAAGCGCGAATTGATCAGCACACGCAGACTGTCTTGAACCTGCTGTGCGCCTCGTGCGCCAGCAGCCCCGGAGCTACAAAGCATGAACTCCATTCTCTCTTTATTAAGAGCGGGTCTTCGACGTTTGACCGAGTTATGCATGGTCTCGCTGGCCTTGCTGACTCTGGCTGATGTATTAGGGCGCTACATTTTCAACGTATCGGTCATGGGGGCGGTAGAGCTGACCGAAATATTGATGGTAGGTGTCATTTTCTGCGGCATCGTGTTTGCCACCATGGAGCGCGAACACGTTGTTGTTGATTTAGTGCCTATTCCGGGTGGGGAGAAGGGTGTCCGTGTCGTCCATGTCACCAGCCACCTGCTGGCTGCTGGAATCAGTGCCTTGCTGGCCATGGTCAGCTGGACACAAGCCGAGTCGGCGGCCGAATACCTGGATCAGACCACTTTGCTGGGGCTGCCATTGGCTCCGGTTGTTTATTTCATGAGCATCATGCTGTTCGTCAACACCATCGTGGAGCTGGCTCAGCTTCGCCGGGATCTGAACGCAGACACCGCCCATCTGGAAGAAGAGGCACAGAATGACTGAAGCACTGATTGGCTTTGCAGCCATGCTCCTCTTGATCTTCCTGCGGGTGCCGGTGGCGTTTTCCATGGCCCTGGTGGGCTTTATTGGCGTTGGCATCATGCGCAATTGGCCTTCTGCCTATGCCATGACCGGCGCAGTCGTGCGTGAAAGCGGATTTCAGTATTTGCTGTCCGTGTTGCCGTTGTTCATCTTGATGGGTAATTTCATTACTCAAGCCAAGTTGTCCAAAGAACTGTATGCCGCGGCGTATGCCTTCCTGGGCCATCGTAAAGGCGGTTTGGCCATGTCTACGGTGGTGGCCTGTGGTGGCTTTGGTGCGGTGTGTGGCTCCAGCCTGGCAACAGCGGCCACCATGTCCAAGGTGGCTTATCCGGAAATGCGCAGACTGGGCTATAGCCGTGCGCTGGCTTCCGGTTCCATCGCTGCCGGTGGCACGCTGGGCATTCTGATTCCGCCCTCTATTGTCATGGTGGTCTATGCCATCTTGACCGAGCAGAGCATAGGCAAGATGTTTGCTGCCGGTATTTTGCCGGGCCTGCTGGCCATTATTTTCTATCTTCTGGCGGTGCGCTGGACGATCTGGCGTGACCCCAATGCGGGCCCTCCCGGCGAGCGCATGAGCTGGAAAGAGCGTTTGCTTGCGTTGCGCGATGTCTGGGGCGTGCTGGTGCTGTTCATCATCGTCATGGGCGGTATTTACGGCGGGATCTTCAGTTCTACCGAAGCGGCGGGGATTGGTGCGTGTGGTGCCTTCCTGTTCGCGCTGTTGCGTGGCCGTTTGACCTGGCAAGTGCTTTCCAACGTGCTGGTCGAGTCGGCGCGTACCACGGGCATGCTGTTCATGGTGCTGATCGGAGCCTTGCTGTTTTCCAGCTTCATCAACTTCACCTCCATGCCTGGCGATTTGCAGGATTGGGTGCAACAGTTCGATATGAGCCCGATCGTGGTGATTCTGCTGATTTGCGCGATTTACATCGTGCTGGGCAGTGTGTTGGAAAGTATGTCCATGGTCTTGCTGACCGTGCCTATTTTCTACCCCTTGGTGCAGCACCTGGGCTTTGACCTGATCTGGTTCGGCATCATCGTGGTGGTGGTTACGGAAATCAGCTTCATCACCCCGCCCGTGGGCATGAACGTGATGGTCCTGAAAAGCCTGCTGCCCGACGTGAAGATGAGCACGCTGTATCGGGGTGTGATTCCCTTCGTGGTAGCCGACGTTTTCCGCCTGGCGGTGCTTTTGGCCTTCCCGGTCATCTCGCTGCTTTTGCCCAAATACCTTGGATAAAAACGGATTCGCAATATGATTATCGACCAAAGAACCTACACCATCCCCACCGGCCTGCTGCGCGATTTCCTGTCCTTGTACGCTACGGAAGGACGTGCCATACAGATCGAACATCTGGGCCCCTGCCACGGCTACTACACCACGGAAGTGGGCGAGTTGAATCAGGTGGTGCACCTGTGGGCATACGAAGATATGGCTGACCGAGAGGCCCGTCGTAATGCCTTGGAGGCTGACCCCCGCTGGTTGGCCTATCGCCGTAAAGCCGCCGCTGCGGGGCATGTCATACGCCAGAGCAACGCACTGTTGAAACAAGTCGATTTCGACGTTTTTACGAGCGAATGATGACCATGAGCCAGAAAATTCTTCAAGCTTGCCCCTTGCCACCACCACTGGCGGGCAAACTGCCCGCCTTGTGCCCGGTCGAAACCCTGAGCGATGCGCCTGATCAAGCGGCGTTCTTGCGTGAGCACGGAGCTGAATTCACGGTGCTGATCACCACCGGAACGCAGGGCGCAGACAAGGCACTGATTGATGCCTTGCCAAACCTGAAAGCGATTTGTAGCCTGGGCGTTGGCTACGATGCCATCGACCTGGATGCCGTCCGTGCGCGTGGGGTGATGCTGAGCAATACGCCGGATGTTCTCAACGATTGCGTGGCCGACTTGGCCATGGGCTTGCTAATCGATACGGTGCGGGGCATTTCTGCTTCTGACCGTCACGTTAGGCGTGGTGACTGGCCGCGTGTCGGTCCCACCATGCCAAGCACGCGGGTCAGCGGCAAGCGTCTGGGCATGTTGGGCATGGGCCGAGTCGGACAGGTGATTGCACGTCGCGCGATCGGCTTTGACCTGGAGATCCGCTATCACACACGTAGCGCCAAACCCGAGTTGCCTTGGCAGCACGAGCCTTCGCTGCTGGCCTTGGCGCAATGGTGCGACTTTCTGATCGTGGCTTGTCCGGGCAGCCCGGAAACCTTCCATCTGGTCTCTGCCGACGTCTTGCAAGCCTTGGGGCCGAATGGCTTTCTCGTCAATGTCGCTCGCGGTTCGGTCGTGGATGAAAAAGCGCTGGTGGCTGCTTTGGAAAGCGGCCAATTGGCGGGTGCCGGGCTGGACGTGTTTGAAAACGAGCCAGAGGTTCCAACTGAGCTCTTGAGTAATGACCGGGTCGTGGTTCTGCCCCATGTAGGCAGTGCAACCCGTGAAACCCGGGCAGCCATGTGCGAACTGGTGCTGAAGAATGTGGAGCGCTTCATCACGGAAGGGAGTCTGGTAACACCGGTGAAGCCAGCAAGGTAACCTGAAACCTATCCTCCTACGCTTTGCCCTCCCCTCCGCAGTAGCACCACCAAGATGGAGCCTTTGTGGTGCTACTGCGGAGGGGAGGGCAAAGGAGCTGCAGCTTACTTTCAAGCTATTTAGCAATAGAAGCCGGTTTTGGTGTTTTGGTTTTATGTTTCGGTGACTATTTTTTCACTGTGGTTTTTTATTTTTTATTGGAGTTTTGGTTTTTAGATTTTTAGGGGTGAAAGTGGGGTGCATGGAAATCTTTTTTGGTGGCCTTTGTGTGGCTGATATCTCAGAGGTTTAATTTATAATTAAATTAGAGTGTTTTTTTATTTTAGGTTGTGTTTTTTTTGGCTTTGGGGTCACCATTCACTCCATGTTTTTTTATTTGATATGGTTTCTATTTTTTTGTCAAATTCCGATAGTAGGCGATCAAAGTTTGTTGTAGGACTGTCGCTGGGGAATCTGCTGTTTTCTGCTGCTCGCGCCTCTCTTCCTAAAACCGCATTTTTTGCGGCCGCTTCAATTTTGTTAAAACACCAATTCCAATCAAAAGTTGGGTTTTTATTGTGATTGTATTTTGGTATTTTATTTTTTAATAATCTTTGTGCTTCATGCCTCGAAAGAGGTTGGTCTAAAGTGGCCTCATGCAATGCTCCCCATACTTCTATGCAGGGATTGGAAATGGCGCATGGAATTCTATGTTCTTTAGCCATTCTAATTGCTTCCATTAGATTTTCATGTGCATCCACGTCAAAGACAGCCCAAATTTCGTCAGTGGTGCCAATCACCGCAGATCGAGATTCCTTTATTATATTTTCTTTTATTTCTATGCATGTTTCTATTATTTTTCTTGGTTCTCCTGCGCCTCTAATAAATTCTCCTGGAACGGCAATTTTTTTCTCCCGACTTCTTATAAACGAATCAATATATTGAGGCTCTGTTAGGCGGCCTTCGAAAACCATATGAATTACTTTATACGGGTTTCTGGTGGCTGGTTTTCTTGTTATTTTTCCGCTTCTTTTGTTACCCATCGTTAGCTCTCCTCTAAAAACATATAGCGAATGTCGCCGATAAATGGGATTGCTCCAAATCTTCCTTGCAAGTAGCCTTTCTCGATGTTTTCTCCTTTACGGACTTTGAAGTCGGTTAAAGGATATACGCATGTTTTCCCATCGCGATCTTTTTCTGCGAACCATATGGAGTCTCGGCGCAAAACACCGCAAGAAAGTAAGTTTGTGTCATGAGTAGAGAAGATTAATTGTGCGTTATTCGGATTCGACTCTTTTGACGAAAATAGATTTATTATTTCTCTTGATAAATTAGTATGCAGTGATGTGGTTATTTCGTCAAGAACAACTAATTTTCCGTACTTTAAAGCTGATATTATAGGAGCTAACAGGGAAAGAAGATGGATAGTTCCGGAACTTTCTCTGGATTTTGGGACTTTAAATGTTGTTCCGTCTGATCTTTTGTGAATAAAGTTCAGGGACCTTGTTTCTTCCGGAAAAGTTGGGCCTTCATCTGTTCCTGTTATGTCTTTAAGGAATTCAGATATTTTTTTTCCTAAATCTTTTTGTTTATCATCTATTTTTTTGGATGTGATCTGTATTGATTCTATTCCAAAATCTGCTTTTGAAAGAATTGTTTCAACTTTTCTTTTTACTTCCGGTGTGCTGAGATCATCTGCTATTAATTCATCAGGTCTATTGTTGCTTCCTGATATTAGGGCAAATTGATTTTCAAAAAAATCTGCAATTGGGCCTAAGGTATCATGTTTAATGGATTTCGCTGCAGATAAAAAAAGATATTTCTTGCTTTCAGCTAATTTTCTAAGCGAAGTATCCTTATGTCCCATACTGCGACCTAAGTTAATTATCGCGTTTTCTTTGTTGGAAAAGTTACGTTCAAATAATACTCGTTTCGGTCCGGCGGTATAGGCGTAAAGCCATTCTTGCTCTATTCCTATGCTAGTGATAGAAAAGCCATAATTATAGTGTGTTCCATTAATTACGATATCGCAGTCGTAACTAGAAGGGCGCTTTTTTCCTTCTCCGTCTACCTCACAGTAAAGATGCGGGAAGTTTTTTCTTCGATTCCATGCATGATAAGAGTCTGAAGCTGCATAGAAAAGGAATCGAAGGGCATCAATCATATTTGACTTTCCGGCTGCATTTGCGCCATACATAGCAATTACAGGTAGAATATCTTGTTCCCCCCCTCTTGCGGTTGTGTGCTTAAGCAGTTCAACAGCATCATCTTTCAAAGCTGGAGCCGCTAGGCAAATCACTTCCTGATAATCACATAGCGATAGGTGATTTTCTGTTCCGTAGCGAATTAACATATAGAAGCCCTATTTTTGTTGAGAGGGTCATTTTTTTGCGTAAAAATTGCAAAAATGGGCTTATTGTAGGGTTTTTAAAGGTTTGACTCAAGTGCAGGGTGACAGAGGCTGATGCTAACCACCAATGTGGTGCATAAAAAAAGGCACTACATCGTATGATGTAGTGCCTTTTTTGCCGTGTATTTGGTGCCGGCTAAAGGAGTTGAACCCTCGACCTTCGCATTACAAGTGCGCTGCTCTACCAACTGAGCTAAGCCGGCGAATTGACGATTATAGCCGGGTTTTTCGCCAAGAAGCAATCACCAGAAAAATATTGCTGTGGCATACGCCACGCCAGCCCAGCCAATAGATAGGTTCTGGTTATAAGGGCATGATGAAAATGTCGTTTTAAATGCCTTTTTCCCTACCCATAATCTGATCTATCCAAGCTGCGCTTATATAGATAGCACGCGATTGAACATCAGTGACGGGCTCCGAAGGCCGCGTCCGGGACCTTTGGGGAACACCATGAAATTGAAGTCTGTTGTTGGCTCTGCCTTGTTGTTGGCGTCTTTGCTGGGTGGCACGGCCAGTGCCCAGGTTTCTTTGCTGAACGCCTCGTTTGACGTGGCGCGCGAGACCTTTGCGGCGATCAACCCCAAGTTTGTTGAACACTGGAAAGCGACGACTGGTGAAGACATCAAAATTGACCAGTCTTTTGCCGGTACCTCCCGTCAAGCCCAGGACATTATCCAGGGCAAGAAAGTAGACACCGTTACTTTCAACCAGGTTACCGATATTGAGTTCCTGGCCGAGCGTGGGGCGGTTGCCAAGGACTGGGCCAGCAAGTTCCCGAACAACAGCTCGCCTTACTACAGCACCATCGCTTTTCTGGTGCGCAAGGGCAATCCCAAGAACATCAAGTCCTGGGACGATCTTGTGCGTGACGATGTGAAGCTGGTGTTCCCGAACCCCAAGACCTCGGGTAATGCCCGCTACACCTATTTGGCGTCCTGGTTGTACGCCAATGAGGCTTTCGGCGGTGACGAAGCCAAGATCAAGGAGTTTGTCGGCAAGGTGCTGGGGAATGTAGAAAGCTTCCCCACAGGTGGTCGTGGTGCGACCGTGGCGTTTGCCCAGAATGGTCAGGGCGACGTTTTGCTGACCTTTGAATCCGAAGTGATCAATATTGCTGCCAGCGACGAGTTCAAGGGCAGCGAGCTGGAAGTGGTGGTGCCCCCTGTCAGCGTATTGGCCGAGTTCCCGGTAGCCGTGGTGGACCGAGTGGTCGACCAGAAAGGCACTCGCAAGGAAGCAACCGAATACTTGAAGTTCCAGTACACCCCCGAGATTCAGCGCCTGCTGGCTGGTTTCAACTACCGTGTGACGGATCCTGCCGTGGCCAAGGAGTTCGAGTCCAAGTACGCGCCAGTCAAGCTGATCAATCCTACTGATGTTCTGGGTTCCTGGACTGAAATCCAGAGCCGCCACTTTGCTGCTAACGGGGTGTTGGACCAGTTGCTGGCCAAGTAATTCATGAGTCGTACTCTTGTGGGCGGGGCGCAGGCTGCGCTAAAGCCCATCTTCTTTCTGCGCCGCCCCGTCATGCCGGGTTTTGGACTGAGCTTTGGCTTTAGCGTCCTATACCTGTCCATTATTGTGCTGCTGCCTTTGTCGGCCTTGTTCATGTACGTCAGTGACATGAGTCTGGCCGATTACTGGCGTGCGGTGACTGATAAACGCGTTGTCAGCAGTTATCAGGTCACGATCAGTGCCGCTTTTTACTCCACTGTGATTGCCAGTGTGGTGGGCTTCATCATTGCCTGGATTATCACGCGCTTTGAGTTTCCGGGGCGCCGTCTGATTGATGCTTTGGTGGACCTGCCGTTTGCCTTGCCAACGTCGGTAGCAGGTTTGACCTTGGCGACGCTATTTGTGCCTGGTGGCTGGTTTGGCCAGTTTCTGCCGGAGGGTTGGAAGGTTGCTTATCAATACCCCGGTATTGTGTTGGCCATGACGTTCACCAGTTTGCCCTTTGTGGTACGTATCGTGCAGCCCGTGATTGAAGAGCTGGGTGCCGAGTATGAAGAGGTTGCCCACACCTTGGGTGCCAGTGGCTGGCAGACCTTTAGCAAGGTGGTGTTCCCACCGCTGATTCCTGCTCTGGTGACTGGAGCGTCTCAAGCTTTTATTCGTAGCCTGGGTGAGTTTGGCGCAGTCATCATGATTGCGGGCAATATTCCCTTCAAAACTGAAGTGTCGTCCCTGATGATTTTTGTGCGGCTGCAAGAGTTCAATTACCCGGCCGCTGCCGCGATTGCCTCGGTGATCTTGATCGCATCCTTGCTGCTCTTGTTCACCTTGCAGATGGTGCAGAATCGTCTATTAGGCTGGCAGCGGAGGGCACCATGAGAAAAACACCTAAAAGCACCGCAGACCGCCTGATTTTGGCCTTGGGCATTGTGTTGGTGCTGGGGCTGCTGGTAGTCCCCTTGGTACTGATTTTCTCCAAAGCCTTGGGCGATGGTTTGCCTGCCTTGTGGAGCAATCTGCAAGAGGACTATATGCTGCATGCCATCGGGTTGACTCTGTTTGTGGCGGTGCTGACGGTGCCCCTGAATATGGTCTTTGGCATCTTGCTGGCCTGGTGTCTGACGCATTACCAGTTCCGTGGTCGTCGTCTGCTAAGTACCTTGGTGGATTTGCCTTACGCGGTCTCTCCGGTGGTGGCGGGCCTGTGTTACCTGGTGGTCTACGGTGTGGAGTCGTCCCTGGGGCAATGGCTAAGCGCGCGTGATATTCAGTTGATGTTCGCCTGGCCGGGTATCTTGATGGTCACTATCTTTGTGACGACGCCTTATGTGGCTCGTATCCTGATTCCCATCATGCAGGCTCAGGGCTCGGATGCACAGGCGGCGGCTTTAAGTCTGGGTGCAAACGGCTGGCAGATCTTCTGGCATGTGACGCTGCCGGATATCAAATGGGCCTTGCTCTATGGCGTGGTGTTGACCAATGCCCGTGCGATTGGGGAGTTTGGGGCCGTGTCCGTGGTGTCGGGCACCATCATGAATCAGACTTTGACCTTGTCCTTGCTGGTGGATCAGCTGAACAACGATAACAAGGCAGCAGCGGCCTTCACAGCGGCTGCGCTGCTGGCGGTGTTCGCGATTGTATCCGTGATGCTCAAGAGCCTGCTGGAGTGGCGTGTGGCGGCTGGGCGTCGCCGTAATCAAGCGGAGGCAGTACAAGGGTAGATGGTAGGCTGGGGGCTTGGGGAGATATTTTCAGTGGCGTTAGGTGGCTGAGTATTCCCTGAGGTGGTTTAAGTAGCTGATACTGATCTGCCAAGCCAAGCCAAGCCAAGCCAAGCCAAGCCAAGCCAAGCCAAGCTAAAGCCAAAGCGTGGGTGAATGCCGCCATGGAGAGCTTCTTTGGCACTCTCAAAGCGGAGTTCTTCCATCTGAAGCGATTCGAGAGCCTTGAGCAGCTACAAACCGGAATACGGCAATACATTCACTACTACAACCATGAGCGTATCAAGCTCAAACTAAAAGGCCTGAGTCCGGTGCAGTACCGGACTCAGGCCTTGGCTACCTAGCAGTTAACCGTCCAACTTCTTGGGGTCAGTTCAATGCGGGGCTCTATTTTTGTCTGCGTCGAACGTGCCTTATTTGACGATCTTCAGGTGCGAGACCTTGTCAGCGTCTTTCTTGGCAGCGGGAGCTTCCGGTGCAGCTTCAGGAGCGGCGTCCGGTGTGTCACCTTCTGCGTAAGGCTCGGACTCCACCACTTCAAAACCCATACCAGCGCCTGTTTCGCGTGCGTAGATGGCTGATACAGCTGCCACGGGTACGAAAATGTCTTCCGTGACGCCGCCAAAGCGGGCCTGGAATTCAATGTAGTCGTTGCCCAAGATCAGGCCATTGGTGGCCAGATGTCCGATATTCAGGGTGATTTGTCCATCCTGAATATGGCCGCGTGGAACAACCGTGTTGGCGTCTACCGTGACCACGATGTGTGGGGTGTATCCGTGGTCGGAACACCATTCATGTAGAGCGCGCAGCAGGTAAGGCTTGGTCGAGGTTTCTTGCATAGTGGATTAGCGACGCATGACTTTTTCGGAAGGAGTCAGTGCTTCAATGTAAGCAGGACGCGAGAACACGCGCTCGGCGTACTTTTGCACAGGAGCAGCGCTCTTGGGCAGTTCGATACCGTAGTGGTCCAGGCGCCAGAGCAGGGGAGCGATCGCCACGTCCAGCATGGAGAATTCTTCACCCAGCATGTACTTGTTCTTGAGCAAGATGGGAGCCAGCTGCGACAAGTGGTTGCGGATTTGCTGACGGGCCAGTTCTTGTGCCTTGGCATCCGCGTTGCGGCGGTCTTCCAGGGCGGCCACGTGTACAAACAGTTCCTTTTCGAAGTTGTACAGGAACAGGCGTGTGCGGGCGCGCATGGTGGGGTCCGCAGGCATCAGCTGAGGATGCGGGAAACGCTCATCAATGTACTCATTGATGATGTTCGATTCGTACAAGATCAGGTCACGTTCTACCAGGATTGGCACCTGTCCGTAGGGGTTCATGACGGCGATATCTTCAGGCTTGTTGTACAAGTCGATGTCGCGGATCTCGAAATCCATGCCTTTTTCAAACAACACGAAACGGCAGCGCTGTGAGAATGGGCAAGTTGTTCCAGAGTAGAGCACCATCATGGTAGGAGATTCCAGTCGTAGAAATAAAAACAAGAGCCTCACGGCTCAGAATTTAAAACCCTGCAAGGGGTTTTAACAATAAAAAGCCGGGCAGGCTAGTTAGGCCTGCCCGTCTAGCATAGCGTTTTACTTGATGTCTTTCCAGAAAACGCTGTTCAGGCGCCATGCAACGGCAAAGAACAAGAGCAGGAACAGGATCACGCCCACGCCAATTTTCTTGCGCTCCAGCTGCACAGGCTCGGCCATCCAGTCCATGAAGTTGGCCAGGTCGGCCACGTCGCTGTCGTATTTGGCAGCAGCCTTGGCGTTAACAGGCTCAAGCTTGACGCTGTCAGTAGCGTGGCCGGTGTAATCGGCCAAAACTTCTTTCTTGACGTCGGAGAAGCCGGCTGGATCGTAGGTGGCTGTGGTCTTGACCCATTCCTTGCTGCCATCGTCCTTGGTTTCCTGGGCCACGGTCGTGCGGTGCAAGGTGACGCCACCTTGGCGCTCCCACATGGCGTGAGGCATACCCACGCTTGGGAAAACCAGGTTATCCCAGCCGGTTGGGCGGGATGCGTCACGGTAGAAAGTGCGCAAGTAGGTGTAGATGTAGTCTGCGCCGCTGGGGCCCAAGTTGGTGGACTTGGCACGCGCAATCACGGACAGGTCCGGAGGAGCAGCACCAAACCACTTCTTGCCCATTTCAGGAGTCATGGCGATCTTCATCAGATCACCCACCTTGTCCGAGGAGAACAGCAAGTTTTTCTTGATGTCCTCTTCGGTCAGGCCGATGTCTGTCAGCTTGTTGTAGCGCATGGAGTTGGCGCTATGACAGTTCAGACAGTAGTTCACAAACAGTTTTGCGCCATTTTGCAACGCCGCCATGTCATTCATGCGGTCGGGCGCGCGCTCCAGGGCATAGCCACCTTCGGCGGCACCAGCCACCGTGCAGGTAAGGGACAAGGCCAGAGCGCCAAGCAGTTTCTTAATCATGGTCATTCCGTTTCGTGTTGGGGGCCTAGTGAGGGCGGAAAGTCACGCGATCAGGTTCGGGTTTGAACGTACCCATGCGGCTCCATACCGGCATCAGCAGGAAGAAGGCCAGGTAGATCACCGTACCGATCTGGCTCAGCAGGTTGAACAAGTCGTTCGGAGCCTGTGTGCCCAGGTAACCCAAGATCAGGAAGTTGATGATGAAAATCGCGTACAGCACTTTGTGCCAGGTAGGACGGTAGCGAATCGACTTCACAGGCGATTTATCCAGCCAAGGCAGGAAGAACAGGATCACGACCGTACCACCCATGGCCACCACGCCCCAGAACTTGGCGTCGATAACACGCAGCAGCACAGCAACAGCGATCAGGACAGCGGGTACGACCAGGCGCCAGATACCGGGCAGCTTGCCTTTGACGAACAGCACCAGAGCACCCAGCACGGAAGCACCGGCCAGAACCCAGGTAAAGTCGGCAGTCGTGGCACGCAGCATGGAGTAGAACGGCGTGAAGTACCAGACAGGAGCAATGTGCGGAGGAGTCTTCAGTGCATCGGCAGGGCTGAAGTTGTTGAACTCCAGGAAGTAGCCGCCCATTTCAGGGGCAAAGAACACAATAGCGGCAAACACAATCAGGAAGCCCGCCACACCCAGGATGTCGTGCACGGTGTAGTAAGGGTGGAAGGGGATGCCATCCAAAGGACGACCTTGAGCGTCTTTGGGGCCTTTCTTGATTTCCACGCCGTCGGGGTTGTTGGAACCCACTTCGTGCAGAGCGATCAGGTGAGCCACAACCAGACCCAGCAGGACCAGAGGCACCGCAATCACGTGCAGAGCAAAGAAGCGGTTCAGGGTGGCGTCGGACACCACGTAGTCACCACGGATGAAAATAGCCAGGTCAGGACCAATGAAAGGAATGGCCGAGAACAGGTTCACAATCACCTGGGCGCCCCAGTAGGACATCTGGCCCCATGGCAGCAGGTAGCCCATGAAGGCTTCAGCCATCAGACAGAGGAAAATGGCAACGCCAAAGATCCAGACCAGTTCACGTGGCTTGCGGTAAGAACCGTAGAACAAGCCGCGCAGCATGTGCAGGTACACCACCACGAAGAACATGGAAGCGCCTGTGGAGTGCATGTAGCGAATGATCCAGCCACCGGGCACTTCACGCATGATGTATTCAACCGACTCAAAGGCCAGCTTGGCATCAGGCTTGTAGTTCATGACCAGGAAAATACCAGTCACGATCTGGATAACCAGCACCAGCAGTGCCAGAGAGCCAAAGAAGTACCAGAAGTTGAAGTTCTTCGGCGCGTAATATTCTGACATGTGCTCTTTGTACATGGATGTCAGGGGGAAACGCCTGTCAATCCATCCCAAGAGTCCTGTCGTTTCGACGGTTTTCTCGCCAGCCATGAAACGGCTCCTTTATCTTTTTAAATAGTACGTATTGGGTTACAGCCGCCTTAGGCCTTGTTGTTTTCGTCTACGCCGATGGTAACCATCGTGCCGTCAGCCGAGAACTCGTAGGGCGGGATTTCCAGATTGTCTGGAGCAGGCTTGTTGCTGTAGACGCGGCCGGCCAGGTCGAACGTGGAGCCGTGGCAGGGGCACAGAAAGCCGCCTTCCCAACCACCGGGCAGACCAGCGCCAGCGCCAGCAGCCAGATGCGGGGTAGGGGAGCAACCCAGGTGGGTGCAGATACCGATACAGATAAAGATTTCAGGGCGACGCGAACGGTATTCGTTCTTGGCGTACGCAGGGGTGTAACCGGGGCGATCCGAGTCAGGGTCGGCCAGCTGGCTGTCCAGCTTGGGCAGTGCGTCCAGCTGCTCTTTGGTGCGGTGCAGAATCCAGACGGGTTTCCCGCGCCATTCCACGGTGCGCATCTGACCGGGGGCGATACCGGAAATATCGACCTCTACGGGAGCGCCGGCCGCTTTCGCTTTCTCGGAAGGAGCAAAGGAGCTGACAAAGGGAACAGCTGTCGCCACACCAGCGACACCACCTAATGCACAGGCGGTGGCGACCCAGGTGCGGCGCGAAGGATCGGGCGGAAGATTGAAATCAACCGCGCCTATGGCATCGGGCTGTGTCGTATTCTGACTCATTCTAGTATCCTTATTCCTGCCCGACTCGGGCAATACCACAATTTACGGATTTGGGCCTGGGTATATTATTCAACCGCACATTATACGCGTTACCCAGCGCAGCATAACTTGATCAAAGGTGAACATATGAACAAGGCTCGAGGTTTCCTGAACGAATTCCGGGAGTTCGCAGTTAAGGGCAACATGATGGACCTTGCGGTCGGTGTCATTATTGGCGCTGCTTTTGGCAAGATTATCGACTCGCTGGTAAAAGACATCGTCATGCCCGTCATCAGTTTCATCCTTGGCGGCGAAGTGGATTTTACCAACCAGTTCACGGTCTTGCGTACACCAGAGGGCTTTACCGGCCCAGAAACCCTGGAAGCTCTGAATGCGGCCGGTGCTGTTGTTTTGTCGTGGGGTAACTTCCTGACCATTTTCATCAACTTCATCTTGCTGGCCTTCGTGGTGTTTTGCATGGTCAAGATGATTAACCGTATGCGTGCCACCGTGGCCAAGGCTGAAGCTGCTGAGGCCGTACCCGAACCAACCCCTGAAGACGTCATCTTGCTGCGCGAGATCAGGGATTCGCTGAAAAAATAAAAGCCCAGACTTATCAAAGCTTTAAGGTGCCTTTCGGCACCTTTTTGTTTATGTAAACCCACCGGCAGGGTCAAGTTTGCCCGCGCCGGATGCCTGATTTTAGCCTTTCAGGGCCTGGGCTTGTCTAGCCTGCGGCGCTTTAAAGCTTGTTCAAGGTCATATGTGCGGGTTTTTGATGAAATCAGATCGGGTTGTCCAGATCGATGAACTCCACTTCTATGCCAAACTGGCGAGCGATTTCTTCGCCCAAAGCCTTGGCCCCATAGCGTTCGGTTGCATGATGGCCGGCTGCCATGAAGGCAATGTTGTTTTCCTGTGCACTGTGAAATGTCTGCTCCGAAGCCTCGCCGCTGATGTAAAGATCGGCCTGCGCGGCGATGGCGCTATCAATAAAGCCCTGTGCCCCTCCTGTGCACCAGGCTATTCGGCGGATTTTCCGTTGTAAATCGCCAACAACCAGTGGCTGCCGTTGTAAATTATTGCAAACTGTCAGGCTGAATGTTTCCAGTGAAACTGGGGTTGGCAGTTCACCCAGCCAGACCAGTCCATCCGGACCACAGGTTTGTGCCACGCCGTCTGCGTCGCGCAGCACCTCGATGCCTAACTGGCGAGCCAACTGGGCGTTATTGCCCAGGACAGGGTGAGCGTCCAGGGGCAGGTGATAGCCCAAGAGGTTAAGCTGATGCGTCAGGACGCGTTCGATACGAGTTTTTCGGGCGCCTACAATGCACGGGTTTTCGTTTTTCCAGAACCAGCCGTGGTGCACCAAAATTGCGTCCGCCTGGCGGGCAATAGCGGCATCAATCAGTGCCAGCGAGGCCGTCACGCCGGTGACGAGTTTGCCAATATAGGGCTTGCCTTCGACCTGAAGCCCATTGGGACAATAGTCCTTGAAACGGGCGACATCCAAGGTGCTATTGAGCCAGCTGGCCAGTTCGGCTGTTGAAACCTGAGTCATGGAAATCCTTATCTGAAAGAGTGCTATGCGTCGATTGTGGCTAGTGTTTGCTCAAGCGGTGACAATTTGTCTGGCGGGCTTTTTTATTGTAGTGACGCTGCGACCGCAGTGGGTGGGCGCGCCCGAGGCTCCCGTCCGCTCCACGAATACGGTGGTTTTGCCTGCACCGGTTCCGTCCCTGATCCCCGCGCCTGCTATGGAGCAGGATGGCCCGCTGTCTTATGCCTCGGCTGTCACTAGCGCCGCGCCGGCGGTCGTTAATGTGTACACCAGCAAGCATTTGGAAGGCAATTCCCCCTTGCTGGAAGATCCTGATCTGCAGCGCCTGTTTCGCGAACTGCCCGACTTGATGGGTCGCCGCTCCACAATCAACCTGGGTTCGGGCGTGATCGTACACGAGCAGGGTTATATCCTGACCAATTACCACGTGATTGAAGCGGCCGATGCCATCGAGGTGGCATTATCGGATGGACGTCAGGCCAAGGCGCGTCTGATTGGCTCGGACCCTGAAAGCGATCTGGCCGTGCTGAAAGTGGATCTGCCCAAGCTGGCTGTGATTCAGACCCAGGAACAGGATCAATTGCAGGTGGGCGATGTGGTGCTGGCCATTGGCAATCCTTTCGGAGTGGGTCAGACCACGACGATGGGCATTGTCTCCGGCTTGGGACGCAATCGCCTGGGCATCAATATTTACGAAAACTTCATTCAGACCGATGCCGCCATTAATCCCGGCAACTCGGGTGGGGCTCTGGTGGATGCGGTTGGCCGTTTGGTGGGAATCAATACCGCTATTTATTCCGAAACAGGGGGTTCGCTGGGTATCGGTTTTGCCATTCCGTCCTCGACTGCGCTGGCCATCATGAACGAAATTATCCGTAATGGTGAAGTGACACGCGGCTGGCTGGGCCTGGAGCCACAGGACATTACCCCGGACCTGATCAAGTCTTTCAAACTAAAGAGTGGTGCAGGTGTGATTATTGCCAGTGTGCAACGTCACGGCCCGGCTGCCGAGGCGCATTTGCAGGTGGGCGATATTGTGTTGCGCTTGAATGGTCAACAAGTGGCCGATTCAATTGGCCTGCTCAATCAGATTGGCCCAGTGCAACCCGGGCAGACCGTGACATTAAGCGTATTGCGCGATGGCAAGGAGCTGGACGTTCCCGTCAAGGTCGGTATGCGACCTCAGGTGCGCAAATAGGGCCAGCAGCTTCTCCTCTTCGCTGGAGTTCACTGAAAGAGCGTAACGGTGCGTTCAAGGCCTTCCAGGCCGTACAGGCTCTTGGGTAGTGTGTGATGCTTGTGTGGTCAGGCGATTTGCATTTGGCTACGCTGTTTTGCAGATCGTAGTGGCGCGAAGGCTTGGCAAGGTATCTAAAAAAAATGGCTCTCTGGGCTACTCCTTTTGGAGCAGGGCAAGAGAGCCATTTTTGGGTCTGCACGCCATGTGACGCGTACAAACAGGTGTTGCTTTGATCGTTTTACAGATCCAGCTCGCGGCCTTCGCTGTTTTCCGCTTCCCGTTTCTTGATCAGGCTGGCGGCCAGAATCCCTAATTCATAAAGCAGGCATAGCGGGGCGGCCAACAAGATCTGGCTGACCACATCGGGCGGGGTCACGATAGCGGCGATTACAAACGCGCCCACAATTACATAACCACGGATTTCGCGCAGTTTGGCTACCGTTACAACGCCTGTTTTCACCAGCAAAATCACGGCGATAGGCACTTCAAAGGTAATGCCAAAGGCCAGGAACATGGTCATGACAAAGCCCAGATAGGCTTCGATGTCCGGTGCTGGTGTAATCGATTGCGGGGCAAACGAGGCGATGAAGTGAAACACGGTGCGGAACACCACGAAATAACAAAACGCCATGCCGGCAATGAACAGCAAGGTGCTGGTCATGATCAGCGGCAGAGCCAGCTTCTTTTCGTGGTTGTACAAACCTGGCGCAATAAAGGCCCATGCCTGGTAGAGCACGATAGGCAAGGCCAATACGAACGATGCCATCAAGGTGACCTTGACCGGCACCATGAAGGGGGTAATCACCCCGGTGGCAATCATGCGCGTACCCTCGGGCAGAGAGCTCATCATGGGCTGGGCCAGCACATCATAAATGGCCGAAGCGCCCGGATACGTAAACAGCACGATAAAAATCCCGACCACGGCAATCACCGCGCGCAGCAGGCGTGTGCGCAGCTCGACCAGGTGGGAGATGAAGGTATCTTCTTGAGGCGCTTCGGTGCTCATGCCGTCGGTCCTTTAGAGGGGTGGGCGGGAGCATCCGTAGGACGGGGAGCGTCGTCACTGGCTGGCGCACTGGGCGCTGGCTGGGCGGCTGCATCCGTATCGGGCTGACTGGCAGCCGATTCTTTCGCGGGGGTGGCGTCGGGGCTCGCCTTGACGCTCTCGGCGGTATCCGAGAAGGCCTTGCGTGCGGACTCCGACGCGTTTTGCAGGGTGTCGCGGGCTTCTGTCAGAGGCTGGCTGATGCTTTTGCCCGTGTCCTCGACCGAACTGCGCACCGAGCGCGCGGCGTCCTCCATCTGGTCTTTGAGCTTGTTCACCTCATCCAGATTGATTTCGCGTTGGATATCGGTCTTGACCTCGTTAACGTAGCGCTGCGCGCGGCCAAGCAAATGGCCGACGGTGCGCGCTACTTTAGGAAGACGTTCGGGACCGATGACGATCAGGGCAACCACTCCAATCAGGAGCAGTTCACTAAAGCTGACATCAAACATTCAGACTCACACAAGAAGGGGATCAGGCGCGATCGGATTTTTCCTTGGCCTGCACGTCGATCGTTTGAGGATCGGCAGCGCGTTGGCTGACGGTTTCGGGTGTTTTTTCTTCTTCACCCACGTCTTTCATGCCTTCTTTGAAACCTTTGACTGCACCGCCCAGATCCGAGCCGATATTACGCAGTTTCTTGGTGCCGAAAACCAGGGCAACGATGACCAGAACGATCAGCCAGTGCCAAATGCTAAAGCTACCCATAATGTATCTCCCTTAAGCAGCCATGGCTGCGCGTTGTTGCCATGGGCGCTCACCGCCCAAGATGTGCATGTGTAAATGGTTGATTTCCTGCCCGCCATCCAAACCGTTGTTGATGACAATGCGGAAACCGCCTTCAGGGCCGGGGCGACAACCAGCCTTTGCGGCCAGGGAAGGTGCCAAAGCCATCATTTTACCCAACCATTCGCTATCCTGGCCCGATACGTCCTGCATGGACACGACGTGTTTCTTGGGGATTACCAGGATATGGATAGGTGCAGCTGGGTTGATGTCGTGAAATGCCAGAAAGTCCTCGTCCTCGTACACTTTTTTGGACGGGATCTGATCGGCAGCAATTTTACAAAACAGACAGTTCTCGCTCATAGCAACCTCGGTAGCGAAGCACTTGCTGGGCAAGTGCCAAAAATCTAGGTATCAGGACAGTGTAGCGCGTCTAAATGACAGAATTACACCTGGTCCTTAGGGCGCGAAGCTTTTTCTTCCAGGCCTGATGTACCTTCGCGGCGCAGCAGTTCTGTCAGGACATCGCGGGGCTCCAGACCGTAGTAAGTCAGGGCCACCAGGCTATGAAACCACAGGTCTGCCGTTTCGTAGACGATGCGCTCGCGTTCTTCATCCTTGGCAGCCATGACCAGCTCGGTCGCTTCTTCCCCGATTTTCTTCAGGAATGCATCCGGTCCCTTGGCCAGCAGCTTGGCGGCGTAGGAAGAGGATGGGTCCCCGCCTTGTGCAGGCAGGCGGGACTTCAGGGTGCGGCCAAGATGATCGAGGATGGTCTCGACAGTAGGTTGTTCGCTCATCGGTAAATATGCTCCGGGTCTTTCAGGACGGGGTCAACCGCTACCCATTGTGCCTGATCGCTCTGGCCTTGCAGCTGGCGATAAAAGCAGCTTTCACGACCCGTATGACAGGCGATCTGGCCAACCTGCTCCACGCTAAGCAAAATAACGTCGCCATCACAGTCCAGGCGCAAGTCACTGACATGCTGCACGTGGCCGGATTCCTCGCCCTTGCGCCACAGGCGCTGGCGGGAACGCGACCAGTACACGGCGCGGCCGGTGCTGACGGTCTCTTGCAGGGACTCCTGGTTCATCCAGGCGACCATCAAGATTTTGCCCGTGGCCTGGTCCTGCGCAATCGCGGGGATCAAGCCTTGTTCATCAAAGCGGATTTCAGCCAGCCAGGCCGGTAAGTCAGCCATTAGCGTCGCACCTGAATACCTTGCGCAGCCATGAAATCCTTGGCTTCGGCAATAGTGTGTTGACCGTAGTGGAAGATGCTGGCGGCCAGTACGGCACTGGCGCCGCCCTTGATCACGCCATCGGCCAGGTCTTGCAGGCCGCCCACTCCCCCAGAGGCGATAACGGGAACGGAAACCGCCTCGGACACGGCACGAGTCAGTTCCAGATCAAAGCCGGATTTGGTGCCGTCGCGGTCCATGCTGGTCAGCAGCAGTTCGCCGGCGCCGTATTCGGCCATGCGAGCTGCCCATTCCACCACGTCCAGGCCGGTTCCACGACGACCGCCGTGGGTAAAGACTTCCCAGCGGGGGGCTTCGTTTTCAGCACTGACACGGCGTGCATCAATGGCGACGACCATGCATTGCTTGCCATGGTGATCGCTGGCAGCACGCACCAGGTCGGGGTTGCTGATGGCGGCGCTGTTAATGGACACCTTGTCCGCACCGGCATTGAGCAGGCGCTGGATGTCGGCTACTTCGCGCACACCACCGCCCACTGTCAGGGGGATGAAAATCTGGCTGGCCACCTGTTCGATGATGGGCAAGATCAGATCACGGTTGTCCGAGGTGGCCGTAATGTCCAGGAAGGTCAGTTCGTCGGCACCCTGGTCGTTGTACTTGCGGGCGATCTCGACCGGGTCTCCGGCATCGACCAGATCCACAAAGTTGATGCCTTTGACCACACGGCCAGCGGTCACGTCCAGACAAGGAATGATGCGGCAGGCTAATTCGTTGGTGACGTCCTGGCTCATGCCTGGTACTCGTCAGCGAAGGTTTGCGCCTCGGCAAAATTCAGGGTGCCTTCGTAAATGCTGCGACCCAAAATCACACCTTCGATGCCTTCGTGCTCTACGGCACACAGGTCTTCAATGTCTTTCAGGTTGGTGACACCGCCGGAGGCGATGACGGGAATCTTCACGTGCTGGGACAGCTTGACGGTGGCTTCGATGTTTACACCAGTCAGCATGCCGTCGCGGCCAATATCGGTGTAGATAATAGACTCGCAGCCGTAGTCTTCAAATTTCTTGGCCAGATCCAGTACGTCGTGGCGGGTCAGCTTGCTCCAGCCGTCGGTGGCGATTTTGCCGTCACGGGCATCCAGGCCAACAATGATGTTGCCAGGAAAGGCGCTGCAGGCGTCTTGCAGGAAACCAGGGCTTTTGACAGCGGCAGTGCCAATAATGACATAGCTCATGCCAGCGTCCAGGTAGCGCTCGATGGTATCCAGGTCGCGGATACCACCGCCGATCTGTACGGGAATTTCACCGTCGATGGCAGCAATAATGGATTTGATGGCTTCGCTGTTCTTGGGCTTACCGGCAAAAGCGCCGTTCAGGTCCACCAGATGCAGGCGCCGGGCCCCTTGTTCCAGCCATTGTGTTGCTATTTTGGCCGGATCATCCGAGAAAATAGTGGCGTCGTCCAGGTCACCCTGGCGAAGGCGCACACAACGCCCGTCTTTGAGGTCGATGGCGGGAATCAAAAGCATGGTCTTTAGCCGTAAAAAACGTAAGAAATACTGGGTCGGAAAAAGTCAGAACAACGCCGGGAAGCTTGCTTGAAAAATCATGGCTTCCAGTTGGCGAAATTCCGGAACAGTTGCAGGCCGTTGTCTGCGCTTTTCTCAGGATGGCATTGCAACGCAAAAATATTAGCGTTTGCTATCGCCGAGGTAAAGCGTTGGCCATAGTGCGTCGAACCACAAGTTTGATCTATATGCAGCGGATCGACAAAGTAGCTATGAACAAAGTAAAAGAACGCGCCATCCTCAATGCCAGCCCATAAGGGATGATCCTGAGTCTGGTGTACGCGGTTCCAGCCAATATGGGGCACTTTCAGCCCGGGGCCGGAGGCGTGGTCGCTGCTTTTGTAGTTCGGGCCCTCAAAACGGCGCACTTGGCCGGGAATCAGACCTAAACAGGGGACATTGCCTTCCTGACTGGAATCGAACAGCATTTGTTCGCCTACGCAGATGCCCAATAGGGGCTTGTTGCGGGCGGCTGTCAGCAAGGCATCGCGCAAACCGGATTGGTCCAGGTGGGCCATGCAATCGGGCATGGCACCCTGGCCGGGTAAGACAACCCGGTCCGCATCCAGAATGGCTTGAGGGGTTTGAGCAAGAACGATGCGCGCATCAGGTGCGGCGGCATGCAGTGCTCGGGCAACCGAGAAAATGTTGCCCGAACCGTAATCGACAATAGCGATAGTGGTCACGATGTGTGTCCGAAGGACGTTTACAGAACCCCTTTGGTCGAAGGCACCACGCCTTCGCTACGTGGGTCCAGCTCCAGAGCCATACGCAATGCTCGGCCAAAGGCTTTGAACACGGTTTCGCACTGGTGGTGTGCGTTTTCGCCGCGCAGGTTATCGATGTGCATAGAAACCAGGGCGTGATTGACAAAACCCTGGAAAAACTCGCGTGCCAAGTCTACATCGAACTGGCCGATTCGTGCGCGGGTAAAGGGCACAAAATAAAACAGGCCGGGGCGACCGGAGAAGTCCACCACTACGCGCGACAGTGACTCGTCCAAAGGCACATAGGCATGGCCGTAGCGGCGCAGACCGGCTTTGCTGCCTACGGCCTTGGCAAAAGCCTGGCCCAGTGCAATGCCGATATCCTCGACAGTGTGGTGATCATCGATGTGGGTGTCGCCCTCACAGTGCACGTCCAGGTCAATCAGACCATGGCGGGCGATCTGGTCCAGCATGTGGTCCAGAAAGGGCACGCCGCTGTTGAGCGAGTGACGGCCGGTGCCGTCCAGGTTAACGGCCACGCGGATGCGGGTTTCATTGGTATTGCGGGTAATCTCGGCGGTACGCATATCAGTGCCGGCGGCAAGGCCGGTATCAGGATTGGTTCAATCGGAATTGCGCGCTGGCAGCGTGGGCGTACAGGCCCTCGCCTTGTGCCAGCGTAGCGGCTATGGGTCCCAATGTTTGGGCGCCTGATTCTGAAACCTGAATAATGCTGCTGCGTTTCTGGAAATCGTAGACGCCCAAAGGTGACGAGAAACGCGCAGTGCGTGCCGTCGGCAGGACATGGTTAGGCCCGGCACAGTAATCGCCCAGCGATTCGGAGCTGTAGGGGCCCAGGAAAATGGCGCCAGCATGGCGGATTTTGCCCAACAAGTCCTGGGCGTTACGGGTAGAGACTTCCAGGTGTTCCGGCGCGATATGGTTGCTGATCTTACAGGCCTCGTCCAGATCGCGGACGTGGATCAGGGCACCGCGACCAGACAGGCTGCGACGGATGATGTCCGCGCGTGGCATGGTGGGGAGCAGACGTTCGATGGCCGCTTCAACCTGGTCCAGGAAGTCCGCATCGGGACACAGCAAGATGGCCTGGGCCAGCTCGTCGTGTTCAGCCTGGGAGAACAGGTCCATCGCCACCCAGTCAGCAGGAGCACTGCCGTCGCTGATGATCAGGATTTCGGAGGGGCCGGCAATCATGTCGATGCCAACGACGCCAAAGACGCGGCGTTTGGCAGCGGCGACATAGGCGTTGCCGGGGCCGACAATCTTGTCTACCGGCGGGATGGTGTCCGTACCGTAAGCCAAAGCGCCTACAGCCTGCGCGCCACCAATAGTGAACACGCGATCGACACCGCCCAGGGCGGCAGCCGCCAGCACGATGGGGTTGCGCACGCCATCGGGTGTAGGCGTGACCATGATCAGTTCTGGAACACCAGCCACTTTGGCAGGAATGGCGTTCATCAGAACCGAGGAGGGGTAAGCGGCCTTGCCACCGGGGACATACAGTCCCACACGGTCCAAGGGAGTAACTTGCTGACCCAGCACGGTGCCATCGGCTTCCGTGTAGGTCCAGGTTTCAGTGCGCTGATGCTCGTGGTAACGACGCACACGCTCGGCGGCCTGTTCCAGTGCCTTGCGCTGATCGGCAGGCAGGCTGTCCAGAGCCGTAAACAGTTCTTCTTTGGAGATTTCCAGTGCCGAGGCCTGTTCAACAGCCAGTCGGTCAAAGCGCTGGGTGTAATCCAATAAGGCCGTGTCCCCCTCATGCTGGATACGATGCAGAATTTCGGCACAAGCGTGCTCGATAGACGCGTCTTCGGACGCTTCGTAAGCCAGTAGAGTGCGCAGTTCGGCATCGAACTGGGCGGATTGGGAGGTCAGGCGATGGATCAGTGACATGTCGCTATAGGAAAAAGCTAAGGTTCAAGGGCCAGTGTATAACATTTCGCTTAGGCAAAAGGCGGTCTGCGCCTTTTGCGCAAGCAGGATTGTCACGCTGTTTATCCCCCGCCCGTGGCAGGGGAAGTTTTACTCGTCTACCGAAGCGCGAGAGAAAGCGTCGATCAGGGGTTGCAACTGGGCACCACGGTTCTTCATGGCAGCCTGATTGACGATCAAGCGCGAGGAAATGGGGGTGATGTCTTCCACTTCTACCAGCTTGTTGGCACGCAAGGTGCCGCCGCTGGAGACCAGGTCCACAATGGCGTCGGCCAGACCGACCAGCGGAGCCAGTTCCATGGAGCCATACAGCTTGATCAAGTCCACATATACGCCTTTGCTGGCGAAGTGTTCGCGGGCAGCGCGGGTGTATTTGGTGGCGATACGCAGGCGCGAACCTTGCTTGACGGCCGAATGGTAGTCAAAGCCTTCGGCCACGGCTACACACAGGCGGCAACGGGCAATGTTCAGGTCCACGGGCTGGTACAGACCGCCGGGGTGCTGTTCCATGTGCTCGTACAGCACATCCTTGCCGGCAATTCCGATATGGGCGGCACCGTATTGCACGTAGGTTGGCACGTCGGTGGCACGCACAATAATCAGACGCAGGTCCGGGTTATTGGTGGGCAGGATCAGTTTGCGCGACGTTTCGGGGCTTTCCAGCACCTTGATGCCTGCCTCTTCCAGCAAGGGCAGGGTTTCGTCAAAAATCCGGCCTTTGGACAAGGCCAGCGTCAGAGGTTGATTTAAACCGGCGGGACTCATTGGGTTTCCTTGCTGCTGATTCGCTCGATGTTGGCGCCTACGGCTTGAAGCTTGGCTTCCATGCGGTCGTAGCCACGGTCCAGATGGTAGATGCGTTCGACGGTAGTGTCACCCCGAGCCGCCAGGCCTGCAATGACCAGGCTGGCCGACGCACGCAGGTCGGTTGCCATGACGGTGGCGCCAGTCAGGTAAGGAGCGCCGGTAACGACGGCCATATGGCCTTCGATATCGATCTGTGCACCCAGTCGGTTCAGTTCCTGTACGTGCATGTAGCGATTTTCAAAGATGGTTTCCACGACCGAGGCGGTGCCGTCGGCAATGGTGTTCAGTGCCATCAATTGAGCCTGCATGTCCGTGGGGAAGCCGGGGTATTCGCTGGTACGGAAGCTGACCGCCTTGGGGCGACCATTCATGCTGGCCTTGATCCAGTCCGAGCCGGTTTCAATCTGCAGTCCGGCTTCGCGCAGCTTGTCCAGCGTGGCGCCCATGGCGTTAGCATCGGTATTGCGCAAGGTCAGTTCGCCACCGGTAGCGGCAACGGCGCACAGGAACGTACCGGCTTCAATACGGTCGGGGCAGATGGTGTGTTTGGCACCGTGCAGGCGTTCGACACCGTCAATGACGATACGGTCGGTACCGTGGCCCTGGATCTTGGCACCCATTTTGATCAGCAGCTCGGCCAGATCAATAATTTCCGGTTCACGGGCTGCGTTTTCCAGAATGGTTTGGCCTTCAGCCAGAACGGCGGCCATCATCAGGTTTTCGGTGCCGGTCACCGTCACCATATCCGTGCGCACCACGGCACCGCGCAAGCGTTTGGCGCGGGCATTCACAAAGCCGTGCTCGACATGGATTTCTGCACCCATGGCCGCCAGACCCTTGATGTGTTGATCCACAGGGCGTTGGCCAATAGCACAACCACCGGGCAGGCTGACGCGGGCCTCGCCAAAGCGGGCCAGCAGGGGGCCCAGCACCAGAATGGAGGCGCGCATGGTTTTCACCAGTTCGTAGGGCGCTTCCAGATTGGTGATGTTGCCTGCATTCAGCTCCAGCGTGCCATTGCGCTCCTGGGTGACACCCAACTGACCCAACAGCTTCAGGGTGGTGTCGATGTCACGCAGACGCGGGACATTGTCCAGGTACACCGTGTCGGCAGTCAGCAGACTGGCGCACAGAATGGGCAGGGCAGCGTTTTTGGCGCCAGAGACAGTGATCTCGCCATTCAGGCGTTGTCCGCCCGTGATGCGTAATTTATCCATTCGGATTGGCCTTGTATTCGTCGGGGGTAAGCGTGCGCATGGACAGGGCGTGGATTTCGGCTTTCATCCGGTCGCCCAGGGCTTTGTAAACCAGTTGGTGACGCGCAATCAGGCGTTTGCCTTCAAAGGCGGTGCTGACGATCAGGGCCTCAAAGTGCGAACCATCGCCTTGCACTTGCAAGTGTTCACAGGGCAGGTTGTCGGCAATGTATTGGTGAACTTGTTCGGGGGTCGGCAACATGAAATCAATTCCGTAATTTATAGCCTGAGGCAAGCAGGCGTAGCGAAATCAGACACAGCGCAACAAAGACGCTGGCGACAACGGTCAGGCTGAACCAGGGAGAAATATCCGAGGCGGCAAAAAAACCGTAGCGGAACCCGTCAATGGTATAGAGCAACGGATTCCAGTGTGAAACAGTTTGCCAAAACGGCGGCAGGCTATGAATCGAATAGAACACGCCCGACAGGAACGTCGCAGGCATGATCAGAAAGTTCTGGAACGCGGCCAGTTGGTCAAACTTTTCAGACCACAGTCCGGCGATCAGACCCAAGGTGCCCATGATGCCGCAAGACATGACGGCAAACACCAATACCCATAAGGGCTTGGCTACAGGCAGGGACACGAAGAACAGCGACACCAGCCACACACAGAGGCCCACACAGACACCGCGGGCGATGGACGCCAGCAGATAGGCGGCGAAAATCTCGCGGTGCGACAGCGGTGGCAGCAGGATAAAGACCAGATTGCCAGTGATGCGGCTTTGAATCAGTGATGAGGACGGGTTCGCAAAAGCGTTTTGCAACATGCTCATCATCATCAGGCCCGGAATCAGGAAGGCGGTGTAGGGCACGGAGTCGTATACCGTGACGCGGCCTTCAAGGACGTGGGCGAAAATCAGCAAATACATCAGCGCCGTCAGTACGGGCGCAGCAATGGTCTGAAAGCCCACTTTCCAGAAACGCATCAGCTCTTTGCGTAGCAGCGTAGGAAAGCCCGAGCCCATCTTGGGCTGAGGGGGCAGGCTCAGGGTGCCGATCTTGGCAGCGGGGGCGTCCGTGTTTTGAGGCACGCCCCAGTGTTTGGGAGAATTGTTCTGGTTCACAGTGCGACTCCCATTTTTCCTTCGTTGTGCATGATGCGCACAAATGCATCCTCCAGATCGTGGCCGCCTGCGCGCTCCATAATGGCTTGCGTGGTATCCAGGGCGACGATCTTGCCACTTTTAAGCATGGCCAGGCGACCACAGAGGGCCTGGGCTTCTTCCAGATAGTGGGTGGTCAGCAAGATGGTGTGACCTTGTTGATTCAGGCGAATGATGAACTCCCACAGCGTGCGGCGCAGGTCCACGTCCACACCGGCAGTGGGTTCATCCAGAATAATGACAGGGGGGCGGTGCACCAGCGCCTGGGCGACCAGAACGCGGCGCTTCATGCCGCCGGACAAGGCGCGCATGTTCACATCGGCCTTGTCGCTCAGGGCCAGATTGGCCAGAATCTCGTCGATCCAGTCGTCATTGTTTTTCAGGCCAAAGTAGCCCGATTGCAGACGCAAGGTTTCACGGACGGTGAAAAAGGGATCGTAAACAATTTCCTGTGGCACCACGCCCAGCGATTGGCGGGCTTTTTGATACTGGGTGCGCACATCGTAACCACAGACACTGACCTGGCCGCTGGTGGGACGGGTCAGGCCGGCCAACATGGAAATCAGGGTTGTTTTGCCGGCGCCGTTAGGGCCGAGCAAGCCGAAAAATTCACCATGTTCGATAGTCAGGCTGACCTGATCGACGGCCAGAAAACCGGCATCGGAACGGGGAGGGGAAAACAGGCTTTTGAGTCCCCGGCTTTGGGGAGCGAAGCGTTTACTGACGTTATCGAGTTTGAAGGCGGACATGGCAATTTGGGTTGGCCTGACGCGGGTGTGGCGGTGTAAGTCGTCGCTGTAGCGTCTTTGTTAACTAAACAGGCCTACGCATGGGCGTAGACCTGTTTGGGGGTGATCAGGCTCTTTATTATAGAGTACGACTCTGGTCTGCTTAAGAATGCCCGACCAAAGCGCCCGTGCTTGCCACGGCCTGTCTTAGCTGTTTTGCTTGTTCAGCGCCTGAATCAGGCCATCAATGCCACCTTGCTCAATTTGCTGGGCAAACTGGTTGCGGTAGTTTTGAATCAGCCAGATGCCTTCCACGTTCAAGTCGTAGATTTTCCAGCCTTCCGGTGTTTTTTCCAGACGGTAATCCACGCCAACCGGGCCACCGTTGGATTGAGTCAGCGAGGAGCGCACCACCACGTCGTCTGCATTGGCATCGCCACGGAACGGCAGGATGGTCAGCTGTGTCTTGTCATCCACGCGGGACAAGGCTCCGCTGTAGGTACGCACCAAGGTGCCCTTGAACGCTTCGACCAGCTTCTGACGCTGTTCGGGGCTGGCTTGACGCCAGTAGCGGCCAGCGGACAGACGCGTCGTCTTTTCCAGGTTCACGTAGGGCATGATGTTTTCGTTCACGGCAGCCAGAATGGCAGCGCGGTCACCCTTGCGGATGGCGTCGCTTTCCTTGACCACTTGCAATGCTTGATTACCGACCGATTCAACAAACTTGTTGGGCTCCCCTTTGGGATCTGCAACTTGTGCCTGGGCTGCGACGGCGTGCAAACACAGAGCCAGGGCCGCACAGACGGTCAGGATCCAGGAAATCAGGCGAGAGGGGGAGGACTGCAAAGCAGTCCCGCCCAAGGCGGGACGGGAAATCATAAAAAACTCCAGAAGAATGTTCTGCGGGCAGCGCGTTTTTATTCGTCTGCGTCCGAGTAGTCAGGCAGGTCCTGGCTGGTGTCGCCACCGGTGCGGCGGGCTTGCACCATCGCATGGCGTCGTTGCAGGTAAGCGTCGCGTATGAAGCTGTAGCGGTCAAGGGCGATGTCGTTAACAAGTTTTTCTGCATCCAGCACGCCAGCACGGGCATCCAAGGCCCACAAACCCAGGATGCTGTTGCGTACCGGTACATCCTTGATCGCCATGATCGGACCCGTGGAGGAGAAGCCTTCCAGGAAGCTGGTGCCACGTGCCACACCGTCGCGAACGGTGCTGGGGCCAAAGAAGGGCAGAACCACGTAAGGGCCAGACTTGACGCCCCATACGCCCAGCGTCACGCCAAAGTCGTTGGGGATGCGCTTGGAGCCGTTCATGGTGGCAACGTCAATACAACCGCCCAGGCCCATGGTCGAGTTGAACAGGACTCGGCCCAGGGTGTTGAAGAAGTCAACGTGCTCGCCTTGCAGGAAGCTGTTGACGGCCGACCAGGCATCGCCCAGGTTGTTGAAAATGTTACTAATACATGTGCGTGCAGGCTGCGGCGTCAGGGCGTTGTAGCCTTCTGCAATCGGTTTGATCAGCGCGCCGTCCACGGTTTCGTTAAAGGCGTAGATGCCACGGTTCATGCCTTCCCAGGGGTCCTGGGGGTTGGGGTTGGGCACACTGGCGCAACCGGCCACAAGCGCAGCACTGGCACCGATCAGGCTCAAACGGACTCCACGAGGCAGGGAGTAAGAGCGGCGAGTTGTTGTATTCATGGTTGTGTCGTCTGTAATGAGCATGAACGGGCGGGTTTGCTTACTCCGATTTGGAGCCGCCGTCCTTGGAGGCCGTGTTGTAGAGGAACTTGCTGATCAGTTCTTCCAGCACAACCGCGCTTTGAGTATAGGTAATGGTGCTGCCACCTTGCAGGTCCTTGTCGTCGCCACCCGCAGTCAGGCCAATGTACTGTTCGCCCAGCAGGCCTGACGTCAGGATGGAGGCCGAGGTGTCGACAGGAAACTTGTAGTGCTCGTCCATATCCAGGGTGACCACGGCTTTGAAGTCCTGGTTGTCAAAACCAATGGAGCCAACCCGGCCAACGACCACACCGCTGGCCTTGATGGGAGCGCGTGGTTTCAGGCCACCCAGATTATCGAACTTGGCCGATACCTGGTAGGTCTTGGCAAAGGAAAAAGAACTGAGGTTACCCGCACGCAGGGCCAGGAATGCCAGTGCGACCAGCCCCAGCAAAACAAACAGGCCAACCCAGAAATCGGTTTTCTCGCGATTCATAGCTGAGCAATTCCTAAATAGTTAACTGAACATAAGGGCGGTGAGCAGGAAGTCCGTGCCCAATACCGCCAAAGCGCCGCTGACGACCGTGCGTGTGGTCGCGCGAGAAACGCCTTCGGGCGTGGCCTTGGCATGCCAGCCCATATACAGCGCAATCAAGGTCACGATCAGGCCAAACACCAGGCTTTTGATCACTCCGTTGAGTACGTCATCAATGACATCGACACCGTTTTGCATTTGCGACCAGAAGGCGCCCGCATCAATGCCGATCATCTGCACGCCGACGACATAGCCGCCCAGAATGCCGACCATGGAGAACACGGCGGCCAGAATGGGCATGGCAATAATGCCACCCCAAAAGCGCGGTACCAGCAGGCGGCGCAAGGGGTCTACCGCCATGACTTCCATGGCGGCAATCTGTTCACCGGCCTTCATCAAGCCGATTTCGGCGGTTAATGATGTTCCGGCTCGGCCTGCAAACAGCAGGGCGGTGACGACCGGCCCCAGTTCACGTACCAGAGACAGGGCGACCAGCAGGCCCAAGGCCTCTTCGGAACCATAGCGGTTCAGTGTGTAATAACCTTGCAAGCCCAGCACAAAACCCACGAACAGCCCGGAAACGGCAATGATCAGCAGCGAATAGTTGCCAATAAAGTGGATTTGCTGGGAAACCAGACGGGGGCGACGCCACAGCAGGGAAGACCGGGCCAGCAAGGCCACGAACAGGCGGCTGAAGGCACCCAGGCCGTAGATGCTATTGCGTATCGCAGCGCCTAGCGCGCTAATCGGGGCGGTGATGAAATTCATGAGCGCGTCGTCCGATTCTGGAGCCAGGCTTCAAAAGCCGGGGTGACGGGATAGTTAAAGGCGATAGGGCCGTCGGGTTCACCACGCAGGAACTGCTGCACGTAAGGATCCTTGGAAGCGCGCAGCTCGGTGGGCGTGCCCTGGGTCAGCAAACGTCCCTGGCCAACAATATAAACCTGGTCGGCAATCGCAAAGGATTCGGCCACATCGTGCGTAATCAATACTGAAGCGCAGTTCAGGCGGTCGGTCAGGTCGCGAATCAGCCGCGCGGTAATGCCCATGGAAATAGGGTCCAGGCCGGCAAAGGGTTCGTCGTACAGAATCAGCTCGGGCTCCAGCACAATGGCACGGGCCAGGGCAACTCGGCGGGCCATACCGCCGGAAATTTCATTGATGCCCAAATGGGCAGCCGCGCGCAGGCCAACGGCGTCCAGCTTGTCCAGTACACGGTCCTGAATGGCGGCTTCGGAGTCGTTTGTCAGCTCCCGCAGGGGAAACGCCACGTTTTCAAACACGTTCAGGTCAGTAAACAGGGCACCCTGCTGAAACAGCACACCCATGCGTTGACGCGTCTGGCGCAGAGCCTCGCCGTCCAGCTTGGCCAAGTCCTGGCCAAAAACCGTAACAGTCCCTTTCTGAGCACGAATTTGTCCGGTCGCAGCACGCAGAAGTGTTGTTTTTCCGGAACCTGACCCCCCCATCATGGCGACGACCTGACCTTTCTGAACGGTCATGGACACGTCCGCGAGCACGGTAAAGGCACCGTAGCCCAGCGAGGCGGAGTCCAGATTTAGTACGGCTCGGTCAGTATTTACAACCATGTCGCGGGCAAAAGGGGATAAAAGGACCTGCCATTGTACCGCTTGCAGCTCTGGCGTCTCAATGTCTTGCGCGCGATGGGGGCGGGATCGTGGCGCTTTTATGAGCCATTTTGTGGCTCTTGATACAGCCACTTACTTCAAACCGGCTTTGGTGGTGAAGTCGCCCTTTTTTGTGTCGAATTTGTTTTAGATAGCGGGTTGTATCAAGGCGAACAGCAATCCGCCGCCTGCCAGCAACCATAAAGGGTTGATGCGACTTAGCAGCAAAATGGCTGTACAGGCCAGAGCCGTGCCCCAGGCCCACAGTCCGCCTTGGGCCGCTTTCAGAATTGTGCCGCTGGCGGCCAGGATCATGCCGGCGGCGATGGGCAGCAGACCAATTTCAATGGCGCGGATGATGCGTGTGCCTTCATAGCGCTTCCAGATTGTTGCCAGGTAATAGATCAGCAGGGCAGAGGGCAGGAAAATGGCGACGGATGCGGCCAGGGCACCGGCCCAGCCAGCCGCCTTCCAGCCCACCAGGGTGACAAGCAAGGATTTCGGGCCGGGTGTCAGGCGCGACAGGGCGAACAGATCCAGAAATTCCTGATTGCTGAGCCAGCCATGGATTTCTACCGATTGCCGGTGAATCTCCGGGATGATGCTTTGCCCGCCCCCTATGGTCAGAAAAGACAGGGGCGCAAAGACGCGCATGAGCTGGAGCAAAACCGTGATCATGATTGCTCCACCGCTTTGTCTCCAAGTTGCAGCCAGGCATACCAGACGGACAGCGGTGCACAGATCAGAATAACGGGGATCAGGCTCCATTCCATGACGAAAATGCCGACAAAAACGGCCAACATGAGGGCAATGGGCACTATTCCGGTGGCGGCGCTGCGCGCCGAGCGTACGCCCATTTCAAGAGACAGGCCAATAGCGGCGGCGGCAATTCCGGCCATGACTTGAGGCACCAGGGTAGAGCCCGTCAGTTGTTCCAGACCAATCAGCATCAAAATGGCCAGCAGTAGCGGGGGAAGCACCATGCCCAGCGTGGCAACTAACGCCCCAGGCCCGGGCAGCAGACGATAACCAATCCATATAGAGAGGTTCACCACATTGATGCCGGGCAGTGCTTGGGACAGCGCCAGACCGCTAAGAAAATCCGCCTGGCTCATCAGGCGCCGCTGAACAACAAACTCACGCATTAACCAGCCACTCAAGCCCCCACCAAAGCTGGTCAGGCCAATGCGGGCAAAGATCAGAAATAGAGCGCTTAAGGATAAAGGGGCAGCTTCTTGAGACCGGGTCATAGAGCAATGAAGGCGGATAGGGCTCGTCAAAAGTGGAAGTTTGAACATTCTGGCATACAAATTAAGCCGTTTTTTCCCTCTTGTGCGCTCGGGTGGCGGCCTGATCCTTCTTGCTGGGGGTGCGGCGTGGCCTTTATTGGCAAGAAAACGGCTGTCGGGCAGCGGTCGTTCAAATTTTTTTCTACCCTCAAGCGCTGCTTATTTGTTTGAAATATTTAAAGATAAAAATTAATTAAAGTAGGTGCAAAAATTAAATAAAAAATGAATTGAAATAAATAAGAAAAGAATTAAAAAAATAACTTGAAACCATGTGTGATGCCCGCTTGAGGGGACTGGGGCTTCCGGCGGCTAATGAAGGGTGTAATGAGCTTTTTATGGGTTCAATCTGTTGAAATAAAAGAGATTGAAACGATCGTTTTAATTTATGGTGGCTTGCTGGAGCGGCTGATCAGCCCGATCCGGATCCAAACATGGACAGTTTCATGAAGATGGATTTGATCTATACCCATCTTTGATTGAAAATAAAAAAGACTTTATGGTCGTAAAAGCGGTTGTGCGTGTACGATTATTCGATTGCCTCGCATCGTAGAGCGTCCGTTTGGGACCTTATGCTGCGTGGGGTTTCAGTTTCCTGGAGACAAACCTATGACATCTAGTTCAGCCAGTGCAGTGACGGGCAGTGCCCGTACCTTGCGTCGGGTCGCCGTGTGCGGTGCCGGCGTCATGGGCGCGCAAATTGCCGCCCATTGCGTGAATGCAGGCATACCAGTAGTTCTGTTTGATCTGCCCGCCCGCGAGGGGCCCAAAAATGGCATCGCCCTGCGTGCCATTGCCAATCTGCGCAAAATGAATCCCGCTCCTTTGGGTACGCCAGACCTGGCCGACCTGATCGAGCCCGCCAACTACGACGACAATCTGGACCGTCTGGCCGATTGCGATCTGGTGATCGAAGCCATTGCCGAGCGTCTGGACTGGAAACAGGATCTGTACCGCAAGATCGGGCCAGCACTGAACCCTAATGCCATCATCGCCAGCAACACGTCCGGCCTGTCCATCACTTCCCTGGCAGATGTTTTGCCGGAAGCGCTGCGCCCACGTTTTTGCGGCGTGCACTTTTTTAATCCGCCACGCTACATGAGCCTGGTGGAGCTGATCCCCACGAAATACACCCAGCCAGAGCTGCTGGATGTTCTGGAAACCTTCCTGGTATCGCAACTGGGCAAGGGCGTGGTTCGCGCCAAAGATACCCCCAATTTCATCGGTAACCGCATTGGTGTTTTTGGCATTCTGTCCGTGTTCGAGCAGGCTCGTCGTTTCTCCCTGACTTACGAGCAGGTTGATGAATTGACGGGTACACGTCTGGGTCGAGCCAAATCGGGTACTTACCGTACCGCTGACGTGGTTGGCCTGGACACTCTGGCACACGTGATCCGCACCATGCAGGATCAGCTGCCCGATGACAGCTTCAAAGCACACTTTGGCCTGCCACCAGAAGTGCAGGGCCTGATTGATGCAGGTGCTTTGGGTCAAAAGACCGGTGCCGGTTTCTTCCGCAAGAAGGGCCGTGAAATCCAGCGTTTCGATGCTCAACAGCGCGATTACGTGGCTGCTGACCAGAAAATCGATCCTGATGTCGCCGCCATTCTGGCTGTACGTGACCCGGCTGAGCGCCTGCGCCAGCTGCGCGAGTCCGACAAGCCTCAGGCTCAATTCGTGTGGGCCGTACTGCGCGACACCTTCCACTACAGTGCCATTCATCTGCAAGACATTGCCGACAACGCCCGTCAGCTGGATCTGGCCTTGAAATGGGGCTTTGGTCACAAGCAAGGCCCGTTCGAGATCTGGCAGGCTGCCGGATGGCGTCAGGTGGCCGACTGGATCAACCAGGATATTCAAGACGGCAAGACACTGAGCAGCCAGCCGCTGCCAGACTGGGCGACTCGTGGTCCTGTGTGGGAAGCGCAAGGCGTGCATACCGCTGCCGGTTCCTGGAATCCGTCGCAAAGCCGCTTTGAAGGCCGTAGCGATCTGCCTGTTTACCTGCGCCACATTGGCACACCTTTGCTGGTGGGCGAGGTCGAGTCTCTGGAAACCACCACGGTTTTCGAAGATGAATCGGTACGCTGCTGGACGCTGCCTGCGCCGCACCCACAAGACGTGCTAATCGTGTCCTTCAAGACCAAGATGCACACGCTGAGCCCTGGTGTGGTCAATGGCATGTTCAAGGCGATTGAGCTGGCTGAAGCCTCGTATCAGGCTCTGGTGGTGGCCCAGGATGGTGATCCATTCTCCGCAGGCGCTGACCTGAAAGCCATTTTGCCCGTGTTCGAGAAAGAAGGCGTGGCCGGTGTTGAGCCTGTAGAGCGCGCCATGCAGGACATGGTTCTGCGTATCCGCTACGCCCAGGTGCCTGTGGTGGCTGCGGTTGCCGGTCTGGCTCTGGGTGGTGGTTGCGAACTGGCTGTGCATTGCGCGCACCGCGTCGCTCACTTCGAGTCCTACATTGGTCTGGTTGAAGTGGGTGTGGGTCTGGTTCCAGGCGCAGGTGGTCTGGCTTACTCGGCTCGTCGCTCGGCTGAACTGCAAGCCATGGGTGCACCTGATGCCCCGCTGCTGGCCTACCTGAAGCGTTTTGCTCTGGCTATCGCCAGTGCACAGGTGTCGCGCTCCGCTCTGGATGCGCGTCAGCTTGGCTTCCTGAAAGAGTCCGACACCATCGTCATGAACCGTCAGGAACTGGTTTACGTGGCCGTTCGTCAGGCACAGGCTCTGGCCAGCGCCGGTTGGCGTGCTCCATTGCCACGTCGCTTCCCGGTTGCCGGTCGCGATGGCATCGCCACGTTGAAAGCTCAACTGGTGAACATGAAAGAAGGTGGTTTCATCTCGGAGTATGACTTCCATATTGCCGAGAAGGTCGTAACCGTGATCTGCGGGGGCGATGTGGATCCAGGCTCGCTGGTGGATGAAGCCTGGATGATGGCGCAAGAGCGGCAGGCCTTCCTGGAACTGCTCAATTCCCCCAAGACCCAGGAACGTATTACTGGGATGCTGACCACTGGCAAGCCAGTGCGTAACTAGAGCGGATCAAGGAGTAGACATGACTGTACAACAAGCTTATATCGTCGCTGCCAAGCGTACGCCCATCGGAAAAGCGCCTCGCGGTGTGTTTTCGTCCTACCGCCCTGACGAGCTCTTGGCGGAAGCCATTCGCGGCATGCTGGCCGATGTACCGAAACTGGACCCTGCCGCCATCGAAGAAGTGGTAGCCGGTTGCGCTCTGCCTGAAGGCCCACAAGGCTTTAACGTGGCGCGTATTTCTGCCTTGCTGGCAGGCCTGCCGCATACCGTGGCCGGGATGACCGTCAACCGCTTCTGCGCCTCGGGTTTGAGCGCCATTGCGATTGCTGCTGACCGTATCCGTACGGGCCAGGCAGACATCATCGTGGCTTCGGGTGTGGAATCCATGAGTCAGGTGCCGGTGATGGGCGTGAATACCACGTTCAGCCCCGAGATTTTCACTTCGGACGAGAACTACGGGATCGCTTACGGCATGGGTCTGACCGCTGAAGAAGTAGCGCGTCAGTGGAAAGTCTCCCGTGAAGATCAGGACGCGTTTGCCCTGGCCTCGCACCAGAAAGCCGTCAAGGCGTGGGAATCGGGCGAGTTCACGGGCGAAGTTCTGCCTGTGACGGTGACACGTCGTCAACCCAACCTGAGCACGCAGGAAATCTCCGTCAAAACTCAAGTGGTTGATCGTGACGAGGGTCCACGCCCTGATACCAGCCTGGAAGTGCTGGGCAAGCTGCGCCCCGTATTTGCGGCGCGTGGCTCGGTCACGGCCGGCAACAGTTCGCAGACTTCGGACGGGGCAGGTGCCTTGCTGGTTGTTTCCGAACGCGCCTTGCGCGAGCACAATCTGACTCCGCTGGCCCGTTTCGTGACTTTCTCGGTCCGTGGTGTGCCGCCAGCAATCATGGGTATCGGTCCTAAAGAAGCCGTGCCTCATGCGCTGGCCTTGGCTGGCCTGAAGCAAGACCAGATGGACTGGATCGAGCTGAACGAAGCCTTTGCTGCTCAATCTCTGGCGGTGATTCGTGATTTGGGCCTGGACCCCGAGCGCGTCAATCCGCTGGGTGGTGCTATTGCCATGGGTCACCCTCTGGGTGCGACTGGTGCCATGCGTGCCGCCACCGTGGTTCATGCCTTGCAGCGTCGTCAGCTGAAGTACGGCATGCTCACCATGTGTATCGGTACAGGCATGGGAGCCGCCGGGATTTTCGAGCGGACATAATTTCCGATCTGCTGCTGTTTCTATCGTTGCTGGACAAAGCCGCCTTCGGGCGGCTTTTTTATTGGGGCGTCCCCCGCATCGGTGGGCAATAGCACAATACGTGTAAGCAAATTTGCTTAAAACCCGCTAAATGTCAAAAAAGTAAAGTTTTGTTGTTGTCATAGAGTAGACATGGGCTCGGGCCATAGTCCTTTTCATTGTGTTGAACAGCTCACACGGAGGATGTATGGGATTGCCCTCGCGCATGGTGTCCAGCCTGCACGTTCCCCCCATGTTCTGGCAGGGACGGGTCAAGGCTCGTCTGGAGTCGGGGCAGTTTGAAGTCGACTGCGGCGAGCGCTGCTGGATTGTGCCGCAGGCCGTCAGTTGCCTGGTGCAGCCGCAAGAGGGCGACAAGGTCTGGGTAGGCGGTGCCGATGGCGAGCAGGCCTATGTGTTCGCCGTGCTGGAGCGACCCCAGGGCGGGGCTTTGCATCTGATCGCCGAGCAGGGCTTGCATGTGCAGGCGGCCCAGGGTGGGGTACATATCCAGTCCGAGGCGGACCTGACTTTGCAGGCAGGTGGCCATTTGCGCCAGTCTGGCCGGGAGATGAGCCTGACCGCAGGCACGCTGCGGATTTTGTCGCGCGTGCAGGAAACCGTGGCGGATCGCCTGTCCCAAGTGTGCAATCACGTATTTCGTCTGACTGAAAAAGAGGAGCGTTGGCGTGGGGGCCGCATGGATGTGCAGGCCCAGCATCAAATGCGTTTGCATGCCCGCCATACCTTGATGACTGCGCGCGAGCTGGTCAAAGTCGACGCTGACCAAATCCATATGGGGTAAGCATGCTGACAGAACGCCTTGTACAAGTGCATAGCCCGTTGGGGCCGGAAGTCTTGCTATTTCAGGCTCTGCAAGGTCGGGAAGCCTTGTCCCAGCCTTTTGAATTGCAGGTGGATGTGGTCTGCAATACCCCCTTGCTGGATTTGCGCAGCTTGCTGGGCGAGTCCCTGAGCCTGGAAATCAAAACACCTTTTGCAGTGCCGCGCTTTCTGGATGGTCGTATCAGCGCATTTCGCCTGATGGGTAAAACCGGCCGCAGCGACCGCTTCTACACGTATCGGGCCACCTTGCGCCCCTGGCTCTGGTTCTTGAGCCAGAACATGGACAGCCGGATCTTTCAGGAAAAGACCGTGCCCGAGGTTTTGCAGGATGTGCTGGGCCGCTACCCCTTTGCCTGGGAGTCGCGCCTGACGCAGGACTACCCGCGTCAAACCTATTGCGTTCAGTATCAGGAAAGCGACTTTCAGTTTGTTAGCCGCTTGATGGAGCGCGAGGGGATTTACTACTGGTTTGAGCACCGTAATGGCGCCCATACCCTGGTGATGGCCGACGATGTGGGTCAACATGCGGCTGCGCCCTGGCTTTCTGAGCTGCCCTTTGTTTCCCCCGATCGGGTAGCGCATCCTGATGTTGAGCATATCCATGCCTGGCACCCGTATGAGCAAGTCACTCCGGGTCGCTACGCGACCGCTGACTACGACTATTGCAAGCCGGGAGCCAGCCTGGACGCCACGCGCAGCAACCCAGCTGAACACGCCTTGGGTGATCTGGAAGTCTACGAATGGGCGGGTGGCTACACCGAGCCTCAACATGGTGAACATTACTCCCGCTTGCGGCTGGAAGCCTTGCAGGCAGTACGTAGCCAGGCTCAAGCCCAGACTAATGCGCGTGGTGTCGCGCCGGGTTATTTGCTGTCCGTACGCAATCATCCGCGCCCCGAGGACAACCGCGACTATCTGGTGACGCAGGTCGATTACGACTTTCTGGATGTAGGCCATACCGGCGAGAGCGGCATGGCCAGCCACTACTTCATCGATTTTCTGGTGATCCCGTCCAGCCAGCCGTATCGCCCGTTGCGACGTACACCTATTCCGCGTACCTACGGCCCGCAAACCGCCAAGGTGGTGGGCAAGAGCGGCGAGCAACTGTGGACCGATCAATATGGTCGCATCAAGGTTCAGTTTTTGTGGGATCGCTACGGGCAGGCCAATGAAAACAGCTCCTGCTGGCTGCGAGTCTCCAGCCCGTGGGCAGGTGGCGGCTTTGGTGGCATTCAGCTGCCCCGAGTGGGCGACGAAGTGATTGTGGATTTTCTGGGGGGCGACCCGGACCGGCCCATTGCCGTCGGTCGCGTGTATAACGCCAGTAATATGCCGCCCTGGAACCTTCCGGACAATGCCACACAAAGCGGCTTTCTAAGCCGTTCCAAAGACGGTGATCCCAGCAACGCCAACGCCTTCATGTTCGAGGACAGAGCCGGGCAGGAGCGTATCTGGCTGCATGCCGAGCGCAATCTGGATACGGAAGTCGAGGGTGATGAAACCCATACCGTCGACGGTAACCGGACTACTGTGGTCACAGGCCACGATACCTTGAGCGTCATGGCAACCCGCACGACAACGGTGCAGGATCTGGAAACCGAGACATTTAATAGCGGCGTCGTACGTACGGTCATCGGGGATCTGGTTGAAACCATAGAAGGCGAGCAGACCCGAACTCATACCGGTGATGTGACGCGTACCGTGACGGGCAATGTCACCGACACCTTGACCGGCGATTTGACCCGAACCATCACCGGCGAGGTCACTCATACGGTCACGGGCGATGTCACGGATTCCATCACCGGCACTTGCAACTCCACCCAAACCGGCGATTACACCCGCACGATTACCGGCGCGGTGGATTACACCGTGACTGGCGATGTCAAAGAAACCATTACAGGTGATGTGGACCTGACCACCACCGGCAATATCACTGACACCCTGACTGGCAATCTGACCAAAAGCATTTCCGGTCCTGTGGACATTACCGCCGCAGCGGGCGTGAACATCACCACGCCTACCTGGAAGGTGAATGTCACAGGTATTGAAAAATGGTGGATTCCGCATACCGAAAAAGTGACGGGGTTCCGCCTGAACGGCACGATTTCCTCGCTGGATGCCTGGGGTATTCGGGCGCAGGGCTATCTGGTCAATTTCCAGGCTGCCGTCATGAAGATGGACCACTCGGCCTTCAAGGACGAGAAAGCCTACGCCGCGATCAAGACCAGTGCGGTGTATCTGGGCAAGCAGGCGGTGCGCGTCGGCAGTTCGGCTCTGCGTTTGGCCAAGTCCGGCTTGCACATCTTTTTTTAAGGACGTCCGCGACGATGCTGGGACAGATTATATGGATGGCTTTCAGCGCTTTGATGGGAGCCATCATGATTTCGATTGGTATTGCTCTGGAGTGGCGGGATTGGCTGCCTTATCTGGTCATCTTGCCCATGTTGATCGCAGTGGGTGGTTTTGTGGCTGGGTATAGGGGTTTTACGCGCTATTGGCGTGCTCGTCCTGAAGAGCTCTTGTATCAGCGTCTGCATCGTGCCGAAGTCGTCCCCCAACAGGCAATGATCGTCTCTCAGGACGAGCTGCTGCCAGAAGTCTTCAAATCTGCTTATCCGCTAGTGCGCCTGGGCCTGGACGTGGATGGTCAGAAAACCCATGTGGATGTGCTGGTGCAGCCCGAACTGAACAAGCGATTCAAACCGGGTAATTGGGTCAGCGTACTGTGCGATCCGGCCAATGATCAGCTGTGTGCTCTGAACCGTGAACAGGTGACCTTGCAGCTGAAACCCGCCGCCAACTCCTATGGGGATTGATTGATGGTGGCGCTGGCTTCGCAGTTGATCGGGGATGACGCACACGCGGGTCCGGAGCAGTCAGGCAGTGCTCCTGCTCCAAGTCAGTCCTGCTCGTGCTCTCCCAAAGGACAAGTCCCATGCGCATCGTAAAGCCCTTGCGCTTGGGTGTTTTGGCACGCCCCTGGAGCTGGCGCGGACAACACGCGCTAAGCGTGTCGGTACAGGCCTGGTGTTCCATGGATGCCCCGCATGTCTTGAGCACCGATGCACGTATGTGGCAAAGCGTATCCGGCCTGATGCAGGACGACGATGTGCTGGATCTGGCCTTGCCCAAACCTTGTGCAGAGTTTCTGGTCTCTGGCCATGCCTGCGCTCCTGGTGGTGAGCCGGTATCCCAACTGGCCGTACAAGCGCGTGTCGGCCCGATAGAAAAGCAGCTGGCTGTATTTGGGCAACGTCAGTGGCGGCAAGGCAGACCGGGGGAGGCAGAGCCTTTTACCCGCGTGCCTTTGGATGGCAGCCGTAGCTGGGGCGGGCCGCAGTATCCCGATAATCCCGCCGGCATGGGAATGGAAGCAGCCAGTCCGGGCGAACCGCTTTGCTTGCCGCAGGTAGAGCCTTGGGAAGGGCGCTTGCACCGTTCTGGCCAGCAGGGCCGTCCAGCGGGTTTGGGGCCGGTATCGCCTTTGCGACCACGTCGCTTTCGTTTGGCGGGCCGTTATGACCCCGCCTGGCAGCAAGGCGATCCAGGCATGATGCTGGACAGCCTGGACCCACATTTTTTCAATGCTGCTGAACCGGACCAGTGGTGGCGTGAGCAAGGTCATTGGCCCGCAGACAGTTCTTGGGAACTACACCATCTGCACGCTCAGCGACCCCGGTGGAGTGGCAGCTTGCCGCAGTGGGAGGCGATCTGCTGGTATCAGGATCGTCGTCTACCTGGTCTGCAAAAGCTGGACCTGCGGCACACCACCGTTTGGTTCTTTCCTGATTTGGGCCACATGCTCTTGCTGTACCAAGGAAGCGTGCCGGTTCAGGACGCGCAGGCGCAAGATGTGAACTTATTAATGCCTGCCCTGGAGCCCTTGGGCCAAGCGCGTGGCCAGGATCATTACGAGCAAGTGCTGCGCTTGCGTAGCGAAGGCGATCAGGCCGGATTATTTGCCTTGCGCGACCAGGATTTGCTACCCGCTGACTGCTGCGCACCTTTGGATGATTTTCAGACTAGCGCAGACGACCCTTTGTCCCTGACCATGCGGATGCGCCTGGAGCGCTGGGCGCAGGACGCGGCACAGGAACACCCGGCTTGGCAGAACGAGCTGTTTTGCTTGGCGCAGGCAGGGCCTCCCAAACCTCTGGATGTGGGCCGAACGGATTGGGTGCAGGAAGTGCGCCAAGCCAATCGCCAGCAATGGGATGCGCGTCAGCAGATGGAAGAGGGCATGGCGAAAGTGCAGGACTTGCAGCGTGAATCTCCCTTTCAGGATCAGGCCAGCACTCGTGTGACGGCTCGTGATACACAGCGCATGTTGTGCGAGCTGGATGCAGCGGCCAGCGACCAGGCGCCTGTGTCCGGCTTGCTATCCAAACCCATGGAGCAGGCCAGACGTGCGATGCAAGCTTATGCCCCTGCACCGCCTGTTGCCTCTGATCTGCGTCAGCAGCGTTTGCGCAGGCGAGTGGAGTTGATTCTGGCCGGAACTCGCAATCTGTCTGGCCTGGACTTGAGCGGTTTGCATTTGCAGGACTTCGATTTCTCCGGGGTGCGCTGTGTTGGCACCTGCTTTAACGATGCGGTTCTACGGCAAGGCACGTTTGCAGGAGCTGATTGCTCGGGAGCCACATTTGTGCGGGCGCGATTGGAGCAGGTTCAATTCAATCAGTCCCAATTGGATGATGTGGATTTCAGTGCGGCAGTACTGCAATCCGTACAGTTTCGTCAGGTGCAGGCGGCCCGATGGCAGCCGCGCGAGTCCAGTTGGCAGGATGTCTTGTTCCAGCAGTCGAACCTTCAGGAGCAGGAGTGGCTGGATGTGGACTTGCTGCGCTGCACCTTCGAGACCTCGCAGTTAAGTGGCGTGCAATATTTGATGCGCTCGCGCTTGTCCGAATTGTCTTATCTGGATTGCCAGTTGCAGCAATGCGCTTGGCTGGACTGTGATCTGCGGGACCTGTCCTTGAGGGGCTCCAGCCTGGAGGACACGTCCTGGCTGCTGGGTCTGTTGGACGGTGTGCTCGATTGCCGTGACAGCCGCTGGCGTCAAAGCGTGGTGTCCGGCGTGGACATGCCGGGGTCAGACTGGCGCGGTGCCCGCTTGGAAGAAAGCAATTTGCGTGGGCTGGATTTGTCGCAATCCTGTTTTGAACAGGCCCAACTGATTCGCTGTGATTTATCCGGTGCCAATCTCCAGGGGTCGCAATGGACACAGGCCCGCCTAAGTGACTGCATTCTGATCGAGACTGACTTTAGCCAAGCCATCATGAACAAGGTGGATATGAGCAATAGCCTGGCCGGGGGCGCGAAGGTTCAAGGCACGATGCTGGATACCGTGAACTTCTTCCGCGCTGATTTGATGGGTTTGCAAACGGATGCGCGTACCCGCAGCCGCAATCTGTATTTACGCACGGCACGTCGCGATCCTGCCGGGGGGCAAGTCTGATGGACGCACATGCTTTGCGTTTGCGCATTCGGCAAGGCGAGCCTTTGCTGGGACTGGACATCAGCGATCTGTATTTGCCACCGGGCGATTATTCAGGAGCGGTGTTCATCGCTTGCCGCCTGCCGCGTGTGCAAGCCTTGGGCGTCAATCTGGCGGGTAGCCGCTTTCATCAATGTGACTTGAGCGGAGCAGTACTGGATGCCAGTGTGCTGGATGGCTGCGCCTTTATGGAATGCGTGTTGATCGGCTTGTCCTGCAAGCATGTCCAGGCCAGGGAGGTAATGTGGCAGGACTGTGATTTACAGGGCGCTATCTGGCAAGGCGGAGCCTGGAGCGACACTCACTGGGCGCAATGCATCTTGCAATCGGGCAACTTCGACCAAGCTCTTTTGCAGCGTTGCACTTGGACTGGCTGCCGCGCAGGGGGCTTGTCCTTGCAGTCGACCCGTCTGGAAGATGTGGTGGTCACCGAAATGGATTGGCGGGGCAGCACTCTGGCCGGTAGTCGCTGGCACAGGGTGACGGCCAAAACCTGCAATTTCCAGGGCATGGACCTGTCGGGGCTGGATTTCAGCGGCAGTGTCTTGATGGAGTCCGACTTTACTCAAGCGGATCTAAGCCACGCTCGTCTTTGCGGCACCAATTTCAAGTCTGCCATCTTGAATCAGGCCGTGCTGAACAAGGTCCAAGCCAAGCAGGCTTTATTTGTTCAGGCACAGGCTCAAGGACTGCAGATTCGGGAGGCGGATCTGACACAAAGTCTGTGGGCTCAAGCCCACGCTCCCGAGGCAGATTTTCGGGCTTCCTTTTTACAGCAAGCCTACTTCGCGCAAGCGGTGCTGGAGCAGGCCCGTTTCGAGCATAGCCAACTGCGCTATGCGGATTTCTCGTATGCAGATTGCCGCCGTGCCCGTTGGGATGGCGCGCATTTTGAACGCACCCAGTTTCATCGCTGTCTGCTGGACAAGGCCGGACAAGAACAGGCCGCAGGCTGCCTGCCCAATGACCCGGCCTTGCACGAGTCTGAGAGCTGGACCGCGCGTCACATGAGTCTTGAATAAGGAGCCCTGATGTTTGCCAATTGCCAACGGGGCGGCATGGATATTGCCTTCCCCGACATCTGCAAGACACCACCGGCTCTGTTGCCGATTCCTTACCCGAATTTTGCGACGGGCCTGATGGGTATTCCCAATGCCTGGAACATCCTGTTGCAGGGTGGGCCTGCCCATAACTTGCTCACAACGATACCCTTGAGTAATGGTGACAATCCGGGTGTGGCTTTGGGCTTGATCTCGCAAACCGTGATGTCGCGTTCGCGCTCCATTACCTGTGTGCCTAATGTGCTGTGGAAGGGAATCCCGGCGACCCGTCTGACTAGCTTGAGCATGCAGAACACGGTGAATACGGTGGGCATGCGGGTAGTGCCCAGCCAGTTCAAAGTGCTGTTGTTAGGTGGCGGTGGTGCCGGGGGCGGCGCCGGTAAAGGCGGCAAGGGTGTGTCGGGCAGTGGGCCGGATGCGGCACGCAAGGCAGCGGCACGCGAAGCCAAGCGGGCACAGCTGAAACGCAACCGGCGTCGGGGTGCGCAGCGAGAGCGCGAGGTCGAGGCCGAGCTGAAGCAGGAAGGCCACGAGGTCATGGGCACGCAGGTGTCTGCAAAAACCCCATTGACCCGCCGTGTGATCGATATACTGATCAAGGACAAGAACACGGGCAAAATCCGGGCGGTCGAAGTCAAGAGCGGGGGAGCGCGCCGCTCCGCAACCCAGAAGGCCAAGGACAAGGCAATGGAGAGCAAGGGCGCAGAGTTGATTGGCAAGAATGCACCCAAGCAGCCACTTCCCAAGAACATACGCATACCTACGGAGGTACGACATTGAAAACGCACACTGATCCCGTTAAATATGACGCTGTGGACTGGCATGTGGGCGGGGACTACCCCTCTGATCTGGGCCCGCAAGGTGGTCGCACGCACATCGGCATGTATCTGGCCTGGCTGGTGGAAAAAGGCCTGCTGGCCAATGCTTTTATGGACCGCTACCCCAACGAGGTGCGCCAGTGCCGTGATCACATGATCAAAGGCTCGCAACTGCTGCAAGAGTGTTGCGACGATGTGCTGGTCAGCGAAGACATGTCCGAGCAGGGCAAAGCCTTTAGCGATTTTTACTACGACGAGCTGTATCTGGATGATTACGTGGATACGCTGGACGACGAGGTTTTGCCATCCATCTATCACGTGCCTGACGATTGGGACAGCTACGAAACCTTGCGGCCGGTTCTGGAGCAACGCTACCAGCACTGGCGACAGGAGCAGGGGTTGGACGACTAGCTTCTCGCCAATTTTTTTCCTTTGAAAAGCGCTGCCTGCGGGCGGCGCTTTTTCTTTATTTGCTTCAAAAAGAGCGTAAATACATCCATTTTGCAAAATAAGTAAGGAAAAATTTTCGTCAAAAAGGTGTCACCTTCAGTTCCTAGACTGGCTCCGTGATCAGTTATCCGAGACGACAGCTATGGTCGAAGGAATACAGGAGCAGTGGCAGCCAGCCTGGATTTTGGCTCCCGAAAACGCCCACTACGGCGAGAACCTGGAATACGAGGCAGACTTTCTGGCCTTGATGCAGGCTTTGCAAGTACAGGGCGAGCAGCAGTTTGGCCAAACCATTATCCCGGCTCAGGTTCCGGAATGGACGCGCATCGTGCGCCTGGTGCAGGACTTGCTGGACCGCTCGGCAGATATTCGCTTGCTGGTGGTACTGGCCCAGGCGCGTTTGCAGACAGGCGGGTTGCCCGCCTTGGTGGAGGTGTGCGATTGGCTATTGAGCGCCCTGCAACAAGGCTGGGAGCACGTTCATCCGCGTCTGCACGACGATGGCGAGCTGGACCCCTTGCCGCGCGTCAATGCGCTGGCCGGGCTGTCGGCTATTGATGGTCTGGGTCGCCTGATGCGTGAGGCTCCCGTGGTCAGCCTGGGGCATCGTCAACTGAATTTACGTGAAGTCGGCTATGTGCTGGATGGCAGCCAGAAAGATAGCGGCCTGCCGGGTCGTGACCGTCTGGTTGAAGAGCTGCGCCGTGCCTTTGCCGCCGGCCAAAGCCAGACCGTGGCCTTGAGTCGTTTGCGTCAGTTCCGCCAGGAGCTGGAGGCCCTGGTGCATCGCCATCTGGATGCCGAGTGGTCCGTGCGTCTGGACGGAGCCTGGGACACCGTGGAAGCCGCCTGCGCAGTGCTGGACGCGGCAACCTCACTATCTGCTCCTTCCGCTCCCGAGCCTGTGCAGGCAAGCGACCCCACCATTCCTGTGCCCCCGCAACCTGCTCATCAGGTCGCTCCGGTGATGGGCTTGGCGAGTTGGCAAAACCTGCATGTTTCATCCCGCGAAGAGGTGGTGTTGTTGCTGGACAAGCTGGTGGCGTATTTCGAACAGCACGAACCCAGCCATCCTGCCCCTTTGCTGCTGCGTCGCGCCCAGCAACTGGTGCCCATGGGTTTTCACGAGCTGATTCGTGACCTGGCTCCCGGTGCCTGGGATCAGATCCAGGTTTTCATGCCTCGATCCGAAGTGGCGACAGCCGCTTCTTAATTCCATAAATCAACTGGAGAAGACCTGATGTCTGTGAAATCCAATTCTGGCAGCGGCCAGAAATTCCTTGGGCGCAATCGGGCTCCGCGTGTGCAAATTGAGTACGACGTTGAACTGTACGGCGCCGAGCATCGTGTGCAACTGCCTTTCGTGATGGGTGTGCTGGCGGATCTGGCCGGGCACAACACGGAGAGCCAGCCGGAGCTGGGCGAGCGCAAGTTTATGGAAATCGACGTGGACAACTTCGATGACCGCATGAAGTCCATCGCACCCAAGCTGAACATGCAGGTTCCCAACAGCCTGAAGGGCGATGGCGTGCTGGGTGTGGAAGTGTCTTTTGACTCCATGGACAGCTTTTCCCCGGCTGAACTGGCCCGTCAGATCGAACCTCTGGCCCGCCTGCTGGAAGCTCGTACCCAGCTGGCGAATTTGCTGACTTATATGGATGGCAAAAGCGGAGCGGAAGAACTCTTGTCCCGTCTCCTGCAGCAGCCCGAACTCTTGCGCGCCCTGGCTGGCCGCCCGCCCCAGGCCCTGACGATGGACGAGTCCCAGCCCGATCAGGACAACGAGCCCAAAGCATAAGGAGCCCATCCCATGACTTCCACCCAGACCTTGACCGCCACTCGCGACACGGCCCAATTGGATGAACTGTCCAGCCTGTTGCAGCAGGAGTTTCGTCCCAAAACCGAGCAGGCCCAGCAGGCGGTTGAATTTGCCGTCACCACGCTGGCCGAGCAGGCGTTGGACCAGTCCGTGACCTTGAGCGACGACGCTTATCAAACCATTCAGGCAGTGATTGCCCAGATCGATCAGAAGATGACCGAGCAGATCAATCACATCCTGCATCACCCCGAATTTCAGCGCCTGGAAGGAGCATGGCGTGGCCTGCACCATCTGGTCAGCAATACCGAAACTGATGAGCTGCTGCGTATCCGTGTGATGCCTGCCACCAAGAAGGAATTGGCGCGCAACCTGAAGCGCTACAAAGGCGTGGCTTGGGATCAAAGTCCCTTGTTCAAGAAAGTGTACGAACAGGAATACGGCCAGTTTGGTGGCGAACCCTTTGGTTGCCTGGTGGGGGACTATCACTTCGACCACAGCCCGCCTGATGTGGAAATGCTGGGTGAGCTGGCTCGTATCGGCGCTGCCGCGCATAGCCCCTTTATCGCCGGTGCTGCGCCGTCCGTGATGCAGATGGAATCCTGGCAGGAGTTGGCCAATCCGCGTGATCTGACCAAGATTTTTTCCAATACCGAGTACGCCGCCTGGCAAAGCCTGCGCGAATCTGATGATGCCCGTTATCTGGGCCTGGCCATGCCGCGTTTTCTGGCGCGCTTGCCCTATGGCGCACGTACCAACCCGGTTGATGAGTTCGACTTCGAGGAAGATACCGACGGAGCCAGCCACGACCGCTATACCTGGGCCAACTCGGCCTATGCCATGGCGGTGAATATCAACCGATCGTTCAAGCATTTTGGCTGGTGCACGGCAATTCGCGGTGTGGAGTCGGGCGGTGCGGTCGAGAACCTGCCTTGCCATACCTTTCCCACGGACGATGGCGGTGTGGACATCAAATGTCCCACGGAAATTGCCATCAGCGACCGCCGCGAGGCCGAGCTGGCCAAGAACGGATTCATGCCCTTGGTACACCGCAAAAACTCCGATTTTGCGGCCTTTATCGGCGCCCAGTCCTTGCAGAAGCCCCAGGAATATTACGACGCAGACGCTACCGCCAATGCCCGTCTGGCCGCGCGCTTGCCCTATCTGTTTGCCTGCTGCCGTTTTGCGCATTACCTGAAATGCATTGTGCGCGACAAGATCGGTTCCTTTCGCGAGCGCGACGATATGGAACGCTGGCTAAACAGCTGGATCATGAATTACGTGGATGGCGACCCGACCAACTCCTCGCAGGAAACCAAGGCACGCAAGCCTTTGGCTGCCGCCGAAGTCTCGGTGCAGGAAGTGCCGGACAACCCGGGCTATTACGCCGCCAAGTTCTTTTTACGACCGCACTACCAGCTGGAAGGCCTGACGGTTTCCCTGCGCCTGGTGTCCCGCTTGCCTTCGCTCAAAGGCGAGCAGAACTGATTCCCACCCTGGCCTTTTGATGGCCTTATTCGACCTCCAAGGAGAAAAGCGTGTCTGTTGATATGTTCATGAAAATTGAAGGCGCCAATGGCGAATCCAAAGACTCCAACCACAAGGATTGGACCGATATCCAGTCCTTTTCGTGGGGTGCCTCGCAACCGGGTAGCATGAGCTCGGGCGGTGGCGGTGGCCAGGGCAAGGCCAATTTCAACGATCTGCATGTGGTCGCCCGCATCGACAAGGCTGCGCCTGCCGTGATGAAGCACTGCGCCAGCGGCAAGCACCTGGGCAAGGTGGAGCTGTCGGTGTGCAAGGCCGGTGGCGAGCAGGTGGAATACTCCAAAATCACCCTGGAAGAAGTGCTGGTGACTTCGGTTCAGCTCAATGCCGAGCGCGATGTGGAAAGCGTAATGGTCAATTACTCCTTCCAGGCCGCACGCGTTAAACAGCAGTACTGGGAACAGTCCGACCGCGGCAGCAAAGGTGCTGAAACGCTGGTGGCCTGGGACATCAAGCAGAACAAAGAAGCCTGATCGGGCTTGGGTTTTCAGGCAGGGCCGCTATGGACCGCTTTCGCTTACCGGGACGCCGCGGGGCCGCGCTGATGCGCGGCCAGGCGGATCGCTTGCAACCTTGTCTGCTGGACAGGCTGACCGACGAGCGGCCCGATCAAACCTGGGAGCCTCCTCAGCCCATGAGCCAGTACCAGATGCGTCAGGCGGTATTGCGCGATCTGGGTCATTTGCTCAATACACCCAATCAGGGCGCTACTCCCTTGATGCAGGCCTTGGCTCATGTGCGCCGCTCCTGCCTGAACTACGGCATGAGCCCGCTGGCAGGCAAGACCATGAGCGAGGTGGAGTGGCTGGATGTGGAAGAAGCGCTGCGTACCGCCATCCTGCATTTCGAGCCTCGCATTTTGCCCGATACCTTACAAGTGCATTGTCTGGATCACAGGGCTCAGCGCGATTTGCATAACGTCTTGAGCCTGCGTATTCAGGGCCATGTCTGGTGCGAGCCGTATCCGCAGGAATTCTTGCTGCGCACCAGTATTGATCTGGAAAGCGGGCAGTTGGACCTTGAAGAGAGTTACGCGTCGGGATGAATCCGGAGCTGCTGCATTACTACAACCGTGAATTGGCTTACCTGCGCGAGCTGGGAGCCGAGTTTGCGCAAGCCTACCCCAAAGTGGCGGCCCGTCTGGGCGTGCACGATACGGCGGTGGCTGACCCGTATGTCGAGCGTCTGCTGGAAGGATTCAGCTTTCTGACGGCTCGCATTCAGATGAAGATGGACGCGGAATTTCCCCGTCTTAGCCAGCAGTTGCTGGATGTGATTCAGCCTTCCTGGTTGATGCCCACCCCCAGCATGGGACTGGTGCAGTTTCGTCCCAGCATGAGCGAAGGTGCTCTGGCCAAAGGCTTTACCATGCCGCGCCACACCGCCTTGCGCTCCCGTATTCCGGCCGGAGAACAAACCGCCTGCGAGTTTTCTACTTGCCATGCCGTGGACTTGTGGCCCATGAGCTTGTCGCAGGTACGTTTAGGCGATGTAGCAGCTGATCTGCCCCTGGCGGCTTTAGGTAGCCGGCAGGCCGCGCAAGCTCGTTCGGCCTTGAAACTGGACTTCACGGTGCATGGCGGTTTGACACTGGAGGAGCTGGCTCTGGATGAGCTTAGCCTGCATCTGGACGGCCCGGAATCTGACAGCAGCTTGCTGCTGGATGCCTTGCTGCGGCAGGCGTTGGGGGTGTTCATCCAAATGGAGGACGAGGCCCCACAATTCCTGGCTACGTCTGCTTGTCTGACACACGATGGCCTGGAAGATGATCAAGCCATCTTGCCCATGGTGTCTCACGAGTTCTCCGGCCATCGCTTGCTGCGGGAGTATTTCGCCTTGCCGGGCCGTTTTGCTTTTGTACGGCTGCGTGGTCTGCAAGCAGCTATCGCCAGAGGACGTGCGCAGGAGCGAAAAAGCCGCCGCTGGAGCCTGCATATTGTCCTTAAGCAGGCTTGGCCCGATCTGGCGGCACGCGTTGGCCCTGGCCATGTGCGTTTGTATTGCACGCCTGTCGTGAATTTATTTCGTCGACGCAGTGAACGCATGGCCTTGCGCCCACAGGCAACAGATCATCATGTGGTCATGGACAGAACGCGTCCCATGGACTTTGAAGTTTGCTTGATGGAGCAAGTGCAAGGACATGGCCGACAAGGAACAGACGATGTGCTGTTTCGACCCTTGTATGCCAGCACGGCGCAGGATGCAGGACGCTATGGCAGTTACTACACTGTGCGACGCGAACCGCGTGTCGTGTCTGATACCCAGAAACGCTGGGGTGGCCGCAGCAGTTATGGCGGTAGCGAAGTGTATTTATCGCTGGTGAATCAGCACGAGCAGTCCGAGTTTTTCGGCATGAGTCAGATCAGTGTCACAGCCTGGTGCAGCAACCGTGATTTGCCCTTGCTGCTGCCGCGCTCGCCCGAGTCTGACTTCAGCCTGCAAGTCTCGGCGCCCGTGGCCGGTGTCAGTTTATTGGGAGGGTTGACCCGTCCGCGAGCCGCATCAACCGGCGGCCGTCAGGCCTGGGACTTGATTTCGCAGATGAGTCTGGCCCAGTTGGGTGTGGCCCAGTCCGACCCTAAGCAGGCAGCAGGTCGCTGGCGTGCCTTGCTGGCCCCGCATGTGGACAGCGCGGATGCCGGTGCCTTGCGTCAATTGGCCTCCATTGTGGCGGTGCAGGCGCGGCCTGTGCAGAGGGCCATGCCGGTGCCAGGGCCCTTGGTGATGGCGCGTGGCGTGCATTTTGAGGTCACGCTGGACCAAAGCGGTTTTCCCGGCGGTCGTCCTTTTGTTCTGGCCGCCGTGCTCAGTCGTTATCTGGCTCGTCATGTCAGCCTGAACAGTTTTGTCTCTACCCAGTTTCGTTCCGAGACAGGGGTGGAACTGGGAGCGTGGGGGCCGCAAGCAGGTACGCGGGCGGTGCTGTGAACCGGGCCGAGCAGGAACAGCTAAAGCCCCAGGCTTCTTTGGAAGAGCTGGGCCGTATCATTCAGCAATGGCCTTATGGCCATGATCTGTTTCGGGTTTTGCGGGCCGTCGATGCCTTGCAAGCCGCCCAGGGCCAACCTCGTTTGGGAACCGCGCCTACGCCTCGCCAAGAAAATGTGCGGGTAGGCCAGCCGCCTAGTTTGGCTTTTGCGGCCTCCAGTGTGCAAACCGCTCGTTGGGACGATGAACAACTGCATCTGGATGTGCAGGGCTTTGGTTTGTGGGGGCCCAATGGCCCTTTGCCGCTGCACATGACGGAGTACTTTTTTCAGCGTAGTCGCAACTTTGGTGACCGTGCTGGTGTGGCCTTTCTGGACCAGTTTCACCACCGTCTTTTTTTACTGTTTTTCAGAGCCTGGGCACAAGCGCAAGCGGTTTGTGATCTGGAACATGATCAGGATGGTTTTACGCGCTGGCTGGCCAGCCTGGTCGGAGTCGGGAGCCCGAGCGAATCGGCTCCCATGAGCGACCATGCGGTCCATTTTCAGGCACCCGCGCTGGCGTCTCAAACCCGTAGTGCGCCTGCTCTGCAATCGCTTCTGGCCAGCTATTTCCAATTGCCCGTCAGCATTCAGCAGAACGTGCCTGTGTGGGTGTCGCTAGATGATCAAACCCAGGTCAGCCTGGGTCGCAGTTGTTCGGGGCTAGGGAAAAATTCCGTTCTGGGTGCACGTATTCTGGACGTGCAGCAAACCATACGAATACGGATTGGCCCTTTGAGTCGGCAGGACTATGGCCGCTTCTTGCCAGGTCGTCCGGCCTGGCGGCAATTGCGCTATTGCCTGGCTTTGTATCTGGGCTTGGAGTGGTCGGTTCAGTTGCAACTGGTGCTGCAAGCCAGCGAACAGCCTGATCTGGGTTTGGGGGCGGGCTTGGGCCTGGGTCAGGAAACCTGGCTGGGCCGGCCCGGCACACAGGACAAAGCGGATCTGTGCCTGTTTCTGGACAGCCGTCCAGATTGGCAAGATCCGCGCAGCTAAGGCTTAGGCCTGACGCATTCCCTGCAAAAGATCGAACTCATTTTCCTTATCGGACAAGGTGCTGACCCACTCCGGGGCGCGACCCAACTCTGGCTGCCAACTGGCTGCCGGAATGGTGCTGTCGGTGCTGGGTGAGCTGGCTGGTTTGGCTGCTGTATCGAAGGGGTGCTTGTCCGAGGGCGCAGGCATGGGACCACCGACCGGGACCATGCCGGGAACATGCAGATCTGCGAAAGGATCGGCCGCCGGCGCAGCTGCCAAAGGCGTTTCATCCTGTGTGACGGGGCTGACTCCCGATTCCACCCGGTAGTGCATTTCCCCCAAGGTCAGGCGGTCCCCATTCTGCAAGGTCTTGACCTGTGCCAGTGCCAACTCGATGCCATTCACGGCGACCTGACCGTCTGCGCTAGCTCGTTGAATCGTCAGCACATCGTGCTGGCGACGCAGGTAAGACAGCACGGGCGGCGTCTGATTGTTATCGGGCAAAACCAGATCAGCCTGAGTCCAGGAACCGCAGACCAGACCGGGTTCAGGAACAGGGCGCGGGGCTCCGCCGGACTCTGCTTGCAAACGCCAATCTACAGCTGTGCTCATGGCTGTGCTCCTGCCACTTTTTCATACACCGGGCCCCAGGTGGGGTGACCGCGCTCGGCCTGGGCCAGGGTAAAGCCAGGGTCTACAGCCCGTGCCTGCTTGAAACGCTCTTCACACAAAAAAGTGTAGTCGCGTACGCAAAAGCTGAAGGCCTGCAGTTTCAAGGCTTCGCTGTATTGATTGGGTGCGGCAGCAGGCAGGGTGCTGGAGCGGCCCACTTGCCGGATCACGGTGCTGTAGTCGCCTTCATTAAAGGCAGAGCGTATTTGCTCCAGTTCAGCTTCGGCAGTTGGGCTGAAAACAGCCACTGGCTTGTTCTGGGTTTGGGCGCAGGCTGTCAGTAAAAGGGCCAGAGCCGGAACGATCAGGCGGGCAGGTAAATACATGGCAGGAAAAAGAAAAGTTGTACTTGCCCTCAAGACTAGGAAAGGAAAAAGACAGCCACATGACATGACGCGGACGGTTTTGTAAGAGTTGTTGCGCAAGGGTAAGCACCGAAACACCCCGTGTCCTTAACAAAGTTGTCGCATTCATGCTTTTAGATGGGGCGCATTGCCATTCAAGGAGACATCGTGACCGTTCGCCGATTGCTTCGTGTGTGTTCGCTGCTGATGCTGGGTTTGCTGGCCTCGTGTGCGTCCACCTCCAGTCGCATGGCCGTGCCCTACGAGATTGTTCTGACTGCGGATGAACAGCTCAACCCGGATGCCACGGGTCGGCCCTCCCCGGTACAGGTGTTTGTGTTCGAGCTGCGCTCGGGCAGCACCTTTGAATCCCGGGACTTCTTTGCCTTGCAGTCTGACCCGCAACAAGCCTTGCAGGCGGATCTGCTCAATGTGGAGCAGATCGTGCTGCGCCCCGGCCAGACTCATACCTTCAAAAGGCCAGGCGATTTGCAAGCCACTGCTGTTGGCGTGGTCGTAGGGTATCGCGAGCTGGATGCCAGTGTGTGGCGTGTCCTCTTGCCGCTGCCCGAGTCGCGCACCACCAATATCTACAAGTTCTGGCAGTCGGCCCCGGACGCCGTCCAGGTCAGTCTGCAATTACGCAAGAACGCCATTCATGTCGTTAATTGATGGGCGTGGAACGGATTATTTCAATGGATAAAGTCATTTGGACCGAAGGGCTGTTTTTACGGCCTCAGCATTTTCAGCAGATGGAGCGCTATCTGGAGCACTATGCCCACGCCGGAAGGCGGGCTGCGCAGCCGTTTTGCTGGGGCTTTGAAACCTTGAGTCTGGACGAACAGGCCCTGAGTATGGGCAGTGTCGCATTGCGCGAAGCGCGCGGTTTGTTGCCGGATGGCACGCCCTTTGATTGCAGGCCGGGAGCGATGCAGATTGTGGCCTGGACAGCCCCCGAAGTGGTGCGTCCCGAGCGTCTGATGCTGGTGCTGCCTCGTCGTCAGGCCGGGCGGGCAGAGATTCAGTTTGATGGGCACAGCTCGCGTCGTTCGCGTTATGTGGTCAGCGAGCAGGATCTGTATGACAGCAGTGGTTTGTCACCTGAACCCTGCCTGTCGCAGCTGGGGCGTTTGCAGCCTGTTTTGCTGCCCGAATCCGAGGTGTATGAAGACAGTGTTGCCATGCCCGTGGCCCGCATTCTGGAGCGCGGACCCGACCGATCGCTGGTGTTGGACCCGGATTTCATTCCCCCTATCTTGTCCATTCAGGCCCATGCCCGGCTAAGTGCTCTAAGCGCGGATGTACAGGCGTTATTGCAGGCCCGTGCCCAAGCTTTGGCAGAACGTCTGGGGCCGGGAGGGCGCGGGCAGGGCGATGTAGCCGACTTCATGATGCTGGAGCTGGTCAATCGCTATCGGGCTGCCTTGTGGGCCATGGAGCAGCGCGTACACGTACATCCTGGCGAGCTGTATCAGGCCTGGATGGAATTACATGGTGCTTTGGCTACCTACACCCAGGACGGGCGTCAGCCGCTGATCTGGCCTTCCTATCAGCATGACGATCTGGCCCAGTCCTTTTTGCCGCTGGTGCTGGAGTTGCGCCGTGCCTTGTCCGTGGTCCTGGAGCAGCAGGCCGTGTCGATTGCGCTGGAGGACAAGGGGCAGGGCGTACGTCTGGCCCAGATTGCGGATCGTGCGCTCTTGCGGCAGGCGGGTTTTGTGTTGGCCGTGCAGGCCGATTTGCCCGCCCAAACCGTGCGGCAGCATTTTGCGGCACAGGTGAAATTGGGGCCGGTAGAACGCATCCGCGATCTGGTGCATCTGCAATTGCCGGGCATCGGTTTGCAGCCTTTGTCTGTCGCGCCACGAGCCTTGCCGTATCACGCAGGATTCACCTACTTCGAGCTGGAAAAAGGCGGCGAGCTGTGGCGTCAGCTGGAGCAGAACGGCGCATTAGCCCTGCATTTGGCCGGAGACTTTCCTGGCCTGCAACTTGAGTTTTGGGCGATACGCCGCTGATCCGGAGCATGGCTATGAATGAGACAGTTTCCTGGAGTAACGGCCCGGTCCCGGACGAGCGCCGATCGCGGGCGGATGCGCCGCGCTTTGTTCCGCAGGGGGCCAATCCCCTGTTGGAGGCCGCCAACCCTTTGCTGGTGATGGTGTCCGATATACGCCGCAGCGCCCGACATGCAGACCCGGCAGGTCTGCGTGCCAAGCTGGTGGCTGAAATCCGTCAATTTGAGTTGCGCGCACAGGCCGTGCCCGTGGCCAATGAAACCATTTTGGCGGCTCGTTATTGCCTGTGCACGACCTTGGATGAGGCGGCTGCGCTAACCCCTTGGGGGCAGGCTGGAGTCTGGTCCTCGCACACCTTGCTGGTCACTTTTCATAATGAAACCTGGGGCGGGGAGAAGTTCTTTCAGCTTCTGGACAAGTTGATGCAAAGCCCGGCGGCGCATTTGCAGTTGCTGGAGCTGATGTACTTTTGCCTGGCTTTGGGTTTTCAAGGCCGCTATCGCGTGCATGAGCAGGGCGCCAGCCAGCTGGAAACCGTGCGCCAACGGCTGTACATGAGCTTGCGCCAGTATGGGCAGACGGTACCAGCCGCTCTGTCCCCGCATTGGCGCGACAACCCGGCGCAGAAAGTTGGCAAGCCTTTGCCTGTGCCTATCTGGGTGGCCGTTTGTGTGGCCTTGCTGCTGTGCTTGTTGATGTATCTGGGTACCAGTCTGTTGCTGAACCGGCAGTCTGATCGGGCTTTCGAGGACATTGTGGCTTTGCGCCTGCCGGCCTTGCAGACACAGGGCCAGCCGCCGTCCAGTGGCGTTGCGCCGCAGGCACCCTTGGCCTTGGCAGAGCTGCTGGCCCCCGAGGTGGCCGAGGGCCTGCTGACCGTCCGAGATCAGGCCGATCGCAGCGTCATTATCTTGCGAGGCGACGGTCTGTTCGACTCAGGAGCCGACCAGATCCGTGCGCCGCTGCTCCCTGTCATTGCTCGTATTGCGGATGCCGTTGAAGCTGCACCGGGCCTGGTACTGGTGGATGGCTATACCGATAACGTCCCCATACGCAGTGTGCGCTTTCCTTCCAATTTTCATCTCTCGCAGGCTCGTGCCGATTCAGTCAAGGCCGTCTTGCAGGAGCGCTTGAGTCAGCCTGAACGTGTGCGTGCCCAAGGCCGGGCCGATGCTGCACCTGTGGCCGATAACGGTACTGCTCAAGGTCGGGCACAAAACCGTCGGGTAGAAATCACGATTGTGCCCTTGAGCAAGGAGGCCGGGCAATGACACGTCTTTTGAGTCTGGTCTTCAGCCGCAGCGTCTGGACCTTTGTGGGTGTGCTGATCCTGCTGGTGCTGATCTGGTTGCTGGGGCCTTTGTTGGCGATTGGCCAAACCCGGCCATTGGAAACCGAGCTGTCGCGCTGGATTGCGATGGCTGTGGTGGTGGTGTTCTGGTTGCTGCGCTTGTTGTGGCGCAGCTGGCGTGAAGGCCGCTTGAACGCGCAGTTGCTAGGCCAATTAAGCCGCCCGGCGCAGAAGGCATCAGCATCGAGCAATACGGCTACGCCGCATCCTTTGCAAAGCCAGTTTGATGAGGCCATCGAACTGCTCAAGCGGATTCGCTTTGGTTCGCATATGGGCGGACGTTTGCGCTCCTTGCTGTCGCGCCAGTACGTGTATCAATTGCCCTGGTATGTCTTTATCGGGGCACCCGGAGCGGGCAAAACCACGGCGCTGGTCAATTCCGGCTTGCAGTTTCCCTTGTCGGAGCGCTACGGAAAAACGTCGCTGCGAGGTGTAGGGGGCACGCGCAATTGCGACTGGTGGTTTACTGACGAAGCCGTCCTGCTGGATACGGCAGGACGCTACACCACGCATGAAAGTGATCCGGTAGGAGATGAGCAGGAATGGCGTGGTTTCCTGGGCCTGCTCAAGCGCTATCGCCGCAGGCAGCCGATAAATGGCACTTTGCTGACTATCAGCGTGCCAGATTTGTTGTCCAGCACGGCCGCGCAACGTCACGATCATGCGCAGGTCTTGCGCCAGCGCCTGGCCGAATTGCGCGAGCGTTTGGGGATTCAGTTTCCTATCTATGTGCTGGTCACCAAAATGGATTTGCTCCAGGGCTTTCAGGAGTATTTCGACCATTGTGATCGTCAGGAGCTGGAGCAGGTCTGGGGCTTCACCTTGCCTTATGAAAGCTCGCGCGAAGCGGGATTTTCCTTGTCGCATACCTATGGGCGCGAGTATGAGGCCTTGCATCAACGCCTGGAGCGTGGTCTGGCGGCCGTGATGGCCGAGCAGCCCAACGAAAGCGTGCGTGCCGAAGCCTATCTGCTGCCACAACAGTTTGCTCGCCTGGGGCCGGTGCTGGAGGAGTTTCTGGAACAGGTGTTTAGCCAGTCCCGCTTCGAGGCACCACTGTTGCTGCGCGGCGTGTACTTCACCAGTGGTCGGCAAGGAGGTGTGCGTCTGGATCAGGTGCGGGACTCCATGCGCGAGTATCTGGAAGTGGATGTGCAGGCGGATCAAGCGCAGCCGGTGGCCGGTCAGGGCCGCAGCTATTTTCTGACCCAGCTGCTGAAAGAGCTGATCTTTCAGGAGGCCGGTGTTGCAGGCCGCGACGAGCGCTGGGAGCGCCGCGTGCGCTTGCGTCATTTTCTGGTCTACGGTCTGGTGGCGGTGGGTGTGTTGCTACTGGGGCTGGCCTGGAGTCGCAGCTTTCTGTTGAACCGCAGCTATGTGGAGCAGGTTGAAGGACGTGTTCCGCAGGCTCAGCAACAGGCGGACCAAACACAGGTGCTGGATACCACACCGGCGGTCGGCTTGCTGCCTTTGCTGGATATGTTGTCGCTGCTACCGCAAAGCGATCAGTTTCCCTTGGATGCGCCCGGTCTGGAGCGGCGCATAGGCCTGTATCAGGGCGACAAGATGAAGGCCGCCGCCGATACCGTTTATCAACACGCCTTAGAAAAACTGCTGGCCCCCTTGCTGGCGCGTCGTATCGAAACCGTGTTGCGCAGCGAGCAGGCGCAGGACCTGGAGTACGGCTACGAGGCCCTTCGCGCCTATCTGATGTTGTACGACACGCGACGTTATGACGCGGCCCATTTGCAGACCTGGCTGCTGGGCAGTTTGAAGCAGGACTTGCCGGCAGGCTTTACCCAGTCGCAATACGACAGGCTGGAGAGCCATGTTCGTGCCGTGACACAGGCGGGCTTGTTGCTCAATCCCTTCCCGCGCAATGAAGCCCTGATTGAACAAAGCCGGGAGCGTCTGGCGCGTATCAGCCTGGAGCAACGCACATACAGTCGCATGCGCCGCATTCTGGCGGCCACACCTGGACTGATGCCCATGTCTGTTGCAGGCATGGCCGGGCCGTACGCGGCCTCTGTGTTCAAGCGTGAAAGCGGTAAACCGCTAACCGAAGGGGTAGACGGTCTGTACACCTACGAGGGTTACTGGACCGTGGTTGAGCCACGCATCGACAGCGAGTTGCAGCAGATGCGTGAGGATGATCGCTGGATTCTGGGGCTGGATACGGGAGCCGGACAGTCCGAGGCGGCGCGTCGTGCGGCAAGCCAGGAGCTGCGTCGTCTGTATCTGCTGGATTATGTGCGTGTGTGGGATGAGTATCTGGCTGACTTGCGCCTGTTGCAAGGCGGCAGCTTGCTGGAAAACATTCAGCTGGCCCGCACCCTGTCCATGGCCGATTCTCCCTTGAAGCAGTTGGTCCAGCAGGTGGCTTTGCAAACTCGTCTGTTGCGAGAGGATGCGCAGCAGGGGGCCTCTTTGGGGGCACAAGCCAAAGTGCGGCTGGACGATACCCGGCAGGCGCTGGAGCAGATGTTTGGCCCGGTCGGGTTGGAGGGTAGTCGTCGTAATGAGCCTCAGGCCAAGCAGGTAGAGGCCATCGTGGATCAGCACTTCGAGCCTTATCACCGCCTGGCTTCCAGTAGTGGCGGGGCACCAGCGCCTATTGATGGCACCCTGGAGTTGCTGGATGAGTTCTATGCTTTTTTGACCTCCTCGGATGCTGCTCTGCGCAGCGCGGGTACACCGCCGCAGTCCAATGTCTTGACCAAGTTGCAGGCAGAGGCAGGTCGGTTGCCTGGGCCTTTACGTGATGCGCTGGATCAGTTTTCGGTAGGTGCTTCTGCTGAGATCGCGTCGCGGACTCAAGCCAGTTTGGGGCAGTTGGTAAACGCCACTATTGGTCAGTTTTGCCGTAGTGCGATTGCGGGGCGTTATCCCTTCGCCGCTCAATCCAGGCAGGATGTCGCACCTAACGATTTTGCCCGCATGTTTGCGCCGGGTGGCTTGATGGATGCCTTTTTTCAAGAGCATCTGATGCACCAGGTGGATATGTCAGGTGGGCGCTGGCGTTTCAAACCGGGCATAGATGGGCAGGCAGCGGCCAACTTCCGTTATCTGGATGCGTTTCAGCGTGCGGCTGTGATTCGGGATGTGTTCTTCCCGGCAGGCAGTAATCAACCGCGTATTGATATGGCGTTCACCCCGGTTCAGCTGGATGCAGAACTGTCGCAAGTGCTGCTGGATGTGGATGGCCAGGTGCTGCGTTATGCCCATGGCCCGCAGGTCGCCATGGGGGTGCAGTGGCCGGGGCCGCGCGGGGGGCGTCAGGTCAGTCTGGAGGCACAGCCACAATCCGAAGGGTCAGGGATGAGGGCGACAGGTGCCTGGGCGTTGTTGCGATTGCTGGACAAGGCACAGCCTGTATCGGGTGCGTCTGCTGGGGCACAGCGCTTGTCTTTTGCTTTGGGGAGTAGTCAGTTTGTGGTGGATGTGGTGGCCAATAGCTCCAGGAATCCGTGGCGTTTGGCGGAGATGAGAGGGTTTAGCTGCCCGGGGAGCCATTGAGATGCGCCAGGATGATTTCGACTCCAGCCCGGAGGTGATGTGGTACGGCAAGATTCCGGCCATGGGGGACTTTGTGCGCAGACGTATGCCCGAGCCGATTTTGTTGCCGTGGGAGCGCTGGTTCAGCAGTGGTGTCAGCCAGATTCGTTCGCCCAGCAAGACGGCTGGAGCCAATATGCCCAGCTCGCCCGTCCATGCCTGGGGATTTCTGATGTCCTTGCCGCATGGGGGTGTGCAAGCAGGGGCGGTCATGCCCAGTCAGGACCGGGTTGGGCGCGAGTATCTGGTGTGCGCTTTGGTGCCTTTGAATGCCGAGCAATGTCGGCGTGTCCGTCTGCCTGTACTGGCCAATATGGTTGAGCAATTGGGCCTGTCCTTGCAGCAAGGGGTGCGGTTTTGCTGGGCGGCAACCCAGTTGGATCAGACTTTGTGTAGTGCCGTGCCTTATGCCGGTTTGCTGGCGGAGAGTGCCGCCGCCCAGTCCGAGCAGCGTGATGCCGGGCAGGACATTCTGGATGTTTTGTACGGCTCTCGTGCGCCGTCTGTGCCACAAGACCCGTGGGCTGTCCTGCAGCCTTGTCTGGAGCCCGGCTCCCACCGTAGTTACTGGTGGTGCCTGGGCATGAACAATCCTAGCTGGCGTAGCGTGACACACAGTGGCGAGCTAAGTCTGGCCCTGTTTCGGCGCTTGTTCGTGTCGGCAACAGCGGCAGATGCAGCAAACCGCGCCTATCAACCATGGTGAGATCCCTCATGAAACGTACAAACTCTGCCAAGGATATTCAAGGTCGCCCTTTGGGGCAGATTCTGGACTCTTTGCTGCTGGACCAACGGCTGGTGATTCTGGATCAATTGGCTTTGCAACTGGCCGAGCTGCATGAGAGCCAGGAATGGTATGGCGCGCTGGGGATGGATACGGTGGTTTTGAGTGATGAAGGTCTGGTTCAGTTATTGCCGCTGGAGCAGAACATGCACAAGCGCAGTCTGGCACAGGCGCGTGCTCAGGGTATGGCCTTTGATGAGCCTTGCGCGGCCCCCGAGCAATATGTGGATGATCCTGTGCGGCCTGCCGGTCCCTGGACGGATGTCTACGCTTATGCGGCCTTGCGCTGGCAACTGACAACGGGCTTTCCTCTGATGGCCGCCCCTTGGCGGCAGTTGAAAGATCCTGTGGTGATGGACGAGGACGCGGACGGTCCGACGCAGGCCATGTTGCAGGGGCTGGCCCTTGACTGGGTGCAGCGGCCTCAGTCCATGGCTTCTTACCGAAGGCTGGAACGATTGGGGCAAGTGCCAGAGCCTGTGCCCGCACATGCTCCCGCTGCGCAAACTGTGCTGCCGATTACGCCTGAACGCCGGCCTTCCTTGCCATTGTGGCTGGCGGGCTTGGCAGTAGTCGTTCTGGCAGGGCTGGGGGCGGCGTATTGGAGCGGTGATGGCGATACTTCCGGGCCTGCTGTTGCTTCGTCTGATGCCAATCGTCCGGCGGTGGTGGGCGACACGCCTGAGGAGTCCACATCAAGGCCGGGACCGGGGTCAATCACGTCGGAGTTGCAGGGCGGGCTGGTGGCGGCTGGGGAGTCCAAGCCGAATGATGTAGCTGTTTTGGGGGCAGGGGGGGCGTCTGCACCTCAATCGGGGCAGCCTTTGGAGGCAGGATCAGATCAGCTTGGGTCGCAGTCGACAGGTGCACAAAATGACTTGGTGGCAGGGCAGCAATTAGCCCAGGCTTCGAGCTCGCAAGCCGCGACAACACCGGAGTTGAAACTGCTGGTCGAGTCGGGAGCTTTGCAGCCTGCTTTGCCAGTTCAAACACAAAACACATCGGATGATGCAGCTCGCCTGGTTTTGGCCGATCATGCTGCCGGAACAGCCGGAACAGCCGGAACAGCCGGAACAGCCGGAACAGCCGGAACAGCCGGAACAGCCGGAGCCGCTGGAGGGGGAGCAGCAATAACAGGCGCCTCCGGAGTTAATGAAACTACCGGGGCTGCGGGAAGTGCCGGAGCAATGGGAATTACCGGGACTGCTACGGCCACTGCATCAGGGGTGGCCGCAAGCACGCAAACTGACTCCTCTGAGCCTTCCGCGCAAGTCGATCATGTGGAACAACTGGAGCCGGTCGCTGCCAAGCCTGCGCCACCTGCCAAGGGCACAATCGCCCTGGATATACGGCCTTGGGGGGAGGTCTATGTGAATGGCCGAAAGCAAGGTGTCAGCCCGCCTTTGAAGTCCTTGTCACTGGCGCCAGGCTCGCACCGCATTGTTGTCAAGAATGCGGGATTGCCAGAGTTCAGCACAACAATTCGAGTGCGCTCAGGAAAGACGGCCAGCGTCAGTCACGAGTTCAAATAGGCTGCGAGAACCGAGAACCGAGAACCGAGAACCGAGAACCGAGAACCGAGAACCGAGAACCGAGAACCGAGAACCGAGAACGAAGACGCTCGAAGGCGGCGTAACTGACTTACGCCGCCTTGTGCTTGCCGATCAGCCCAGTGGCCAGCAAGGTGCCAAACAGAACGGTACTCATACCGATCAGCATCTGCGCAGTCAGGGCCTCGTCCAGCAGCAAGGCACCCCACAACACTCCAAAAGGTGGCACCAAAAAGGTCACTGTAATGGTTTTGGAGGGGCCAACATTGGACAGCAGGCGGTAAAAAATCAGGTAGGCGACCGCTGTACACAGCAAGGATAAGGACAGCGCAGCACCCCAGGCATGCAGGCCCGGAAACTGTGCGGGCCACCAGTAAATGGCTGCTGGCAACAGAATCAATGTTGCGCTGACCATGCTGCCTGCTGCTACCGCCTGGGGCTGTACGCCGCGCAGATAGCGGGCGGTAAAGTTGGCAGCAATACCGTAAAACACCGTGGCCAGCAAAGACGCCAGCACGGCCCAGCCCTCGGCCCCTTTATTGAAGCTGAGCTTGTCGTATACCAGAATCAGAATGCCCAGGAAGCCCAAACACAGGCCCAGAATGCGGCTGGGTGTCAGGCGCTCTTTTAGCCAGACGCGGGCAACCAGTGCACCGAACAAGGGAGCCATGGCATTCAGGACGGCCAGCAAGCCCGACTCCAGTCGCAAGGCTGCGAAGGCGTATAAGGAGAAGGGCACGGCGGCATTCAGAATGCCCAGGGCAAAGATGGGTTTCCAGTTCGCCAGAAAGATGGGTAAGCGTCCGGTGACGGTGATGTAGCTCATCAAGGCCAGGGCGCTGACACCGACCCGTATGGCGGTCAGGGGAAAGGGGCCAAAGTCGGGGACCGCTTGCAGCGTAAATAAAAACGAGCCGCCCCAGATGGCGGCCAGCAGGAATAAATCGCGTAAGTCTTTGGGGGACATGGGAATGGGATCGGTGGCGGCGGTCCGCATGGGCCGCATAACAGAGCCGATTGTAATCCTCTGGCCGCGACCAGGACACCGATGTGGGACGTTCAAGCGGAAGGTCTGAAATTCCTTGATGCTTTAAACAGACAACTCTTTGTTCAGAGCCCGTTTCAGGACGCTGAAGACGCGTTTGTCCCCGCAGTGAGCGACGTTGAAACGCAGAAACTGGGCAGCATCAGGGGCTTGGCTAAAAACAGGGCCAGGGGCCAGCACGATGCCATGGGGTAGACAGGCGCGTGTCAACGTCAAGGCATCATGTCCGGCCGGCAGACGGACCCAGAGAAACATGCCCTCGCGGGGGCGCAGCCATGGCGTCAGGCCAAGTTGCTCCAGCTGTGTCACGGCATGATCCATGGCTTTGGAGAGCCGGTATCGAACTCGTTCCAGATGTTTGCGATAGCCGCTGTCGCCAAGCGCGCTGTTCAGAATATGTGAGGCCAGGCGGTTGCTGCTGAAACTGGTGGCGGTACGCAAGTCGACCAGGCTCTCGATCCATGGAGTCTGGGCTGCGATATAACCGCAGCGCAAGGCGGCCGACAGCGTTTTGGAGAAACTGCCTATCTGCACTACGCGGGACAGGCCATCCAGCGCGGCCAGCCGGGTGGCGGGTCGGGTTTCCAGATCCCCGAAAATATCGTCCTCAATAATGTAGAGGTCGGCACGTTGCGCCATGGCCAGCACGCTATGGGCGGTCATGGCCGAAAGACGTGCGCCGGTTGGATTGTGTATGCCTGAATTGGTGATGTACAGGCGGGGTTTGTGTTCTTTAACGGCAGCCTCAAAGGCCGCCAGATCAGGGCCCTGACGGGTGTAGGGCACGCTGGCGATTTTGGCCCGATGCGCTCGCAGCAGAGCATGGAAATTGAAGTAGCAGGGGTCGTCTACCAAAACTGTATCGCCCGGCTCCAGAAAGAAGCGACAAAGCAGGTCAATAGCTTGGGTGCCCGAGTCGGTCAGCATGATGTGATGCGGGGCAGCATCTATTTCGGACTGCACGAGACGACGGGCCAGCATTTGTCGCAAGGGCTCCAGACCCAGAGGTGAGCCATAGTCCGTCAAGTCCGCGCTGGGGCTACGGGCCGCCTTGCGTAAACCGCGGCGCACTCCTTGGGCATACATCCAGTCCGAGGGCAGCCAGCCGCAGCCGGGCATCAAGACATCGGCCTCGGCTTCCAGAGATTGGCGCGAGATCCATAAAGGATCGATATCCTTTTCCAGAGCTGGTTCCAGGGCGGCCAAGCTGAGTGGAGCCAAAGGAGCCGTCACATAAAAGCCGGAACCCGCGCGAGCCTCGATCAGACCTTCGGCGGCCAGCCTGCCATAGGCTTCGACAATTGTGGACACCGACATGCCTGCTGATTTTGCTTGTGCGCGTACGGACGGCAGGCGGGTGCCGGGCGGGTAGGTCCGTGCCGCGATGCGTTCACGTACGGATTGCATGATGTGGTCGATACGGGTCAAAGCAGACATGGGGCGGGCTCGGGCACGGTGTACGGGTCTGGTAAGCAGTACAGTTTTTTAAAACTGTACTGGACTGTGCCTGTGTATGCTGGCATAGCTGTGTTGTACTGACAAGCATCTTTGTTGGAGAGTGAATGATGGATAGCAAGGCAGTCAGCTGGCTAAATGGCTTTATAGGCGTAGCAATCTTTGCCGGATCTCTGCCGGCTACGCGTGTTGCTGTGCTGGGTATGGATCCTTTTTTCCTGACTGGCGCGCGAGCGGTAGTCGCTGCCTTGTTGGCAGCGGTCTGGTTGCTGATCGGGCGTGTGGCACGGCCAAAGCGATCAGACTTGTTACCCCTGGCCGTGGTTGGTTTTGGTGTCGTGCTGGGATTTCCCTTGTTGACGGCGCTGGCTTTGCAGTACATCACTTCGGCGCATTCTATTGTGTATGTCGCCTTGTTGCCTTTGTGCACAGCCCTCTTTGGGGTGGTTTTGGCCGGAGAGCGGCATAAGCCCGTGTTCTGGCTGTGCTCTGTTTTAGGCTGCTTGCTGGTGATGGCCTATGCCGCGCGAGAAGGTCTGGATGCGGCCTGGCAAGGGGACCTGTATATGCTGGCCGCCGTGGTGGTGTGTGGCTTGGGTTATGCCGAAGGTGGACGCCTGTCGCGTCGTCTGGGTGGCTGGCAAGTTATTTGCTGGGCCCTGGTGCTCTCCTCGTCTTTCATGTTCGCCATGATGCTGTGGTTCTGGCCGCAAACATTCAGCAATGTGAATACAGCAGCCTGGTTAGGTTTCGGCTATGTGTCAGTGTTCAGCATGTTCCTGGGGTTCGTGTTCTGGTATCGGGGTTTGGCGCAGGGCGGGATTGCCGCAGTGGGGCAACTGCAGTTGTTGCAGCCTTTTATGGGCTTGGGACTGGCTGCCGCCTTGCTGGGTGAGTCCGTCAATGCCAGCATGATCTGGGTGACTTTAGGCGCTGCCTTATGCGTAGCCGGTGCGCGGCGCTTCGCCTCGTGATGGCAGAAGCCGGGCGATAAAAACCGGCCTGTCTTTCTGTAAGAGACAGGCCGGTTTCAAGACAAGCTGAGCAAGCGCTTTAGGCTTCTGCGTGCTTGGCTGCTTCTACCGCTGCATGCGTATCTTCTTTAGCACCATTAAAGAACAAGTTCAGCAGAACGGCAGCAATCGAGGTCAGCAAGATGCCCGATTCGATCAGCGGGTGAATGGCGTGAGGCATCCACTGCATGTAGTTGGGCGCAACCAGCGGAATCATGCCGACGCCAATGGAGATGGCCACAATCATGGAGTTGTTGCGGTTGGTCTTGTAATCCACGCCAGACAGAATGCGGATACCGGTGGCGGTCACCATACCGAACATCACAATCCCGGCGCCGCCCAGCACCACTGTTGGCAGGGACTCAACCAGGGCAGCCATTTTGGGCAGCAGGCCCAGAATGATCAAAATCACACCCCCGGCCACGCAGACAAAGCGGCTACGCACGCCAGTCACGGCAACCAGGCCCACGTTTTGCGAGAAGCTGGAGTAGGGGAAGGTGTTGAAGATACCGCCCAGCAAGGTGCCCAGACCGTCGGTGCGCAGGCCGCGTGCCAGATCTTTCTGATCCACTTTCTTGCCTGTCATGTCGCTAAGAGCCAGGAACATCCCGGTAGACTCAATCAGCACCACAATCATGACCAGTGTCATGGTTGCAATGTGCAGGATATTGAACTTGGGCATCCCGAAGTGGAAGGGCAGAACCAGATCAACCCAAGCGGCATTGGCGACTTTCTCGTAGGTCATGATGCCCATGGCCGAGGCCACAACGGCGCCAATGACGATACCCAGCAATACGGCCACGTTAGCCAGAAAACCTTTTGCAAATTTAGCAATCAGCAGGATCGAGGTCAGCACGATGGCGGCAATGCCCAGGCCAGTCAGGTTGGCGTAGCGCGGATTCGGTACCGTTGCTTTCAAGGCCAGACCTTCTGGAGGTGGGGGCAAGGCAGAGCCGGGCATGGCCGCGGCCGATTGTGCGTGCTGAATCCAGGCCAGGTGGTCGGGGTTGATGACCGTGGGGGCGGTAGGGCCGACAGGGTTACCGAAAATCCAGTTGATCCCCACGCGCATCAGCGTGATGCCGATCATGGCAATAATGGTGCCGGTGACCACAGGCGGGAAAAAGCGCAGCATGCGGCTGACGGCAGGGGCGATGATCATGGTGATGGCCCCCGCCCCGATGACCGTGCCAAAGAGCAACTGGGCTCCTTCCTGGCCGGGGTTGGCCTGTGCCATGGAGACCATGGGGCCGACAGCGGCAAAGGTCACGCCCATCATGACGGGCAGCTTGATACCAAAATACTGCGTAAAGCCCATCGATTGGATGATGGACACGATGCCGCAGACAAACAGGTCAGCAGCAATCAGGATCGATACTTCTTCAGACGTCAGGTTTAATGCCCGGCCCACAATTAGTGGAACCGCGACGGCACCGGCGTACATTACCAGAACGTGCTGCAAGCCCAGCGCAGCCAGCCTGCCGTTCGGTAATCGTTCGTCGACGGGTGCGGTGGTCGCGTTCGTACCCATGAAATGTCTCCAGAGTGGATTAATTATTAGATGAAGCCATTTCAATGTAACGGCGTGCGACAGCCATGCCATAAGACATTTCGTATAGAGCCTAGGTGGACCTGGCTATAGATGAGGGATAACCCCCAAAAAAAAACGCCCTGATTCGGGCGTTTTGGATGCGGCTAAGGGAAAACACTGCTTTGGTGGCACATGGTCAGGCCATGAGGGAAGGCCGTTGTATACCGGCACCAACAACGGGTTTGCGCCCGTCGCGCATTGACGAGTTCGATGCAGGCCTTTTTGGTATTTCCTCTTGCGAAGCTGCCTGGTTGGCTCCTCAACAGCGCTTGTTACTGGATCTGTTCTGGAAGTTCATGGAAAGTGTGGGCGTTTTGTCATCCACCATGGCCGGTAGTGACTGTGCGGTTGAGGTTGGTATTTCAGGTCTTGATTACGGCATGCTCAGGTTAGATGATTTGTTCAGCCTGACTGCCCACATGATGACCGGCAGTACCATGAGTATTACGGCCAATCGCCTGTCTTATATCTATGAGTTGCACGGACCGTTCATGGCGATGGTGTAATGACCCAGCGAAAACCTGCTCAAGTGATAATTGAGGAAATCGCCATGAGTTTGCAGATGATGGGCGAAGACTTCAAACGCTAGACGGCCAAGCGTAAAAGTGCCCTGGTGCTGGACATCATTTAAGGCAAGATGGCCGTCGCTGAGGGGAGTCGAGTATACGACCTAGCCCCTTTGAAAGCCGAGAAATGGCATGATGATGTGAGAAAAGGAACGGAGAACGCACTAAGTGAATCGGCTACACCTTTATAGACAGTTCGTTGTCTCAGAAAAGTGCTGCTGTTCGTAGTTTACCGACGAAAGGTTTGCGACATGGCCGCGGCGTCGAATTGGGTTGTAGAACATTTCGATGTAATCGAGAAGGTTCTGGCGTGCCAGTTTTCGCGTGTTGTAGATTTTGCGTTTAATGCGTTCGCGTTTAAGCAATTGGAAAAAGCTGTCAGCAACAGCACTGTCGTGACAGTTGCCTCGCCGGCTCATGCTAGGTTGTAAGTTATGAGCGGCAAGAAATGCCGCCCATTCGTAGCTTGTAAATTGGTTGCCCTGGTCCGAATGAGCCATGACATTTGGCGTGGGCTTGCGTGGCTATCCTGATATTAACAAGACCTGTAAAACCAAGTCTTTATTTATGCGCGAATTCATCGACCAACCTACCAGTTGGTGAGAAAACAAGTTCACAACGACAGTCAAACATAAGCTGCGTTCATGCGTGCGGATATAGGTGATATCGGTTATCCACTCCATGTTCGGCGCCGGTACTCAACCTGAGCACGCCAGTCTTGGTCACGTATGAAACGCGTCGTACGATGACGCCTGCATGTTTCGCTCAAAACGCGCCAACCATGATGAGCCTTGCAAATCAATAGGGTTTGACCAGGACCAGTAACCGTTGGTCTTCATAGTGTCGTTGGCTATGGGGGCGTAGCCAGGCGTAGTACCCACCAACGTGAATCTCGAGCACCTGGCAGAGTTGGCGCACTACATAATGAGTCGAAAGCTGCTGGATAAACGCGTACTTCAGCTTGACTCTTTGGCAAAGTGCGCAGCAGCTTTTTGTAAATATCTCGCACCTCGGTCAGGCATTTGATCTTGGCGCGTAACCGACGCAATTTGGCCGTTTCATTCGACTCTTGCTGACGTTGTTCGACAGGCCTACCGTAGCGCCTGAACCAGACATACATGCAGTGGGTCGACACGCTCAAGCGTTGGGCTACCTTGGCCGCTGGTCGCTTGTATTTGGTCACCTGCTTGACCGCTTCGAATTTGAATTTTTCCGTGAATCGGACTGTGCTCATAATCATCTCCTGGGTATGAGGCTAAGAAGTGTCTAATAAACCCTGGCCGATTCAAAGCAAGAGCAACTAAAGTGCGATGATTTACAACAGGAGCTAGAGCGTTTGCTAGCTGTACATAGGGCACGTGGAGGCAGAGCAAATACAAAACCTTAGAAACCAGATTCAGACCTTGGCTGCTCAGTAACCCGCTCTGGAGGTAAAGGTAGCGGATTTGTTGAACCAACAAACAAAAAGCCAGGCCGAGGAACTGCTGCGCGTGTATTTTGAGTAAATGCAAATTATCAAGGATCAAGCGAAAGAGCTGCCAGCTCAACAGCCTGCTCTTGGAACTGCTGTTGTCGCCTTGATGAAGCAGCAAACGGAGAGGGCAATCCAAATAGCAAACTGACGAGTTGTTGCGAGTGCGTCGCTACCTTGAGAATCTGATTAAGAGCAATAGTGCCAATATAACTCGTCAGGTTCAGTCTTTTATTAGCATGCAGGAGTATTTGGCTACGGGTAGCCTACCGGTCTTTAATAGCCAAAGTCATAGTTTGCTTGTCTCTTCAGACTTTGCCTTGTGTTTGATGTAATGTGTTGCGCTCGAGCAATACGGTTTGATCGCGGAGTTTGGCTCCGGTATGTCTACTATTTTGCTAGAAAAAAAGTTGGCTACAGCTGCAGAACGAACGGGGAGCAAACCTCCTCGTTTTGTGCCTTTTGATCATCTGGAGTGCGATTACAACTAAACTAAGGATCATTTGGTTCAAGCGAGGCTTGGTGACTCTGTCAATTTAGTTTTAGCACCTCTGGCGGAGTGGAAAGGACGGTGCGACACAAGTTTCTTGCGGCTACCGCAAAAAAATTAAGCGATCTGGCTCGTAGCAAGAGTTCGTTCTTCAAACGCATTTTGGTCATTGTCGATGGGCCTCCTGCTTCGACAGGACCGCATACGCGCTATCGAGCTGGACCGATTGTCGCTGATAGCTTTCCTAGGGTTCATATTGATTTTGTTCTGGATGACTATCTCCGTGAGGATGAAAAAGAAACGGTGCAGCGTTGACTCTCTGAGTTGAAACTGACTGAAGTGCCGGGGGCTCTGACGGAATGCAAGTTCGAGAAATGCGCCTGTTTGATAACTGTTTACCCTAAAGACACAAAGTAATTTTATGAAGATTTTGACTGTGTTTGGAACACGGCCAGAAGCCATCAAAATGGCTCCGGTCGTAAAGGCATTGGCTGCCGACTCTGCGTTTGTTGCGCGTGTTTGCGTGACGGGCCAACACCGCCAAATGTTGGATCAGGTTTTGGATATTTTTTCCATCAAACCTGATTTTGACTTGAACTTGATGAAGCCAGGCCAGGATTTGTATGACATCACCAGTAATGTGTTGTTGGGTATGCGCGATGTATACAAACAATGGCAACCAGACATGATTTTGGTGCATGGCGATACGACTACCACCATGGCCGCAGCGTTGTCAGCTTATTACGCCAGGATTAAGGTCGGACATGTGGAAGCGGGCTTGCGCACGCATAACAAGTACTCCCCTTGGCCGGAAGAAATGAACCGCCGCCAAGCAGGCGTACTGGCTGATGTGCACTTTGCTCCGACCGAGCAATCACAAACGCATTTGTTGCGTGAGGGCGTGGATCCCAAGACGGTACACATCACGGGCAATACCGTCATTGATGCGCTGCTGGATGTAGCCGCACGCGTTCGCCAGGACTCGGAACTGCGTAGCCGTTTTGAGGCTCAGTTCTCTTTTATTAATTCAGCTAAACGCTTAGTTTTAGTGACGGGGCATCGTCGCGAAAACTTTGGTTCTGGCTTTGAAAATATCTGCTTGGCCTTACGTCAGATTGCCTCCCGTGGTGATGTGCAGGTGGTGTATCCAGTGCACTTGAATCCAAATGTTCAGGAACCAGTACGTCGTATCTTATCCGACGTTTCCGATGTTCACTTGATCGAACCACTGGATTATTTGCCCTTTGTTTACCTAATGGATCGTTGTGACCTTTTGATCACTGACTCCGGCGGTATTCAGGAAGAAGCGCCTTCTTTGGGCAAACCGGTATTGGTGATGCGTGACACGACCGAGCGCCCGGAAGCCGTGGATGCAGGAACTGTGCGTTTGGTAGGAACAGACACACACGCCGTTGTTAGCGCTGCCACGCAACTGCTGGATGACGCTGAGGAATATGAACGTATGGCGCGGGCGCACAACCCTTATGGGGATGGCAAGGCCGCCACCCGCATTAGTGAGATTTTAAAAACCTTGATCTCTTGATTCGGAAGACCAGAATGTTTAAAACTGTATTCATGATCGGTCTGGGCTATATCGGACTGCTTACTGCAACATTATTTGCCTCACATGGCAAAAAGGTAATTGACGTTGATGTGAACGTTTACGCGGTTGACACGATCAATCAAGGCCGGATTCATATTGTTGAACCTGAGCTGGATATGCTGGTGCAGGCTGCCCAGACCTGAGTTTTCCTCAGCAAGTGGGTGATGAGGCTGATATTCGGGTGACCTACTGCCCAGAGCGAGTTTTTCCTGGTCACATGGTGATGAACTGGTCAGTAATGACCGAGTGATGGGTGACATGAGCCAAAAAGCAACCGAGATGGCTATAGAACTGTACCGGATTTTTGTGAAAGGCGCCCTTGTGCCAACCAATGCTCGCACCGCAGAACTGTGCAAACTGACCGTGGTCAGCAATGCCAAGTTCAAGGCTTTGCGTGAAGCCTTTGTATTTCAGGATTACGAGTATTTTACGGATGCGATCCGTCATCCTCGGCTCTACATTCCTTTTCTGGGGTGGGGGAAGTTCTTTTTGGCGGCAGCGGGTTTTATTGCCGCTCTGACAATTGGTTTATGGCTGGAGCCCGTACCCGCTATGCGTGCTGCCTGGACAGCTCAATGGGGAGCCTTGGCTTTGCTTGCTGTGCTGAGTTTGGGCTTGCTGCTGTGGGGTAATAGTGCGCGTTTGATGGTGCAGATTGCACCGGAGCAGGATGTGCAGGCCTTGGGGCTGTTAGCCAGCTTCTGGCGTTACTGGCAGCAAGGGCGAGAGCTCCCCAGTTTGTCCTCCCCTTTTGAAAGTGTTGCTCCAACGTCTGCACCTGTTTTGTCCGATGCGAACTCCTTGTCCGATCTGCCTCATCTCGTTTCTGTGCAAAGCGAGTCTTTCTTTGATGCCCGGCGAATTTCTGACGGGATTCGACCAGAAATTCTGGCGGAGTTTGACCGCTTCAAAGCCGAAGCGGTTGTCAGCGGATACTTGCAGGTCCCCGCTTGGGGCGCGAACACCGTGCGCTCAGAGTTTTCCTTCTTGAGCGGTATTGAAAACAGTACTTTGGGTGTGCATCGCTTCAACCCCTATCGCGCAGTATGCGCGGGATGGTCGGTGGCGACCTTGGCCTCCTGGTTGAAACAGCAGGGCTACCGCACGATCTGCATTCATCCTTATCCCGCCAGCTTTTACCAGCGTAATCGCGTATTCCCACTATTTGGGTTTGACGAGTTTCTGGACATCAAGGTCTTTGCTGATGTGGAACGTACCGGCCCTTATATTGGTGATCTGGCGGTGGCGGTTAAAGTCGCCAGCGTGCTGGAGCAGGCTACAGGGCCGGTATTCATTCATGTGATTACGATGGAGAATCACGGGCCTTTGCACCTGGAAAAGGTCGCAGCGGCTGATGTCGAGGCCTTGTATCATCAGCCACCTCCGCAAGGTTGTGAAGACCTGACGATTTACTTGCGTCACATCCGCAATGCCGATGCCATGCTGACACGTCTGCGCGGGGCTTTGAGCTCTTCGGATAGGCCAGCCAGCTTGTGCTGGTATGGCGACCATGTCCCCATCATGCCTTCAGTCTACGCGGCGCTGGGTACTCCTTGTGGGGATGTGGATTACTTTATCTGGAACTCCGCAGGGAGCCAGACAAAAACGCCGCATCGGGATGCGGCGATTCATGACCTGGCGCGGGAGTGGATGTGTTTTAGTGGATTGATGAGCCAGTAGACGCTTTGTCTACTGTAGTCCTAGTACCAATCAACAACATTGTTTGCCAGGGCGTTATGCATTCCCGCATCGCTGGACACCAAGATGGCCCCTATTGAATGGGCATGGGCTGCAATCAACATGTCCATATACGAGAGCGAGCGACCTTTGGCTTCTATGGCTACACGGAAAGCCGGATAAACATCGGAAACGGAATCATCCCAGTCCAGCACAGTCATCGTGCTTAGCAGGGCTTCTGTTGTCGCCTGCAAGGTAGGTCTGGACTTTTTGGCAAACCCATACATCAGCTCAGCGAGCACAATATTAGATACAAAAATATTGCTGGGACTGTGTCCCAGCATAGTTTCTCTTACTTTGCCCCTGTTCATGGCAGCATTGGAAACAGCATTGGTATCTAGCATGTAGATCATTCTTCCCACCCTGCGAAATGATCTTTCTCGGGGGCGGGGTCTTGATCTCTGTTCAGATCTTCCAGGAAACCTTCGAATTCAGCAGGGTCATTATTAGCGGCAACATTAAGGAAGTGATCCCAGCCTCTTGGCTTTGAGGACAGAATGACATCACCAGACTCTTGGTCTCGTCGTATGAAGACTCTTTTCCCTTCGAATCGAAAACCTTCAGGTAGACGAACCGCTTGACTATTTCCACTCATGAACACGCTTGTTGTCTTGCTGGTGGGGTGAACTTTCTTGGCGGGTAGTTTTACGTTTGTACGCATAGTTACCTCCATGGATTTGGTATATACGGATAGTATACACGTGGAGGCTGATGAGAAAATAGTGCCCTAGGTCTTTGATAGATAATGAGATTGGGCAGGGGCAGCTAAGTGGGCAGCCTTAGTTCTTGAAAACGTCTATCCAATGCCGAGTAGACGCATCATGCTCAGCAGAGGCTTTTTTCTCTCCCGACAGCTCCTGCAAAATCCCGTTCGCCAGTACTTTCCCGTATTCCACCCCCCATTGATCGAAGGGATTGATCCCCCAGATCAAGGCCTGCACAAAAATCTTGTGCTCGTACAAGGCCAGCAAGGCGCCTAGCGAGAAGGGGTTCAGGCGAGGTAACACAATCAGGGTGTTAGGGCGGCCGCCCGAGTGCACGCGATGGTGGGCAAGTTCGGCAGCCTGCTCGCCCAGACCTTGTTGTTCGCACTCGGCCAGGGCCTGCTCGTAGGTTTTGCCGCGCATCAAGGCTTCGCGCTGTGCCAGGCAGTTCGCCAGCAGCAGGTTATGGTGCTCGACCTGATTGTGATCCGCCTGCTGGCACACAATAAAGTCCACAGGAGCGCCATCGCTGCCCTGGTGTAGCCACTGATAGAAGGTGTGTTGTGCATCTGTTCCGGCCAGTCCCCAGACGGCTGCGCCGGTAGCGATTCCAACCGGTTCGCCGCTGGTGGTGACGGACTTGCCCAACGACTCCATATCCAGTTGCTGAATGTAGGGCACCAGATTGCCCAGGCGGAAGTCGTAGGGGGAAATGTTTAGTGAGCCATAACCCAGCACACTGCGGTTGACCACGCCAGCCAGTGCCATTTGCACGGGCACGTTGGACGCGATGGGGGCTTCCTGAAAATGCTGGTCCATGGCTGCAGCGCCTGACAACATTCCGGCCACCACGTCACTGCTAACCGCTAAGGCCGTGGTTAAGCTGACTGCCGACCACAGGGAGAAGCGGCCACCTACCCAGTCCCAGAACTGGAAGACATTTTTTTGTGGAACCCCCCAGTTGGAGGCCGTTTCAGGGCGGGCGGTGACCGCAACGATTTGTTCGTAGGGGTTGGCAACGCCAGCGGCTTGCAGCCATTCCAGGGCCCGCTGTCCGTTCTTGAGAGTCTCGGTCGTGGTGAAGGATTTGGAGGCGATCACGATCAGGGTGTCGTGAGGGTCCATACCCGACAGTGCATGCTCCAGCGCATGGCCGTCGATATTGGCCAGAAAGCGTACGTTGCGCCAGCTGTGGCGATAGCCAAAGGCCGCCAGGGACAGGCGCACGCCCCAGTCGCTGCCACCAATACCAATATGGATTATGTTGCGCCAGCGGCGCTCGGAGTCGGCGACGCGCACGAATTCGTTCATGCGCTCGCGTTCCTTGGCGACTTCCGCCATGGGGGCGGGGGCGCGCAGGGCGCTGTGCCAGGCGGCGCGTTGTTCGGTGCCGTTGACGATGCCGCCGTTTAGCAACTGCTTGCGTGCCGTGTTGAAATGGCGGGCTGCTAAAAGAGCGGCTCCGGCTGCTTGAAGTTCCGGCGAATGCCGCTGTCCACTCAAGTCCACTTGCAAGCCTGCGGCTTTCAGGCAATGCAGGTCCAACGCGTATCGATCAGACTGGTGTGCTGCCTCGCAAAACCCGGTCCATTCTGGCAGACCGGGTAAAGGGGCGGCAGAGGGAAGGGTTTCAGCGTTCAGGGGCATGGGGTTTTGGCCTGCAGTAGACGAAACCGTCATTGTACGAGGCTTTATCGGGCTTGAGCGTCTGCCGGTAAGCGGGTTTGTCTTGGTGTTTACGAGTGCATCCGTACTAGCTGATCACCATCGTAGGGCAGCACCCATGCCTGCAAACCAGGATCGCCAGCCAGTACCCGAGCTATCTCTAGTGGCGACATCCAGGAAAAGGCTGTGGACAGGGCGTCGGCAATGGTGGCATTTCCGGCCACGACAGAGACACTGCGATACAAAGGACGGGCCTGACCATTGGCGGGGTTGAACAGATGGGTGACGGAGCCATCCCGGCTAAGTGCTGTGCCTGCTCCTGACGAGGTGCTGACTGCCTGATTGTGTACATCCAGATTCAACAAGCTGGCTGGTTCTGCTTGATCGCCTGCCAGACCGACGCGCCAGGGACGATTTCCCGGAGCCGTGCCCAGGCTGCGTATCTCGCCCATATCGACCAAAGCGTGCTCCAGGCCCGCCTGTTTCAGCTGTTCAGTGATGCGATCGGTGATGTAGCCCTGAGCAATCCCGTTCAGGGTCAGGGCCATGCCGGGGTGTTGTAGCAGGACTGTGTCACCTTGAATGTGGATGGCTTGATAGCCGACTTGCTGCAGCGTTTGGCTAATCTCGGCGGCATCAGGGATGGAAGCTTTAGCGCTGCGTTGGGCTGCCTGGCTATACAGCTCCCAGAGCACCTGCACGGTTGGATCAAAGGCCCCGTTCGTTAATTCACTCAGGCGCTGTGATTCCAGCAGCAGCCGCGTCAAATCGCCGGGGGCTTGCTTCAGATAGCCATCGCGATTCAGGCGTCGCAAGGCGCTGTCTTGTTCATACAGACTGAATATTCGCTCCAGCCGTCGCACTTCGGACAGGGCCTGATCGATCAGGGTTTGTGCGAAAACCGGGTCGGGATGGTGAATATGCAGTTGTGCGTCCGCACCTAAAGCCACCCCTTGCCAGGAGCTGAGTGGGGTAGTGGCTGCTTGCATCGCTTTGACGGCCCAGGGCACGCAAGTCAGGGCGCTGGTCGCGGCCACGATACCGATAAAACGACGGCGGGAAACAGGAGTAGAAGTCATGGCAAATACCTGGGATCAGGAAGATAAGCGTTTCAAGGCAGCGCGACCGCACCAAAGATGTAGTTCTCCGGCATCTCGGCAAAACGAACCACTTTGCCGCCATGCTGTTGCTGGAAATCCTTGGCGGCCTGCTCCTGGCTAAAAGGCAGGGCATCGATGGTGCCCATGCCACCGGTGTAGCGGCTGTAGATCAGATACCAGGCATCTTGTGCCGGTATCCAGGCTTTTTCGGGGAACTGGCCGTCCTGATTGCGTTGGGCCATGTCTTGCACATAGGTGGCGGCAATGGCCTTGGATTCTTCAGGCAGCATGGTGTAGGCAAAGACCTCGCGTATGGTAGTGAACCAGAGCGGCGCTTCGCGTTCGCGCAGAAGGATTTGCCCTTTGGGGCCTTGATGCTCGAACAGGTACATGCCGCAGTAGTGGCCTACAGCCGTTTGTGGGATCTGGACGACGGGAGGCGGCGGGGCTTGCACCTGTTCCGGTTGGCCGCAGGCAGCCAGTATCAGACCCAGGCACAGCAACAGAAGAGTGCGTAGTTTTTTCATAGTGCTTTTCTTTTGAATACCAGGCTTGCCAGACCAAAAGGCACGGCGATCCACAGCAGCAGAACGCTCATCAACACACTGGCGGGCAGACGAGCCTGTTCGCTTAAACCGGCCATACCAGCAAACATGGCGACATTCTCGTAGCCGGTCAGATTCAGCAGGCGGTACACGTCGGTGGGGTTGAACAGCAGGATGATGTTCAGCCAGGAAGCGGTGATCATGGCACCTTGGTCAGCGACCAGAATACCCAGCAGAGCCATGTCATAAATCACCACGAAAAACAGCCAGATACCGATGGCCAGTCCGGCCGCAGTGGCACGCTCTCTGACCAGGGTGCTGATGAAATAGCCCATGGACAGGAAGCTGGCGCCGAGCAGAACGCTGGCACCCATCATGGCCAGAAAGGGCGTCCAGACGCTGAAGTCCAGGCCGCCATGTGCCACTTGCAAGGTAACGCCTGCCAAGCCGTAGCCCACCACGGTAGATAAGCTCAGGATCAGGGCATGGCCCAGGAATTTACCGACCAGAACTTGCCAGCGATGGACGGGGTAACTGAGCAGCAAGGACATGGTGCCGCGCTCTATTTCACCCACAATGGCGTCGTAGGACAGCAGCATGGCTATTAGCGGGATCAGGAAAATAGACAGGCTGGACAGGCTGACAACCGTGACTGTCAAAGGATCTACCTTGACGCTGCCGGTGGGGGCGCTGCCCAGAAAACCCAAGGACAAAGCCAGTGCGGCCAGCAGGAGGGTGACGGCCAGTACCCAACGATTGCGCAATCCGTCGCGCACTTCCTTTTGGATGATGATCAGGACAGGGTTCATGGCTTAGTAATCCTCGCGCTTCAAAAAGTGCGCATACAACTCGTCCAGACCGGGGGATTCCAGCTCCAGGTCGGTCAATCCGGGGATGGCATGCGCTTCGCGCAGAATCTGGATTTTTTCGGCTTCGGTGCAATGACGTTCCAGACGATTGGTGCCGATGACATTCCAGTGCTGTGGAACAGAGTCGGGGATCTGCTCCACGGTCAGGCGAATACGTACCGGCAAGCCAGCGTGTTGGCGCAATTCGGACAAGGTGCCATCGGCAATCTTGCGTCCTTGTTGCATCACGATGATGCGGTCTGCCAGACGTTCCATCTCCGCCAGAGCGTGGGTACTGAGCAGGATGGTGGCCCCGGCATCGCGCAGTTCTTGGACGATTTCGTAGAACAGCAGACGGGAGGCTGGGTCCAGTCCAGTGGTGGGCTCATCCAGTAACAGCACACGAGGTTTGCCCAATAGGGTTTGAGCCAGTGCCAAGCGTTGGCGCATGCCTTTGGAATAGGTACCCACGCGCTTGTGAGCCGCTTGTGCAATGCCGACACGTGCCAGCAAGGCCTGGTTGTCACGGGTCGGCAGCCCTTTCAGACGAGCGTAAAAAGCCAGTGTTTCGGTGCCGGTCAAGGCGGGGTGCAGGGCGACGGTTTCGGGCAAGTAACCGATATGGGCCCGTAGTCGGGCAGCCTGGGATGAACCAGCGTCATGATCCAGCAACGTGACCTTGCCTTCGTCGGCGCGGATCAGGCCCAGAATCAGTTTGATGACAGTACTTTTGCCTGCGCCATTGTGGCCAGCCAGTACCGTGCATTGACCAGGGTAAAGCTCGAAGTTCACCGCGTTGGCGGCACGCTGCTGGCCATACAGCTTGCTGACATTGGCCAGCGCGACAGGGGCCGTGCAGTTATTGGATGGAGTCATGATTGGCCTTGTAGCGCTCCCAGACGGGATTGTCGGGCGCACGCATCAGCGGTGCGCTATCGATGATGCCGCCGGGCAAAATGGCAGGAAATTGGGTTTGCGCCCAGCGCACAATGGAAACGGCGGGGCTGTTCAAGAGCACGCGGGCCGAAGGGGCTCGCCACACCAGTTGTTCAATCAGGCCATTGGGGCGATAAGCGGTGTCACCAATGCCGTCACCGTTCAGGTCAAAAGCGCTGTGATCGCTCCAGTAATTGCCCCGGTCCTTGCTGGACCACTCCAGGTAGCGGGTGCCCACATACTTCACCTGATTCTGGTTCTGGATGAAGGCGTTTTCCGTGATCTCATTGCCCTCGGAACCGGCGGTGTAGTGCACCCCGATCTGGGTGTTCTGAATCAGGTTGCCGGAGATCTTGTTGAAGTTGGCGTTGTAGAGAAAGACGCCTTTTTCGGCACCGTCCACGATGTTGTCAGTAATGGTCGATTGCTGAGCGGCATTGAGCATCAAGCCTTGATGCGTGCTGTTGATGCTGATGTTTTCACGTACTGTCAGGAACTGCGAAAACATCAGGGCATAGGCAATGTCATTGCCTATGGAAACATTGCTGCTGACCTCGCTGTTATTGGTGTACATGTAGTGCACCGCATAGCGCAGCTGGGTAAAGCGGTTATGGCTGAAAACGTTGTCGCGGCTGGTATTGGAAAAAATGCCGTCGCGACCCCAGGAAATATCGTTATGCAAAATGCGAGAGCCGGGGGAGTTCCACAGCGTGACGCCATTGCCGCGTTCGTTCAGACGCAGTTCTTTATTGCCTACGATGGTGTTGTTTTGCACCAGCGCGTTATGGGGCCCCCAGACATACACCCCCACCAGATTGTCGAGGATGTCGTTGTTTTCAATCAGGGCGTTATGGGCGGGTTTATCCAGGAATATGCCTGCATCCATGTCGGGCAGGCTCAAGCCGGAATTACGCACGGTAATCTGACGTATCTGCACATCTTCCGCCTGCACCCACACCGTGCGGCCTTCACGTTCGCCCAGCAACACGGCTTGCCGGTTGCTGGGGCCTTGAAGCGTCAAGGGCTTGTTCACGATGATGTTGCCCTGATACGTGCCGGGAGCCAGCATCAGGATGTCGCCAGCTTGGGCGGCATCGATGGCGGCTTGCAGCGATGTATCGGCAGACACCTCAATGGTGGCCGCGTGAGCCATCAGGCCACTGGCCGCCAGGGCCAGGACCGTAAGCGGCTTGAAGGCCAGCCTCAGCACCAGGGTTGGGCTGAGGCATCGTGCACGGATAGGGAGCAGGCAGAAAGGCTTCATGTCACCGTCAGACTTTGGGTTTCACGTTCATCTGACCGGACATTTCCATGTGCAGTGCGTGGCAGAACCACTGGCAGTAGTACCAATGCACACCGGGGCGGGAGGCCGTGAAGGTGACCGAGCTGGTTTGCTGCGGTCCAATTTCCATGGCCACGCCGTAGCCGGACAAGGTAAAGCCGTGGGTCAAGTCCTCGATCATCTCCATATTGGTGACCACGACGGTGACCTCATCGCCCTGATTGACCTCGAAGCTGGGTACGGAGAACACGGGCGCCACAGCGGTCATGTAGACCCGTACCTTGTTGCCATCCCGAATGACTTTGGACGCCCCCTCCAGGGTGACGCCGTCTTTTTCAGCCATTTTCCGTGCGCCGTCCCACCATGGGTCGTCACGAGTCCAGACGCGCTTGGGGCGCACTTTGTCAGCAGCAACCAGCAGCATGTCGTGTGGTTCGGCAAAGCTTGGGCCATCGTGAACCAGCTTCATGACGTCGCCCGAAATGTCGATCAGCTGATCGTTTTCTGGTTTGAGCGGGCCTACGTTCAGGAAGCGGTCTTTGGAGAACTTGTTCAGCGAGACCAGCCATTTACCATCGGCCTCTTTGGTCTCGCCCATGGTGGTGTGGTTGTGGCCGGGCTGGTAGTGCACGTCCAGTTTCTGGATGATGGGGTCTACGTCCTTGCCCTGGTAAGCCTCAATGGCTTTGGCCATATTCCACTTCACGATCTGGCTGTCGATAAACAGCGTGGTGTAGGCATTGCCGCGGCCGTCATAGGCTGTGTGCAGTGGGCCCAGGCCCAGTTGAGGCTCTGCCACTACGCAGTCGCGCGGTTTGATCTTGTCGGCGAACAAGTCGTCCAGGCGGCGCACGTCAATCATGGTGACGGTGGGCGAGAGCTTGCCGTTAAACACCACGTGGATGCCATCGGGGCTGGCATTGCAACCGTGCGGGGAGTTGGGCACAGGAATGTAGCGGGTGTAGCGCGACCCTTTGCGGCCATCCAGCACTTTGACGCCCTGCATTTCCTTGAAATCGCCTTTCTTGACGCCGTCTTCAATGGCCTTCAGGTTGAACACCACGGCCCAGTCCTGCTCGTTGGCGCTCATCTCGCCGACATCCAGTCCCTTTTCGGAGTTGTAGCAGGTGGAGAAGGCGTACTTGCCCTGGTAGTCGGCGTCGCAGTTGTCCAGGTTGCCATCCACGATCACCTGCCAGGCAATTTCCATGGTGTCGCCATCAATGGCGGTAAAGACAGAGAAGTAGTTCTCTTTGGGGTTGCCGAAGATGGTGCCGTTATTGGGCAGGGGAACGATGTGTTCGCCGTTGCAGAACACATAGCCGGTGCGGGGGTAACGTTGGGGGCGCAGGCCGTGGATGCCGTCGGCATTGGGGATCTCGATGATCTTGTCGCATTTCATGACATCGCAGCGCACGCGAGCCACGCGGTTATTGGCCTTGTCATTGATGTAGATGAAGCGCCCGTCGTAAGTTCCGTCGGTAAAGGACATATGGGGGTGGTGGGCATCGCCGTTAGGCAGGATACCGCCCAAGGAGTCAGCAAAGGCCAGGGTTTCAGGCGTCAGGTTGGCGCGCATGATCTGGCGGCTTTCGTTGGTAATGCCCCAGCCCGTCGCGCTGCAAATGTTGAAAATCGGGATGCGCATCAGCTCGCGCATGGAGGGCAGGCCCATGATGCGGATTTCGCCGGATTGACCGCCGGAGTTGAAGGCGTAGTACTGGTCCAGTTCACCCGGCTCGATATGGGCGTTTTGCCCGTCCGGTGCTTTTTTCGTATCGGCCAGGGCATTGCCAATATGGGTGGCGCTGACGACTGCGGCACCTGACAAGGCGGCGGTGCCCAGAAAGGCGCGGCGACTCAAGCCGTGTTTATCCTGTGTGTTCTCGGACATGGTGTGATCTTCCTTTTGTGTGATGACGTGACCGACTTGGCGCTGGGGCGCGCCCAGCCGTCTCACGGCGTGGCTGGCGTGGAATCGGTACTGTCTACGCTGCGTGGACGCACGGTAGGGCGGGCAGCAGCATCGTCTTGCAGCGAGCTGGCAACGGCGACGGGGGCCGGTTTATCTCGTTTGCGCTTGGCGATCTTTTGAATCAGGTGCGGGCATTTTTTCTCGTGGTGATACAGCATCTGGCAGTTCAGGCACTGGATGCACTCGTTGGGGTTGATCGGGCCTTCTGGCTCGATGGCTTGGACGGGGCAGTCGCTTGCACAGCGCTGACAGGGGTTGCCACACATGGGGTAGCGACGCAGCCAGTCAAAGATGCGCAAGCGGGCGGGGATAGCCAGGGCAGCACCCAGGGCACAGAGGTAGCGGCAGTAAAAACGCTCGATAAACAGGCTGGCAATCAGCAGCAATACGGCAAAGATGGTGAAGGGCCAGTCGCGGATGAATTTCAGGATAATGGCGGTCTTGAAGGGTTCGACTTCGGCCATCTTTTCCGCCACGGCCATGTCGTACAGGGCAAAGCCAAACAGCAGAATGAAGATCACGTATTTGATGGACACCAGGCGCTTATGGGCGCTGTAGGCTACCTTGATTTGCGGAATGCGCAGGAAGCGGGCCAGCTTGTTGGCTAGTTCTTGCAGTGCTCCAAAGGGGCAGAGCCAGCCACAGAAGGCACCTCGGTTCCAGAAGATCAGGGAGATGGCGGTGGCGATCCACAGAATGAAGACCAGCGGATCCATCAGGAAGTACTCCCAGCGGAAATCGGTGCGCAGTGCGTGGGAGAAAGTCAGTACGTTCACCACGGACAACTGGGCCGAGGCGTACCAGCCTATCCAGACCAGGGAGAACAGCAAAAAGCCGATGCGAAAGCGTTGGTAAAAGACCTCGTGCTTGGTCAGCGTGTCCTGAAAGAAGAAGACTCCACCCAAGGTCAGCAAGGACAGCAGCAGCACGGCAATTTGCACTTTCTTGCCCGCCCAGATTTGCTTGTACAAAGGCTCGCTGGCGGTTTCCAGGTCATCGTGCGCTGCGGTATCGGGGGGCGCTGCAACGGCTGCTGGAGGGGGCGCTGTCAAATAGGCGTCAGGAAGCTGGTAATTCAGGTTCAGCGTTACAAAGGCTTTGTCCTTGACGCTCAGCACGCGCTGAACCAGCAGTTGGAGCCGCCAGGGCTGGACCGGATCAAAGGTAGCAGTAGCCGGAATTTTGAACAGGGCGGCTTCTTTGAAGTCAGGGGCATTGGCAGCTTTCACGCCGGGCAGACGCTGGTGGTCCAGATCGGTGAAGTGAAAGCTGTCCAGATCCTGGACGATCTCGATACGGTCAAAAATCCCGCCGCGTACATAGCCTGATCCCTTGAAGGAATACAGCCCGTTCCCGACGACCAGCATGGCTTGCTGACCGGGTTTCAGTTCTTGCTGCAGGTATGTGTAGTCAGATTCGCCCAGCAGGCTTTTACCAATGCTGGGCACGCTGACCAGGGCGGCGTACAGATCAATAAAAGTGTCTTGTGGGTCGCCTTCCTGCGGATGAGCGGCGGCTTCTGTACGGCCACTGTCGATGAAGGCCTGGTTGATGTCGGCCACGCTGACGTGCAGGCGTTGGATGGCACCGCTTTGGAGCAATTCATCCCAGCTTGCAATGGTTTGATTGCTGCTGTCTATGCTGCGTTTGACTGCAGCCGGTGCTGTGGCGGGGGCGGCAGGCTGGCCTATGCCTTCTTGCCGGGCCACCAGTTGCGAAGAGCGCATGATGCTGTCACCGACCACCATCAAGGTCACGGTGGCGCCACTGATAATGTCGACAGGTGGTGGTGCGCCGGGTTTGGGACGGTTCTTGATGTAGTTCTGACCCACATAGCCTTGAATGAAGGCCTCTACCCGCGACTCGGGGATGCCAATCAAGACAATGGGTTCATGGTGTTCCAACAGTTTGGCAGCGACGATGCTGCCATCCATGCTCATGGCGACCAGGGTGTCGATGGGGAAGCTGGAGTAACCACGGGTGTTGACGATGTCGGTCGTCACATACACATACCCTAGCTGTTCCTGATCCTTAAAGACCTTGGCAACAGGCAAAGTGCCTGCGGGCTCGCTGGTGTGGGTGGCGGTGGGAAAGATCTCGTTAAGGGCAATGTCCGGCAAGAAATGGGCAATGCGTGAACTGGAGTGTGCCGGAGGACTGCTCAGACAGGCTGCCAGTACAAAAAGCAGGAGCCAGATAATACGGAACTGAACATGCCGGGCAACGCGATTGAGGGACGTCATTTCTTACCACCTGCAACAAGATTCTTGCGAGATGGTAGGGGTTACCCTTTGTTTACTCTTTGTGTCAGAGCAAGGACAGATTCTGACAAGAGTGGATGTGGGTCGGCGTCAGCCGGTCCTTGATCTGTGAGGAATGATGGCAGGCTTTGCTGGCCGGGCTTTAGATGAGGTTCAGCCTTGCTGACGCAAATAATTCAGGACCGCGTCGGCATCACCCTGAAAAATGATCCGTTCCGCTTTTTGTTCGCGTTGATAGGCGTACATGGGGTCGTAGTATTGCGTCAGCAAACCACCGATCCAGTCCCGGTGACCCTCCAGCGCGCCGCTGCGCTCCTGCTCCTGCAAGGCATCGTCCATGATGGCGGCCAGTTGCTGGTAGCGTTGATGGCCCAGGCGCTTGGTAATGCGGGCCAGGCTTTGACGCAGTTGTTCGGCAAAGAGGGCAAAGCCTGTTTGCGGGTCGTGCTGGGCAATGTACTCCGCGTGCAGGTTCTGGACATAATCGCGCACGATGCGCGTAATGCGGTTTTCCAGGCTATCTTCCAGCCAGATGATGGACCACTGCTGCATCCCCCGGTACAGGCCCAGTGGCAGGCTGCAACGGCCTATCGTTTGGCTTTCATCTTCCAGGACGAAGCGCTGGTGCCCTTGGGCCGTCTTTTTGAGCATGGCGATCGATAGCCTGTGCTCGAAGTCGATCTGGCTGGGTTGGCTGGTGGCGTGTTTGCCAAAGCTGGAACCACGATGATGTGCGTAGCCTTCCAGGTCCAGACTGTTATCAAGCTGCTGCAGGACATCGGTTTTGCCCGTGCCTGTCATGCCGCCCAGAACCTGAAAACGGGCGCTGCCGACGGTTTGTTCCAGATTATTCAGCAAAAAGCCACGCATAGCCTTGTAGCCGCCCACTACGCGGGGATAGGGGATGCCTGCCTCTTCGCGCAGCCAGGTTTGTGTGATCTGGCTGCGCAGGCCACCTCGAAAGCAATACAGGTAGCCGTCGGGATGGTCTTGCGTAAATTGTGCCCAGGCCTGCAGGCGAGCTTGCTTGAGCTGGCCACTGACCAGCTTGTTACCCAAGGCAATGGCGGCATCCTGGCCATGTTGCTTGTAGCAGATCCCCACCAGGTGACGCTCCTCGTCGTTCATCAGTGGCAGGTTCAATGCGCCGGGAAAGGCGCCTTTACTGAATTCGATGGGAGCGCGAGCGTCCATCAAAGGCACATCGTTCAGGAACAGCTCGCGGTAGTGGTGGGTATCAGGACGCATCAAGCGATTTCGACGGCGTGGGTTTTGGCGGGGATGAATTCCCCGATGGCTTCCAGGGTCAGGCCCAGTTCTTGTGCTGTTGCCAGAAACTCGGCAGTGGCAGCAGGCTCTACGGCGATCAGCAAACCGCCGCTGGTTTGTGGGTCGCACAGAATGTTGATCTGATCCTGGCTGATAGGGGCGATGCGATGGCCGTAGCTGTCGAAGTTGCGTTGCGTGCCGCCGGGCACACAGCCTTCTTGCAGGTAGTATTCAATGCCGGGCAACAGGGGCACACGATCCAGATTCAGACGGGCGGTCAGGCCGCTGCCATCAGCCATTTCGATCAGGTGGCCCAGCAGGCCAAAGCCAGTCACATCGGTCATGGCTTTAACACCGGGCAGTTGTGCAAAGCGGCTGCCGGGTTTGTTTAGCGTGCACATCCAGTCGCGGGCCAGGTTTTGATCTTCAGGACGAAGCTTGGCTTTTTTCTCGGCCGTGGTCAGCACGCCAATACCCAAAGGTTTGGTCAGATAGAGCTGGCAACCTTCGGTAGCCGTGTCGTTGCGCTTTAACTGGCCTTTATCAACCACGCCGGTGACGGCCAGACCAAAAATAGGTTCGGGTGCATCAATGGAATGGCCACCGGCCAGGGTGATGTCTGCAGCATCGCAAGCAGCCCGTCCGCCTCGCACCACTTCGCGGGCGACCTCAGGAGACAGCACATTGATAGGCCAGCCCAAAATGGCAATGGCCATGATGGGTTTGCCGCCCATGGCGTAGATATCGCTGATGGCGTTGGTCGCGGCAATGCGTCCAAAGTCATAGGGGTCGTCCACGATAGGCATGAAAAAATCGGTGGTCGAGACGACGCCCGTTTCCTCATTCAGGCCGTAGACAGCGGCGTCGTCGCGCGAGGTATTGCCTACCCACAGGTTCGGGTCCATGTTCTGGGCGCCACTACCGGCCAGGATAATGTCCAGTACCTTGGGGGAAATCTTGCAGCCGCAACCGGCTCCATGACTGTATTGGGTCAGACGAATAGGAGTATCCATATTGCTCGGGGGTAGGTTGTGATCGGAAGCTGTCATGGTAAATCGATCAGAGCACTTAGGCGAGGTCTGGGCGTCATGGACAGGTGAACGGTTTGCCCGCTGAGCACGTTTGGGCATTTGAACAGAGCGGGTTTCGTGCCTGAGTATTTACCTGTTGCTTATTAAATTGCATATTCAAAAATAATTAGTTCGCATTACAATAATGAGAATAATTCGCATTTAATAAAAGGGGAAGGTATGAAAGCAGTGGTTTGGGCTGGCGGGTACTCCATGGTTTTGGGGCTTTTGATGGGTGTAGCACAAGCTCAGGAAACGCCTCAGGAGGTATCCACCCTGTCGTCCATCAAAGTGCGGGCTCAGAATGAGAAGTCAGAGGGCACAGGCAGCTATCAGCAGCAAGCAGTGCCTCAAATTCTGAAACTGCCAGTGACGCTACAGGAACTGCCCCAGTCTGCAACGGTCATTACGCGTCAACGTATGGAAGACCAGGGCCTGGATACCTTGGGTCAGGTCATGGAGCAAAGTCCCGGGGTCAGTCGCCGGCAATATGGTGATGATGGCGCAGGTTACACCTCATTTCAGGCACGTGGCTTTAACATTACGAACTACGTGATTGATGGGGTGCCTACTACGGCTGCCGCCTTGCAAGGGTATGGCGGGGTCAGCGTCATGGATACCGCCATTTATGACAATGTCGCCATTGTGCGCGGTGCGACCGGCCTGCTAAGCGGAGCTGGGGAACCGTCGGCATCCATCATGATGCAGCGCAAGCGACCAACGGCCGAGTTTCAAGGACAGGTTTCAGCAGGAGTGGGGAGCTGGGACCGGTACCGGGGCATGGCGGATATTTCGGGCCCGCTCAATGACAGCGGTTCTGTGCGGGGACGGCTGGTTGCTGCTTATGATCAGTCCCGCTCCTGGAAGGATGGCTACAAGGGCAAACGGGATGTTTTCTATGGCGTGATAGAAGCGGATCTGGGGGCACGAACGGTCGCCAGACTGGGTCTTGAGCACATGGATAATCGTTACGATGGCTCTAGCATGCACGCATTCAGTGTCTCGGATACGGACGGAAATCTGGTGGAGTGGGATCGTAGCGATTCTGCGACGGCCGTCTGGGCCTACAGCAAGCAGCGCCGGACGATGGCATTTGCTCAACTTGAACACGAGTTCAATGATGACTGGTCCATTCAAATGGCGATGGGGCGTTCTTGGCTGAATAACGAGCAGTTGTATGGAGTGGCCGCTCCGGAGCCGACCCCGCAGGGACGTGGCTCCATGACGGCGGGCTTCAATGAAAAAACACCCACGCAGGATACGGCCGATATCACGATCAAAGGGCGCTTTCAGGCATGGGGGCAAGGGCATGACATTATGCTGGGGGCCAATTACTACGAGCTCTCCCGACATGACATGGCTTATGCGCGCCAGCGTATCCCCATTGCTCAGATCAAGGACTTTGACCGTAACCTGCCACGTCCGGACTTGAAGATTACCGGGCCGGATAATCAGCGGGCGCGCCAGTGGGGGGCTTATGCTGCAACACGCTTGCGCTTGACGGACAAGTTGGCTTTGATCGCGGGCGGACGAGTCACCAATTGGAAGGACCATTCCAATACGACCTTGCGTAAAGAAAATGGCGTGTTCACTCCGTATGCAGGTCTGGTTTACGACTGGAATGAGCAGTGGGCAACGTATGCCAGCTATACGCAAATCTTCAACCCCCAGTCCAGCCAGGACAGAGACGGCAATTATCTGGACCCTGAGAAAGGCAATAACTACGAACTGGGGGTCAAATATCTGTTCCCTGGAGAGGCGGCTTCAGCCTCTTTGGCGGTGTTTCAGACCCGCAAGGACAATCTGGCTGTTGTTGATGGCAAGGAACTGACTCCTAGCGGATCCCAAGCGTACACCGCAGCCAGCAATACGCGTTCTGAAGGGATTGAGTTCGAGATCAATGGCGAGCTTGCCCCTGGCTGGCAAATGGGGGCGGGTTATACCCACTACCGCTTCCGGGGTGCTGACGGGGAGAAGATCAAGACGGATATTCCGGCTGACCAGGTCAAGCTGTTCACGACTTACCGCTTGCCGGGTGCATGGCATAAATTGACGGTAGGCGGCTCTGTGCAATGGCAAAGCAAGATTTTTGATAATCAGCTGACCGGCGTAGCCCGTGAAACCAATACACAGAAAGCCTATGCGGTGGTGGATCTGATGGCTCGATATGCCATTACGCCTCGGGCGGATTTGACCGTGAATTTCAATAACATCTTCGACAAAACCTATCGTCTAGCGTACAGCAGTCATACCTACGGCGCACCCCGTAATGTGATGGCATCATTGCGCTATCAATTCTGAGCTGACTGGCACTTGTTGTGTGGCAAGTGCCGCTTATGGGAAGGGCAGGGGGCGTACAACCCGGGCAAGCTGGTCATCAGCGACCCACTGCGCAAACTGCTCGCCCAGGCGCTGGCTTTGTTCAACGGAGTGCTGCCAGGCCAGACGTCGCTCCGAATCAGACAGCCGTTTGTAGTCGGAGCGATCCGGGATTTTTTGGCCTTTCAGGCGCTGATAAAAGCGTGGAGTGGGGCACAGCAGAATCAAATTATCCAGGCAGTGGGGGCGGCGGGCTTTCTGCCAACGCGGCAGATATTTGTCGAACCAGCTGGCGCTGATTTTTTGCGTGAAATGGGGGAACAAGGTCAGGCCGGGACTATCCAGATCCAGCGCGCAGAAGTTGTAGTCAACCAGCCCTCCATCCCGGTAAAGCCCGGCGGGCCAGTTGTGGGCCGCATCCACACCATCGATGACCAATGGAATGGCCGTGCTGGCGGCCAAGGTCTCGAACAGATTGTGCTGATCCAGCGCCGCGTAACGGGCCCGGCCTTGATGTTTGCCATGAATGGGCAAGGGGCTGCGAGCGTCGTGCACGATGACCCGCTCAAAGAACCAGTGCGGGATGGCAGGGTGTACATAGTTGCCGACCATGCAGCTAAGCAGGGCCGCGCCAAGCTGCTTTTGATTTCGGGAACCCGCCCAGCCTTTGCTGCGCGCCACGGTAATGGCAAAGCGATAGCGCGGGTGGTTCAGGATCTCTGCCTGTGAGTCACTATCTCCCAGCAAGGTTTTCAGCATGGTCTGGGTCGACCGGGTAATGTCCGCTACCGTGGAGTTGGGCAGAAAGGGGCTGTGTATATAAAGCTGCGCAAAGTCTGCAAAGGCTTTGTGGGGATCGCTCTGAGCCGCGCAGGCAAAACGCCAGGAGGCAATTGAACTGCCAAATAACCACAGTGGTTCGTCATGCGTGTTGAGCCAGCCCCCAAACAGATATTGATCCAGTCCGGTCAGCGCCAAAGCCTTGGGTCCGCCCGCACTGCCAATCAGCGTGCTGATGTCCTTGGCATGTAAACCATGGCTTTGAATGTGGCGATAGGCACGAGGCCCGGCGTAGATCGCGAGATCAGACTCGGTGGATGACAAGATCAGCTCCCGAATGTGGTGGTGATTCTGTAGCCAGAAAGCTGGACAACAAGGCTTTAGTCTAGCGCTGTTGGGGCGAAAGGAAGAGCTTATCTGTCCTGTCGGCTGAGAGGGATTAACGCCGTGGAGAAATAAAAATGGCCGGCTCCAGAGGCGCCGGCCATTTGAAGGGACTAAAGGTGTTTAGAAACGCAAGCCTACGCCCAGCCAGTAGCGACGACCATCTTCGACGTAGCTGTAATCATCGTAGCGAATTTGCTTATCCAAAATATTGTAGATACCCGCGTACAGGTCTACGTTTTTGTTCAGTTTGTAGGTGCCACCCAGATCTACAAAGGTGTAGGACGGAGCCCGTGTTGTCGAGGAAGAGGCAGAGGTGACGGGTTCACTTTCTTTGCCACGGTAGTTCACCCGAGCCCATGTGCTGATTTTTTCTGTAGGGTGCCAATCCAGACTGACATTGGCCATGTGTTTGGGCATTTGATTCAGAGGCTGACCTTCGTTGGGACCGCTCTTTTGCTTGGAGTGGGTGTAGGTGTAATTGGCTTTCAAAGTCCAGTCTTGAGCCAGATCCCAGCTGAAGTTGGTTTCAATGCCACGAGTGACCGCCTTGTCCACGTTCTCGTAAGTAGTGGGGTCGGAACCAAACTGGTTAGGACCGTCGGTACATTTGCTGGCCGGGCATGCAATGCGAGTGATCTTGTCTTTGAAGTCGTTATTAAATAAAGTCACGCCAGCGGAAAAACCCTCCAGACTGTCATACATAACGCCGAATTCCTGCGACAGCGATTTTTCTGGCTTCAGATCGGGGTTACCGTACATATTGCCACCGCGGCTGACTTGACCCCAACCAGGAATGGTTTGACGCAGGTCAGGTGCACGGAAGCCGGTGGATACACCGCCTTTGATGGTCCAGTTGTCCGTGGCAGACCACACGCCATATATACGTGGACTGAAGTGCTTGCCAAAGTTCTCGTCGTGGTCGTAGCGAAGGCCGCCGGTCAGGGCGAAGCTATTGGTCAGGCTCCACTCATCTTCCATGAATAGCGACCATTGGGTGCGTTTGATACGGTTGATTCCAGTTGTGAGCTGGTTACCAGTTTCGTCGTTCAGTTTTTGATGCTGGTAGGAGGCGCCCAGCGTCAGCAGGTGATCGCCCAGCGGGGCAACCCATGCAGTGCGTGCATCGGTATTTTTGATGCGCATGTCACGCGACTTGTTGTTGAAGTCTTCCTGTTGCACGTAGGTGTCCGAGGTTGCAAATCCCCAGTTACCACTGTGAGTCAATGAAACCTTTTCACCGCGGTAATCTGTTTCGGAACTGGCAGGGCAGCCGGAGCGTCCGCAAGCAGTGCCGGGAGCGATTGGCTCAACGGTTTTGCCCAAGGTGGAATTGTATTTTTGACGCTTTGTGCTGCCTTCCAGTACAAAGCTGTGGTTTTCTGAAGGGGTCAGGCTCAGCTTGGCACCCACTTCAAAGGACTCACGCTTGCGGTAGCCGTTGTAAATATCGTCTTCTTTACGATTGGTTTGCTGACCGTAGACTTGCAAGCCCAGAACGCCCTCTTTAATCGGGCCGCCCAGCATGAAGTTACCCTGGAAAATATCGCCGGAGCGGCTGTGCGACTGCAAGGTGCTATCCAGGCGAATGGAGCCGCCCCATTCCTTGGGCACTTTGCGGGTAATGATGTTGATCACACCGCCCATGGCGTCGGAGCCATACAGCGAGGACATAGGTCCGCGTACGACCTCGATACGCTCAATTTCGGACAGGGGAGGGGTCCAGCCGCCTTCCACACCGGAGGAATCCGAGTTGGTACGTGTTTCGGTAGAGCTTTGGCGTTTGCCGTCGATCAGGATCAAGGTGTACTTGGAGCTCATGCCGCGAATGGTGATGTCGCGACGGTCGCCGCCGCCAGTCACAATAACGCCGGGTACATCTTGCAGGGCGTCGTAGGCATCGCGGTAGAACTTGTTTTCCAGTTCATCGCGGGTAATGACGGTAATCGACGCAGGAGCTTCTTTAATGTCTTGTTCGAAGCCCGAAGCGGTAACGACAACAGGGCTGAGTTGAACGGGTGTGCTTTCTTGAGCAACTGCACCACTGGCAGCAAAAACGCTTGCCAGAACGAGCGGCAAGCGCTTTACGGTAAATAGAGATTTCATTGACGACTTCCAATTTGTGTCTGTTTTTAGCGTGTGCTGCGGTTGCTTTGCTCTTGATAGCCGTGTTCCCCGTACAGCGAAATTAATGATACCTATTCTCATTTCCAAAGCAAAAATAAAACGCTGAATCGAGGGTAAAAATGAGAATAATTGCTAAACACGTGGTTGAATTGCAACATAACTGTAACTTCAACGGGAGAAGCGGGAACAAAGTCAGAGTGTTGGGGGGGGGGTATTCGTCTGGAAGGTTAGAAGAGCCTGGGTATTACTTGGTAAGCGGGGGGGGGCGGACGTTTAGGTGGCTAGCCGTTTAACTTAGGAGTTTTGGCATTGCTTGGCGCTGAAATGTGTCATATCGGGCTTCTGCAGCCAGTGTTTGAGGATGTCGCTGCCACTCGGTGGGCGTTAAGGGCTTGGTAAAGGTTTGATGGTGTATGAGCTCTGAGGAAATTCTGTTTCCTGATTGACAGGATTGGACTTTAAAGGAAACATGCTTGCTTGAAGATGTAGTTCAGAACAATTCCAAACAACACATTCTTCATCTTACGGATACGGCTAATGCTGTATCAGCCTTCACAGCAGTTCTTGGCCTGGGCCAGGATCGCCATCACTGAAGCGACTTCTTTTCAATAGCGCAGGAGCCCTGTTTAGGCATGAGGCTCTGTGCCTTTTGATGCTCCAGGCTGTTCACAAGGAATACTCATGACTACGACGATGGATTTGTCCAAATCAACGTTGATCACCCGCGCTCAGGAACAGATGCAGGCTCAGTTTCAGGTTCCGGAACGCAGTGTTAGAGAAAAGTTGGCCCTGACCTGTCGCATTCTGTTTGATGGCGGTCACGACTCGGGCTTGGCTGGGCAAATTACGGGGCGGGGCGAGCAGGACGGTACGTATTTCACCCAGCAGCTAGGCCTGGGGTTCGATGAGATCAGTGTGTCCAATATTTTGCTGGTGGATGAAGATCTGACGGTTCTTGAAGGGCAGGACATGCCTAACCCCGCGAATCGCTTTCACTCCTGGGTGTATCGGGCTCGGCCAGATGTGAATTGCATCATCCATACCCATCCCTTGCATGTGGCGTCTTTATCCATGTTAGGTGTGCCTTTGGAGGTATCTCATATGGATAACTGCACGTTGTACGAGGATTGTGCTTTTTTGAAGGACTGGCCTGGTGTGCCTGTCGGCAATGAAGAAGGGCAGATCATTTCCCAGGCATTGGGTAATAAGCGTGCGATTTTGCTGGCGCATCACGGCATGTTGATTGCGGCCAATTCCATTGAGGAGGCCTGTGTGCTGGCCTTGCAGTTCGAGCGTGCGGCGCGGATGCAGTTGCTGGCCATGTCGGCCGGGCAGATCAAGCCGATTCTTCCGGAACTGGGACGCGAGGCACATGACTGGATTTTGCGCCCTCGCCGGTCCGAGATCGGCTTCGAGTATTACGTGCGCAAGGCTTTAAAGCATCATGCCGATGCACTTGAGTAAAACAGAGGGGTGGATAGCTTTGAGGCGATTGGAGTGTAAGAGGTCTCTAGCCCAAAGGGAGTTGGCGGAAAGCAGCAGGAGTCGAACCTACCTGGGAACGTCTGACGCCCCCAACCGGGTTTGAAGCCCGGCCGTGCCACCGGGCACGGATGCTTTCCTTCAAGAGGCCCTATCATACGTTAGGGCCGGTGACGCTTCAACGATCAGGGCGTTGCCTGCTCTGGTTCCCGCATGAAGCTCCGGGCTCAGTCCGCCGCTGCCCAGGCTTCACCTCGTAATACATGGCGATCACGCACACGTCGTGTATAGCCGACGCGATCAAAGAACTCCAGAATCTGAATGGCCCGTTTGCGGCCCAGCCCTGTTGCGTCTCGGAACTGTGCGGCGCTGACGCCTTGGCCGCTGTGCAGCTCCTTGACGATATTGGCTAGCACCGCGATTTGGCGGCGGTGATAGAACAGGTCATGCACGATCTGAAACAGCTCGCCCTGGCGCATTAGTCGGCGCAGTACGTTGCGGGTCTGGTCTTCCGGGGCTTCGGTTTCTTTGGCCAGATCGCGTGTCCATGGAGGGTCGAAGCGGCCTGCCTCGATCAGGGGCAGCAGGGCGGTGGCCAAAGCTTGGTCTTCGGCGCTCAGGGTGACGCGGTGGCCTGGCGTATGCAGCCAGGCTCCTTGTCGGGCCAGGCGCTGTTCTGCCAGCAGGTATTCGGTCAGGAGCTGCCAGATTGCGTCGGGCATGGTGGGGGCGGCCATGCGTCGCAAGCGGCTGTTGGACAGGCCAGGCTCGTCCGGATTGCGCTCGTGAAACTGCAGCATCACGCTTTCTATGTGCTGACACAGCGCTTCCAGGCGCGCATCGCTGAGCAAGATGGGCTGACTTTGTGGGCGGGATCCGGTGTGCCAGCGGGCATTGGCTGGGGCGCTCAAGCCTTGTTGAGATCCTCCCGACAGACGCAGCAGTGTTGCTTCGTCCAGACCGTAAGGTGCTTGGGCCAGCAGGCTCTCCAACGGTCCGCCGCGCGTCCATTGCGCCAAGGCGTCCAGCCAGGCCAGGCGCGTTGCGGAGCGTCGTTTGCGGTCCGGTGCATTCGGGTCCAGCACAATCCCGCCGCCGACCGTTTCGCTGGCCTGGGCATTGCGCAAAATAAAGCGCTCGCCCGTCATGGTGCAGATCGGGCGGTCAAAGACCAACTGGACCTTGCCGGTCTGGCCGGGCTGCAAGGACTCGCCATCCAAAGGCACGGCATGGGCCGTCAGGTGAGCAGCCCCCATGTGGACATGCCAGGGCGACCAGGTACGTAGGGCGGGAATATCTTTGTCCAGCAGGCTCAACTCCACGTCGATACGTGTGGAGGGGATGAAGCATCGCGCGTCGGCCAGCCAGTCGCCACGCTCGATATCCTGTACATCAATTCCGCCCAGGTTCAGGGCACAACGCTGGCCGGCACGGGCCTGGCGTGATGCCTGATTCTGGGCGTGAATGCTGCGCACTCGTACGGGTGTACCGCGTGGCATCAGGCGCAAGTCCATCGCCGGGCCATCCAGATCCAGCACGCCATCGTGCACCGTGCCGGTCACGACGGTGCCGTGACCTTGCAAGGTGAAGACGCGGTCAATGGCCAGGCGGAAATAGCCTTGGCCATCCTGCTTGGTGGCTTGCATAGCCTGTGCGTGTAGATGCTGGCGCAGTGCTTCCAGGCCGGGTTTGTCGGCGGACAGGGCATCAACAACGAAGATGGGGGCATTGTCCAGAAAGCTTCCTTGGACGAGTGCTTGCAGCTCGGCTTTGACGGATTCAATTCTGGCAGCATCAGCGCGATCCGCCTTGCTCAGGACGATGGCTCCCGCCTGCAAACCCAGCAATTGCAGTACGGCCAGATGCTCGCGGGTTTGTGGCATGACGCCGTCATCTGCGGCCACGATCAGCAAGCCAAAATCAATACCGGTCGCACCTGCGACCATGGTGTGCACCAGACGTTCGTGACCGGGCACATCAATAAAGCCCAGGATCTGTCCGTCGGGCAAAGGTGTATAGGCATAGCCCAACTGGATGGAGATGCCGCGCTTTTTTTCCTCGTCCAGACGATCGGTATCCACGCCGGTCAAGGCGCGGATCAAGGTGGTTTTGCCGTGATCGATATGTCCTGCGGTGCCAACAATCATGCTTGCTCGGGAATCAGTTGTGCGCTGAAGGCGGCCTCAAAGGGCTCTTCCAGGCAGCGCAAGTCCAGCCAAAAGGCATCTTGCGCAATGCGCCCGATGACGGGCTGGGGCAAAGTGCGCAGGCGTTTTTCCAGTTGAGTCAGATGGCGGCCCGGACGGCCTGTGCCTTGGTAGGCAAAGCGCAGTCCAAAGCTGGGCAGTACGTCTTCGGGCAACGCACCGCTGCCGATCTGGCTCAGCATGGCAGTGGGTTCTACAGCAAATTGTGTCCCCACCCATTGCTGCAAGACAGGGGCCAAACGTAGTGCTTGGGCACGCATTTCAGCCGAAGGTCGAGTCAGCAGACGCAAGGTGGTCAGGTGCTCGGGCAGGCGCTCTGGCGAACGGTACAAGGCCAGCACAGGTTCCAGTGCGGCCAAGGTGATTTTGCCCACGCGCAGAGCACGTTTGAGCGGGTTTTTCTTGATCTTGGCGATCAGGTCTGCACGGCCTACGATCAGACCGGCCTGGGGGCCACCCAGCAGCTTGTCGCCGCTGAAGGTCACGATATCGGCACCGGCTTCGATGGTCTCGCGCACGGTGGGTTCAGGCGGCAGGCCCCATTGGCTCAGGTCCACCAAGGTGCCGCTGCCCAGATCCACGCTGGTGGGCAGGCCGTGTTTTTTGGCTATCTGTGCAACTTCTTCGACTGAAACGCTTTTGGTGAAGCCTTTGACGGCGTAGTTGCTGCAATGCACCTTCATCAACATGGCGCTGCGTTCGTTGATGGCGTTCTCGTAATCAGCTGCGTGGGTACGGTTGGTCGTGCCTACCTCATGCAGACGAGCACCGGCACGCTTCATGATGTCGGGAATACGAAAGGCCCCGCCAATTTCAACCAGCTCGCCACGTGACACCACGGTTTCGCGGCGGGGGCTCAGGGTGCTGAGCATCAGCAGCACGGCAGCCGCATTATTGTTCACGACTGTGGCGGCTTCAGCGCCGGTCAGTTCGCAGAGTAAGGGGTTGATCAAGTCATCGCGGTCGCCTCGGCCACCGGTTTCCAGATCAAATTCCAGATTGGCGGGCGAGCGCATGGCCTGGACGACGGCCTGTATGGCTTCATCCGGCAGCATCGCACGCCCAAGATTGGTGTGCAGTACGGTGCCGGTCAGGTTAAAGACCGGGCGTAGCTGCAAGCGGGATTCTTCCTGCAGTTGTGCTTGCAGTGCTTTGGCAAGCTGAGCGGGCTCCAGGTCCTGAGGGCTTAGTGCTCCCTTCAACACGGCCTCCCGCAGTGCCTGCAAATGGGCACGAGTGCGTTGACTCAGGCGTGTGTGACCGAACTGGTTTAGCAAGGGCTGGAACTCTGGCGAGCGCAGCAAGCGATCCAGGGAAGGGATGTGGGCGGGGGAGAGTTCAGGCGTTGGGCTCATCATTCAAAGGCAGGCGTTTGAGTCTATGGGCAGGGTCCGTCAGCTACGCCTTGTGCACGGGGCAGCAAGGCGTAGGGGAATCTTAGCTTAAGACTGGTGCCAAAGAAGTGGATTGCCGCTGGCGCGGGAATAGCCTTCTTCACCCATCAGAACGTCCAAAGCCAGACTGGCCAGGTCGTCCGCTACCGGGTCAATGCCCAGCTGCTTTTCCTGATAGAAGATTTTGCGGTAGGTATGGCAGTTGTCGCAGGACTCGGCCTTGATGCCTTCCGGGCCATCTTCAATGGCGTGATACGCCACGCTTTTGGTGCTTTCGCAATGCGAGCAGGTGACACGCACCAGATGCCATTCCACGCTGCAGCGCGGGCAGCACATGTAGCGGCAACCATCTTCACGACCACCCACACGCACCACGCTGGATACAGGCAGGCTGCCGCAGGACGGGCATACGCCAAAGGGGCTGGTTACAGACAGTTGGCCCTCGGTCAGCGAGCAGGCCAGGTGCGTCCAGTAAACCTGCAAGGCGGCCATGACAAAAGGTGCCGCGGCACCGTCTTGCTCAGGCAATTGCTCGGCCAGAATCGCGTCAGCCAGATCTTCCAGTTTTTGTGGGTCAGACTCGGCTTTCTTGAGCAGGCTCTGACAGACTTCTTGGGCGGCTGCAGGCACGTCCGAAGTGTTGATCATGTGATTGAGCAGACTGCTCAAAATGCTGAGCCACTGTGGATCGCGTTTCCAGCCCGATGCCAGCAAGGGTGGCATACCGTGTCTTTGTGCTGTTTCCAGCACCTCGGCGGGCAGTTCGGCCGGGGGCAGGGCATTGAGTTGTTTGTGCTGTCCATCAACCAGATGTGCCAGCAAGAGCAGGTAGGCACCAACGGGATTGCCGTCAGCCAATTGGCGCAGACGTGCTGCCCGGTCAGCAAAGACGCTGGCTCGCACAGGCAGGCGCAGTCGGGGGATGGAGGTGTGGTCCAGACTTTCGATTTCGCCGCGCGGAAGGATGCGTTGCAAGACAGACTCCTGAAAACAAGGCTGCCATGCCCGAAATGGTGCATGGCAGCCGGGTTGCTTATGTACCAGAGCCCCGCTTATTCGGCAGGACGGCTGGGACCTTTTTCCATTTCTTCACGGAACCAGGCGCGGTGGTGCTTCCAGGCCCAGGCACGGGTAACCGTACCGCGGGTCATGGCTTTGACCGAACCTTTTACCCAGATACCGGCGTAGATGTGCACGATAATCGCGCAAATCATCAGCAGGGCGCAGACCGCGTGCAGCACGGAGGCCAGGCGGATAGCCCAGATGGGGAAGAAGGCGGAAAAGTATTCGCGCCACATCACCACACCGGTTGCCAGCAGGCCGATCATGAAGATCACCAAAGCAAAAAACAGGATTTTTTGCCCGGCGTTATAGCGGCCTACTTCGGGAATGCGCTCGTCCTTGGCGTTCAGCACATCCTTGAAGTGACGCAGCCAGGCCGCGTCACCCTTGGAGAACATATTGTGCCGTACCATGCGGGCCGCAAACAGGAAAAAGCACACAAACATCACCACACCAATGAACGGGTGCAGAATGCGTGTCCACGGACCGCCGCCAAACAGGTTGGTCAGCCAGAACATTGACGGATGAAACAGCGCCAGCCCGGACAAGGCCAGCAGCACAAAGCTCATGGCAATGATCCAGTGATTAATGCGCTGACTGGTGGTGTAGCGCTGAATCAAGCCCTTGCGGTTGTGATCAGTCATGGTGAGCCTCCTGGATCTTGCGTGCGTCCTCGTCGGCGCGGCGCTCGTCTTCCTCGTCGGTCTCGTTAGGACCGGTTCGGATGTAGTGGAAGAAACCAATCAGGGCGGTCAGTGCCATGGCAGCAACCCCCAGCGGCTTGGCCACTCCCTTCCAGAGCGAGACCATCGGACTGATTTGCGGGTCCTTGGGCAGGTCGCTGTACAGCTCGGGCTTGTCGGCGTGGTGCAGCACGTACATGACGTGGGTGCCACCCACTCCAGCCGGGTCGTACAAACCTGCGTTTTCAAAGCCGCGCGATTTCAGGTCTTCGATACGCTCTGCAGCGTGGTGCTGCATGTCTTCTTTGGTACCGAACACAATCGCGCCGGTAGGACAGGTCTTGGCACAGGCCGGTTCCTGTCCGACCGCCACACGGTCCGAACACAAGGTGCACTTGTAGGCTTTCTTGTCCTTTTCCGAAATGCGAGGCACATCGAAAGGACAGCCGGTAACGCAGTAGCCGCAGCCAATGCAGTTTTCCTCGTGGAAATCCACAATGCCGTTGGTGTACTGCACGATGGCGCCTGGCGAGGGACAGGCCTTCAGGCAGCCCGGGTCCTCGCAGTGCATGCAGCCGTCTTTGCGAATCAGCCATTCCAGATCGCCAGCGGGGTTTTCATACTCCGCAAAACGCATGATGGTCCAGGACTTGTCGGTCAGGTCGGCCGGGTTGTCATACACCCCGACGTTGTGACCGATTTCGTCGCGCGTATCGTTCCATTCCATGCAGGCGACCTGACAGGCCTTACAGCCAATGCATTTACTGGTGTCGATCAGCTTGGCCACTTCCCCACCCACGGGCTCGCGTACGCTGGGCGATGGGGTGGTGGTTGCGGAGCGCCGTTTGATATCAAGTGATTGCAAGGCCATGGCTTACTCCTTAACCTTTTCAAGTTGAACCAGGAAGGCCTTGGTCTCCGGCGTTTGCGAGTTGCCATCGCCTACCGGCGGGGTCAGCGCATTGATCAGGAAACCAGGTCGGGCCAGACCCACAAATCCCCAGTGCAGCGGGATACCCACTTGGTGGACAACCTTGCCATCCACGTTCAGGGCCTTGATGCGCTTGGTCACCACCGCCACGGCCTTGATATAGCCACGGTTGGAGGACACCTTGACGCGGTCACCCTGCACAATGCCCACTTCCTTGGCCAGCTCCTCGCCAATTTCCACAAACTGTTCGGGCTGCACGATGGCGTTCAGCTTCACGTGCTTGGTCCAGTAGTGGAAGTGCTCGGTCAGGCGGTAGGTGGTGCCCACATAGGGGAACTTGTCTACCGTACCCATGGCCGCCAGGTCGTCCTTGAAGATACGCGCCGCCGGGTTGGTCATGGCACGTGGTTCGTCAGGACTGAGCGGGTTGTAGCTCAAGGGGCTTTCAAAAGGCTCGTAGTGCTCGGGGAAGGGGCCTTCTGCCATGCCTTTACGGGCAAAGAAGCGGGCGACACCTTCGGGGTTCATGATGAACGGGCCCATGCCATCAGCCGGATTCTCATCGGCCTTGTAGTCAGGGACGTCCGCACCACCCCAGCGCTTGCCATCCCAGTGAACCAGGCTGCGACGTGGGTCAAAGGGTTTGCCGGTCAGGTCACAGGATGCACGGTTGTAGAGCACGCGGCGGTTTGCTGGCCAGGCCCAGGCCCAGTTCAGCGTCTGGCCGATTCCGGTTGGATCGCTATTGTCGCGGCGAGCCATCAGGTTGCCTTGCTGTGTCCAGGCACCGGCATAGATCCAGCAACCGCTTAGCGTGGTGCCGTCGTCGCGCAATTCGGCAAAGCCATCCAGTTGCTCGCCTGCCTTACGCGTGATCTTCGTCGGATCCTTGGGATCATGCAGATCCACCAGTGCGCGGCCCGAGTATTCCTTGGCCAGTTCAGCGGCGGTTGGATCATCCGGGTTGGAGTAGGGCCAGGACAGGTTCAGGATCGGATCAGGGAAGGCACCGCCTTCTTTCTGGTACAGCGAGCGAATACGCGTGAACAGCGTGCTCATGATCTCAATGTCGCTCTTGGCCTCGCCCGGAGGGTTGGCGGCCTTCCAGTGCCATTGCAACCAGCGGCCCGAGTTCACCAGTGCGCCTTCTTCCTCGGCGAAACAGGTGGTGGGCAGACGGAAGACTTCGGTCTGGATGGAAGCGGAATCGACATCATTGTGCTCGCCATAGTTCTTCCAGAACTCTGACGTTTCCGTAACCAGCGGGTCCATGATGACCATGTACTTGAGCTTGGAGAAACCACGCAGCAGCTTGGCCTTGTACGGTGCCGCCGCCAGGGGGTTGAAGCCCTGACAGATGTAACCCGTCATCTTGCCTTCGTCCATCAGCTCGAACACTTGCAGCATGTCGTAGAGCTTGTCCAGCTTGGGCAGATAGTCGTAGGCCCAGTTGTTCTCGGCCTGGGCGGCATCACCAAACCAGGCTTTCATCAGGCTGACGTGGAACTTCTTGTAGTTGCGCCAGTAGCTTAGCTGGTTGGGGCGTAGCGGCTGTTGGGCACGTGCGCCGATGTAGCCGTCAAACTCTTTCTCGGCCTGGTTGGGCAAAGTTAGATAGCCGGGCAGCAGGTTGGACATCAAACCCAGGTCAGTCAGACCCTGAATGTTGGAGTGTCCGCGCAGCGCGTTCATGCCACCGCCGGCAATACCAATATTGCCCAGCAGCAGCTGGACCATGGCGCCGGTACGGATGATCTGCGAACCAATACTGTGTTGCGTCCAGCCCAGCGCATACAGGATGGTGCCCGCGCGACCCGGTTCAGCGGTCGAGGCCAGCATTTCACAGACTTTCAGGAACTTGTCCTTGGGCGTGCCACAGACGCGTTCCACCATCTCGGGCGTGTAGCGCTCGTAGTGCTTGCGCAGCAGTTGGTAGACCGAGCGTGGGTGTTGCAAGGTGGGGTCCGTCTTGACGTAGCCGTCCTCGCCCAGCTCGTAGTCCCAGGAGGACTTGTCGTAGCTGCGTTTTTCTTCGTTGTAGCCCGAGTACAGCCCCTGCTCGAAGTCAAAGTCTTCGCGCACGATAAAGGGCATATCGGTGTAGTTGCGCACGTATTCGTGCTGGATCTTGTCGTTATCCAGCAGGTATTTGATGACGCCACCCAGGAAGGTGATGTCACTACCGGTACGTATAGGCGCGTAAAAGTCCGCTACGGATGCCGAACGCGTAAAGCGTGGATCCACAACGATCAGTTTTGCATTGTTGTGTGCTTTGGCCTCGGTCACCCATTTGAAACCACAGGGGTGCGCCTCGGCTGCGTTGCCGCCCATAATCAGCACAATATCCGCGTTCTTGATGTCGACCCAATGGTTCGTCATCGCTCCACGGCCAAACGTCGGGGCAAGACCTGCCACCGTCGGGCCGTGTCAGACACGTGCTTGGTTATCGAACGCCAGTACACCCATGCTGCGGATGACTTTATGGGTGACATAGCCCACTTCGTTACTACTTGCCGAAGCAGCCAGCATGCCGGTGGTCAGCCAACGGTTGACGACGGTGCCGTCTTCAGCGGTGGTCTGGAAGTTGGCGTCGCGGTCTTCTTTCATCAGCTTGGCAATACGCGTGAAAGCGTCTTCCCAGGAGATGCGTTCCCACTTGTCCGAGCCAGCGGCACGGTATTCAGGGTATTTGAGTCGGTTGGGGCTCTTGATGAAATCCACCAAGCCTGCGCCCTTGGGACAGAGTGTGCCGCGGTTCACGGGGTGGTCGGCATCGCCTTCAATGTGAACCACGCTGGGTTCGGCATTCATGGCGCCGTCACCACGGGAGTACAGCAGCACCCCACAGGCTACGGAACAGTAAGGACAGGTATTGCGCGTCTCTGTCATGCGGGTCAGTTTGTACTGCCTGACTTCCGCCATGGCGGGGGTGGGCGCAGCGCCCAGCAAGACCATGCTGGAACTGGCCAGCGAGGCCCCCGTCACTTTGAAGAACTGACGCCGATTCATGTTCACCATGCGGCTCTCCAATAGGATTGTGTTTTCGTGTTTGAAATCGTCAGGGGAGGCGCCTTGTGAGCTCTGCCCCTGTTTTATAGTTGAACAGTATAAGCGTTGAACTTATGGGCTACTGCCAAGAGGGCGTGTCTAATTGATCAAGGACAATCTTGATTCTATTGAGGTTTTCACGCCGGAGCCGCAAGTGTAGTCGGTGATGCGGGTATTCACCTACTATTTGCAAGGGATTTTTTCAATTTAGCGGGCTTGTTTGAAGAATTCGATCTGAAAGCTGCCGGGCAGTTCGAACTCCACGTGATGCAGAACTTGGGGCTCAATCGCCACACATTGTCCGGCTGTCAGCACCACTTCAGTAAAAGGCTCCTGATCCAGAGCAAAGCGCAGCACGCCGGTTTGAACACGCAGCAGGCCCCAGGTGCCAACTTTGGTGTTGTGGGCACGGCGCAAGGCCTCGGGCAAATTGGCCGGCGTGAAAACGGGGGATTGGCTGTAGCGCTCCAGCCCTTCAGGCAGGGTGTCAGGCAGGCGCGTTTGATTGCTTTGCGCCTGATAGGTCTGCCAAAGTTTGGCGGCAATGCGGTCTGCCATAGCGTCTGCCTTTTGTTGCAGGGTGGGTTTGCCCAGCGTGGCCGTGGTTTGGTGGAAAATTTCCAGCCAGCGTTCAAACAAGGGCCAGGATAACTCGGGCAGGGCCGCATGGCGCGCAATCGGGGCGCCCTTGAAGCGGCGTGTGCCCAGCAAAATGGCCGACCAGAAATCGCACAGCATATCCAGATGCTCGTCCCAGTCCTGCACATTGTGTTCAAAAATCGGGCCTAGCTGCGCATCTTGCCGAACCTGGGCGTAGAACTGGGTCACCAATTGGCGAATGTCGGCTTCAGTGTAAGCGGCCTGTGGCGGCAAGTGTGTCATGAGTATCAAGCAGAGAAGCTAAAAGTCGGCATTCTCGGTCTGCTTGAAAAGTACTCAAATGACAAAAGTCATGAGTGCGTCGATCGCTTAAAAAGAGCGTTGGGCTGGACTGGCCAAGCGGCGCAGGTGGGCCTGGTCATGTACCTGCCAATCGCTGCGCTTGCCACTGACGTAACCACGCGCCTGCCAGTCGGTGAACAATCGGCTCAAGGTCTCTGCCCGTATACCCAGATGGGCGGCCAGTTGCCGTTGGTTCAAGGGTAACTGGATTTTTTCCCCTTGGCGGGCTTGCAGATTGAGCAAGTAGTTCGCCAAACGCTCGGCGGCCGAGCTGGCTGAAATCCAGTCCACTTTATTGACTTGTGCATACAAGGCGCTGCTCAAGCCCGCCATCATGTTCATGGCCAGTTCGGGCCAGCGGCGGCAGGCTTCTTGTAGGCTGCTGCGCGAGAGTTTGTAGACGCGCACGGTTCCCTTGGCGCGAGCGCACATGGGGTAGCGACCATGCGGCATGAACATGGCGGCTTCCGCCACCAATTGGCCGGGCTCGAAAACATTGAAAACACGTTCGTCGCCATTTTGGCTGTAGCGCAGGATTTCTACCTGACCAGTGTCTACCAGCAAGCAATAGCGGGCCTCGTCGCCTTCATTGAACAGAATCTGCCCAGAACTGGCGTTTTGAGCCAAAGCGTCACGGCACAAATGCTGGATGACCTCGATGGGCAAACCTTGCAGGAGACGGTGGCGAGCCAGCAATTCAAACAAAGCTGGACACGAGCCGGGCATGTTGACTTTTGTCATTGGGGGGCTGGGATGAAGATGGGAGAATTCCCATTTGATAATAGTTCTCATTATACAAATCTTCATGCCATATATCTATCAAGGGTTCTGCCGCTGGGCTGCATCTCAGGGAAAAAGTGTCCGTTCAGACAGAGGGCAGCAGGCTATAGCCAGCCATGCGCGTGGACTTCCCTTAAATCAGGCTACCCCCAAGGCAATTGATGCTGGCTTATCAGGTAAGCGTGCTGCCATGCCCCGTCTGGATGAGCTTGATCTAAAAAACGGGGCACAGGTTCACGTTTTTGGTGGGGTTAAGGAGCGGGTTCGTGCTCGGTTTGCCTCTACGACGCTGGGTAACTCCAAAAGAGATGGCCGTGGGATGTTCGTTCGCAAGGTCTTGAGCCGTGTTTTGCCTGGCTTGCTCCTGGCCTCGCTGGTAGCAGGTGCCCAGGCCGCTCCCCGTTACGAGTCTCTGACTCTGGCCGGCCCAGGCGCGGTGGTGTCCTATCCCTTGATGCATATGGCGCAGACCCAGGCCTTGAGCCAATACACGGACAAGCTGGAGTTTCGTCTGTGGCAGAACCCGGATCAGTTGCGTGTTCTGCTGGCTAAAAAGGAAGTGGATTACAGCGCTGCACCCAGCAATTTGTCTGCCTTGATGTTCAACAAGGGGCAGGCCGTCAAACAGCTGAATATTTCGGTCTGGGGCATTTTGTGGCTAGTCAGCCGTGATCCCGCCGTCAAGAGCTTTAGCGATCTGGCCGGTAAGGAACTGCTGGTGCCATTTCAGCGCGATCTGCCTGCTGTCTTGCTGGATACCTTGCTGGTCAAGCAAGCCCAAGGGGGTAAGGAAACTGTACGCTTGCGTCGTACGCGCGATGCTCAGGACGCCATTGCCTTGATGCTGACCGGCCAGGGCGATCAAGCCTTGTTAGTTGAGCCCACTGCTTCCTTGCTCTTGTGGCAGGCGGAGCAGAAGAAGGTGGAGCTGCATCGCGGTCAAAGTCTGGAGCAAGCCTGGGCGCAGGCTTTTCCTTTGCAACAGGCGCTGCCGCAAGCCGGCGTCATGGCTAACGTCACTGTGGCCCACGATACCGAGCTGAATCAGGCCGTGGAACGGGCTTATGCCGAGTCGGCCCGCTGGTGCAGCCAGCAGCCGCAAGAGTGCGCCCAAATGGTTCATGGCTATTTGCCTCAGTTCCCGGTTCCGGCAATTCAAACCGCGATTGAAAAGACTCGTCTGGATAGTCGTCCAGCCAGTGAAATCCGCCCTCAACTGGAAGCGCTGTATCAATTGCTGGCGGATCAGCATCCCCAAGCCTTGGGTGGTGGCCTGCCTGCTGCCGGGTTTTATGGACCATGAAAAGCAAGCCGAATTTATCGGCACGTAGCTCTCGTGCCTGGGGTGTCGTGGGTGTGCTGCTGATTCTGCTGTGCTGGCAGATCAGCGCCATGTTTCTGGGGCCCTTGCTGATGGCTTCGCCCATGGAAACCGCCCGTGCGATTCCGCGTTTGATGATGTCCGGCCATTTTCTGAATGACGCCGGAGCTAGTTTGCTGCGCGTGGCCATTGGCGTCAGCGTGGGGTGTTCCATTGGTTTCACGCTAGGCATTTTGGCGGCGCACAGTCCGCGGCTGCGTGGCTTGCTGGAACCTTTGCGTTGGCTATTGATGGCGATTCCGCCTGTGGTGGTTGTTGTGCTGGCCATGCTCTGGTTTGGCCTGGGTTCGAGCATGGTGATTTTCATGACGGTGCTGATGATGGTGCCGGGCATGTACGTGAACACCGTCAAAGGGATGTTGCAGGTGGACCGCGATCTGATCGAGATGAGCCACGTGTACCGCTTTGGCTGGTGGCGCCGTCTGCGTCACCTGTATCTGCCTTCTCTGACGGCTCCTTTGACTGCCGCTTTGCTGATCGCTTGCTGCGGTGGGGTTCGTCTGGTGGTGATGGCCGAAGTGCTGGGTGCAGAAAGTGGCGCAGGCTATGCCTTGGCCAATGCACGTAGCACCTTTGACAGCGCCGAGCTGTACGCCTGGGTTGTGCTGATTCTGGGCTTGGTCGCCGTGATTGAATTTGTTCTGCTGCAACCCTTGCAGCGTCGTCTGGGACAGTGGCGGGAGGATAGCCATGCTTGAGCTAAGCCATGTCCAGGTCCTGTTCGGGCAAAAGCCGGTTTTGCAGGATTTAAGTTTCATCTTGCAGGCCGGGCAGCGCCTGGGCGTTCTGGGGCCTAGTGGCGAAGGGAAAAGTACCTTGCTGCGTTTGGTTGCGGGCCTGATCAAGCCTGATTCCGGCCAGGTCTGGAACGAGTTTCGTCACCCCGTGCTGGTGTTTCAGCAGCCCCGTTTGTTGCCTTGGCGCAGCGTGCTGGACAACGTGCAGATTCCGCTGCGTGCGCAAGGCTTGTCGGCTGCGCAAGCCAAAGAGCGTGCCATGTACTGGCTGGGGCAGGTGGAGTTGGCCGGTGTCGCCCAGTCCTGGCCCGGCGAGTTGTCCGGTGGCATGGCGCAACGGGTGGCACTGGCCCGCGCCTTTGCCTTGCAACCGGATCTTTTGCTGCTGGATGAACCCTTCAGTGCTCTGGACCCGGCGCTGCGCAATAGCCTGGCTCAAGTCTGCCTGTGCTGCCTGGAAGAAACCGGAGCAGCGCTGTTGTACATCAGTCATCAACCCCGTGAATTGATGCGGGTCGCTGATTCCTGCCTGCTGCTGCAAAAGGGGCAAGGGCAGTTGTTTGAGCCGGTGGCCCCGGCGGATATCGCTGCCCGCGAGCGTCTGGCCGATTCCTTGTATGCCCAACTTTTGTCTCAGGAGGCTTTGACGCCATGACTGCCTATCCCGTGATCCTGCTGTTCCATCTGTTTGCCGCTCTGTTTTTCATTGGCACGGTGTTCTTTGAAGTCTTGATGCTGGAAGGCATACGCAAGCACGTTCCGCGAGAGGCCATGCGCACCTTGGAGATTGCCATTGGTGACCGTGCCCGGCGCATCATGCCCTGGGTTCTGCTGGTTCTGTACAGCGCCGGGATAGGTTTGGCCTGGCATCACCGCGCTGCGCTGGCCCATCCTTTCGATAACACTTTGGGCCTGTTTTTGACCATCAAGATTCTGTTGGCGCTTAGCGTTTTTGGTCATTTTCTGACGGCCATGACTTTGCGGCGCACCGGGCGCATGAAGTCCATCCATTTCAAGCGCATTCACCTAAGCGTGTTCTGTCACATGGTCGGGATCGTGATCCTGGCCAAGACCATGTTTTATCTGCACTGGTAATTTCACTTTCTATCGAGAATACGATGTCACACGTTCCTGTATTGCGTCGGCTGACGGTCAGCCTGGCGCTGGGAGGGCTGTGGTCGGGCGCCGCCTGGGCCGACCCGTCTACCTCCATCTTGTCTCCCATTGTCGTCGAGGCGCCTGTCGGGCAAAGCGTGCTGCAGGCCGACCTGCGACAAGAAAAGGCTCGCCTGGATGCGGTGCCTGGTGGCACCAATTTGATTCAGCCGCAGGAAGAACTGCGTCTGGTGACTTTGCGCGATGCCCTGGACTATCAGCCCGGCTTGATCGTGCAGGATTTTTTTGGCGGGATTGATCAGCCTCGGCTCAATATTCGCGGTTCGGGGATTCAAAGTAATCCGGTCAATCGAGGTGTCTTGCTGTTGCAAGATGGTCAGCCTTTGAACGAGGCGGACGGCTCGTTTGTGATCGGCTTTCTGGAACCGCGCAACAGCTCCTTGGTCAGCGTGCGGCGTGGTGCGAATGCCTTGTCGGCCAGTGCGACCACTTTAGGTGGAGAATTGGATTTTCGCTCCATGAACGGTACGCAGGGTGACGCCATCAGCGTGGAGGGCGGCAGTTTCGGGCGTCTGGGTTTGTATGCCGCCAAGGGTTTTCAGACGGACGAGTTTGATGGGCGCTTGGCAGTCAGCCATGACAAGGCTGATGGCTACCGTCATCACTCGGATTCCGAGCGCACGAATGTACAGGGCAATATCGGTTTCAAGCGCGGGCAGTTCGAGAATCGCACCTACCTGTCTTATGTGGATTTGAAGTTTGATATTCCCAATGTGGTCCCACGCGAACGTCTCTACAGCGATCCGCGCAGTGTGATGGGGGACTATGGCACGCCGCAGGATATGGCAGCTAACGTCTATAAACGTGACCCGAATCGCAAGGCTACTCAATTCCGTCTGGCTAACCGTAGCTACTGGGGCACTGAAGATTTCAATCAGACCGTGGGGCTGTATTGGCAGACGGTGGACGATACCTTTACGAATCCGCAGGTGTCTTCGCCCACCAAGGGCCACACCTATGGGGCGCAGTGGCAAATTGCTGGCCGCGAAGGTGCGTTGGATTACCGTGTGGCTTTGGATTGGGCGCGCAGTGATATGGATCGTGAGTTGTATGCGGTCAATCCCGCCAATGGCAGCCGTGCCTTGTTCTTTGGGGACTATCGCCTGCGCGCTGAAAACCGCAATGCGCTGTTGGGTTTGAGCTGGAAGGTTGCGCCCCAGTGGACCGTGGTGGGGGATGTGAAGTACAGCCAGGCGATTCGTGATGCGCGCAATCGTTTGGGGGGCGATACCCTGAACCAGAAATGGTCCTACGCCAGCCCGAAACTGGGCGTGGTGTGGCAGCCGTCCGAGGATTTGCGGGTGTTTGCCAATGTCAGCCGCAGTCATGAGGCGCCTACGTATTGGGAGATCATCAGTGCGGAAGTACCGCAGCCCATGAATGTGCGCTCGGCAGTGACAGGGCTGACGGAATTGAATGTGCAAAAGGCGACGACTTTTGAGTTGGGTGGTGCCGGGCGTTGGGGCAGTGGCGAATCGGCGGTGGACTGGTCCCTGGCTGTGTATCGCAGCAATGTGAAAGATGAGCTGATGGCTGTCAGTGATGCAACCGGGGCTTCATCGGTGACATTTAACTATGCTGATCGGACGCGGCACCAGGGCGTGGAGGCTGGTTTGAGCGGTTCCTTGCCTGCTCCGGCTGCAGGGCGCTGGGACTATCGTCTGTCCTATACCTACAGTGATTTCCGCTTCCGAGGGGGCGAGTATGAAGGCAATCGTATTGCCGGGGTGCCCAAGCATTTGCTGGGTGCAGAACTGATGTATCGACGTGGTGGCTGGCGGTTTGGGCCGAACGTGCGCTGGCTGGCTTCGGATACGCCGACCAACCATCAGAATGTGGAAGGCACGCATCAAAATGCTTATGCCATTTGGGGTTTCAAGGTCGCTTATCAGCATGACAAGCATTGGAGTGCCTATCTGATGGCAGATAACATTTTTGATAAGACCTACGCCAGCAGTTATGTGATTCGACGTTCGGCTTCGGAGGCGATGCCTACTTATCTGGCGGGCAATGGCAGGAGTTTCTTTGGTGGGGTGAAATATAACTTCTGATCGTTTTTGATGCCTTGGTTTTTGGCTTGATGATTAGTTAACGATTAGGCAGGAGTTGTCTCAGTGGAGACGCCCCTCTGGCCTGCGCCGGGGCCTTGGGGCTTGAGCACTTGCCGGTGCTGCGCACTGGTCCCCTTGTCAAGAGATCAGGCAGGGCGCACCCAGAACTCACCCGGTACTTGGTCCCCCGGACCAAGTGCAAGCGTCGGGTTCAAACAGCTGGGTGCTTGAACCCCTGCCTGATCTCTCGCCTGCGGCAAGCACTCTGAATCGCCCCAAGGCCCCGGCGCAGGCCAGAGGGGCTCACAGGGAATTCTTGCCTTAAGGCTTTCCGACTACAGGGGCGTGACTTGGGCTTTCATTGCACGGTTCCTTGGATCGGCCACGGGTTTATGACGCTGTGTCTGGGTGGATTAAGGCCCGCTTGTATCTGAATTGTTGTTGTTGTTGTTGTTGTTGTTGTTGTGTAGTGCGGTGGAAGAGTGCCTCTGACGTGTTCAGAGGCTTTTTTTTGGTCTGTTTGGATGTGTGTCTTGATCAGGATCAGCCGATAGGGCGGTCAGGGTGCACTTTCAGAATTATCTGACAGACCGGGGTGGAACGGGTAGGTAAGTTCAGGGTTCACCGTTCTCTTACATCCTTAGGTTTGTCAGCCATGATGAATACATACTTGTTGACCACTGAAGATATTGATCCTCGCACTTTGCCCGAGCAGGCCGTGCTGTATGCCCATCTGTTGACACGAGATGCCATGAATGATGAGTGCGTGCGCAAGTTGATGGCCGCACCGCGTTTCGTGCGTTCGGACAAGGGTATTCCGTATGTGGTGCTCAAGGATATGCGAACGCATCGCTGGACCCTGATTCGTGCCTGGCGCGAGTATCTGGAGATCAAGCGCGAGCGTTTGGCCAATCGTTTGGGAATCAGTGTGGCGGAATACAACGTGATCGAGAAAGGTCTTGTTCCATTGAGCCTGACGATGTTGGCTCTGTTGGCGCAGGGAATGGGTCTGGACGAGACGCAGTTGCAGATGTCTTCGTATCAGCCCGTGCTGGAACCTTTGGCTTTGAGCTAGTGCCAAGGGATTAAAAAGAAAGCTACGACAGGAAAGGGCAGGTGCAGGCAGCAGCTTGTGCCAGGCTCAAAAGCAGTTCCGGCCCCATCACGTTTATCGCGCGATGGGGCCGGTTTTTTGGTGCAGGATTTGGCTGGTTTTACTCGGCCGAGTCTTCGGTTTGCAGTTTCACTACCTGCTTGGCTCGGGTGTCGACATGCAGGGAGAAGATGTCGGGGCGCGAGTAGTGGCCGTAAACATCAAAGTCCAGGTTGGCCTGTTTGAGCAGGTCCATATCCAGTTCGGCGTACAGCTCGGTTTCTTCGTCAAACACCGGGCCGGCCAGCACTTCGCCGGTGGGGCTGACGATCATGCTGCCGCCGTGCATTACGTAGCTGTCCGGAGCAAATTCGCCGGGCAGGGCAAATTCTTTCTGGAAGGACTCGGGGTAATTGTTCAGGCGGATGGCCTGGCAGGCGGACAGCACAAATACACGGCCTTCAACGGCGATGTGAATCATGGACGAGGCCCAGGTGGGGCGGTCGTCTGCCGTGGGGGCGCAGTACAGTTCGGTGCCTTGGGCATACATGGTCTGACGCAGGGTGGGCATGTAGTTCTCCCAGCAGATCACGTTGCCGATTCGGCCCATGGGGGTGTCGACAGTGCCCATGGTGGAGCCATCGCCAAAGCCCCAGACCAGACGTTCCTGGCCGGTAGGCATCAGTTTGCGGTGGATGCCCACCACGCCTTTGCCCGGAGCCAGTGTCAGAGCGGTGCAGTACAGGGTGCGGCCCATTTTTTCGATTACGCCCATCACGGTGTAGACACCGGTTTGGGTAACGGCATCGGCCAGTGCTTCCAGTTCAGGGCCCCCCAGGGTGACAGCGCCTTCCACATACATCTGGTACAGGGCACGGCCTTCAGGACGGCGGTTGCCGATGACGCTGCCAAAGCTGATGCCTTTGGGATACCCGCCCAGAAAGGCTTCGGGAAAGACAGCCAGGGTGGCGCCATTGGCAGCCACACGCTGCAAGATGGCGGCGGCTTTTTCTACACTGCTGGCAGAGTCAAACGGGATGGATGCCGCTTGTATAACTGCAACTTTGCTCATAACTAGGTCTCCTTTAAAGGTCAGCCTGCGGACAAGTCCACGTTTTTGGTTTCAGGCAGGCGGGTATACAGGATCAGGAAGCACACCAGGGATACGGCAGCCAGGTACCAGGCCGGTACGTTGGGGTTGCCTGTGTACTGGATCAGGGCGGCAGCAATGAAGGGGCCAGGACCAGCCAGCAGTGCCGACGAGACGTTGTGACCCAGTGCGGCGCCGGTCGAGCGAATCGAGGCGGGGAACACTTCCACCAGCAGCACCACGTTCATGACGGCAGAGATGGCTACCAGGAAAGCCATGATGATCAGGCCCAGCAGAATCAGCGCGGGTTTGCCGGAGTTCATCATGATGAAAATCGGGTAGGCCATGATGGTCAGACCCGCAGCGGCAAACAAGGCCAGTTTGCGGCGACCATAGTGGTCCGAGAAACGGCCAACCAGTGGGTGCAAGATGCAATACACCACCAGCGAGGCACTGCACAGCCACAGGGCCGAGGTTTTGCTCATTCCCAGGATGGAAACCAGGTGGTTATTGGCGTAGGTGATGAAGTAGTACAGCGACACCAGGAACAGGGCGGAGAACGCAAAGGACAGAACAAAGGCGTTGAACTTGTCCTTGGACGAGACGCGCTCCAGTGTGTTGTTGGCTTTCTTTTCCTGCAGCTCGTGGTAGACGGGGGTGTCGTTCAGTTTGCGACGGATAAAAACCGCAATGAAGGTCATCACAATCGACAGCACGAAGGGCACACGCCAGCCCCAGCTGTAGACCTGGGCTTCGGTCAGCGTGGCGTTGATGGCGGCAGCGGTGGCGGTACCGAGCAGGAAGGCGATGCCGGCGGTGAAGGTCACTACGCTGGCGGCGGTGGCACGACGGTTGGAGGGGGCGCTTTCCACCAGGAAAATACCGGCAGCGGACCATTCACCACCCACCATCATGCCTTGCAGGAAGCGCAGCACAACCAGCAGGATAGGAGCGGTAATGCCGATGGTGTTATAGCCAGGCAGCAGGCCAATCAGGGTGGTGAATACACCCATGCCAAAGACGGTAATCATCAGCACGGTCTTGCGGCCAAAGCGGTCGCCAATGGGGCCCAGAATCAGGGCGCCAAAGGGGCGCGAGACAAAACCCACGGCAAATACGGCCAGGGACGAGAGCAGGGAAACGCCAGCGGCGTCGGATGGAAAATAGATGCTGCCGATAATGGCTGCAAAGTAGCCATAAATCGCGAAGTCAAACCATTCCATGAAGTTGCCAATACCAACGGCAACAACTTGTTTTTTACTTAAGCCCGGCTGGCCTGGGGGGGCCGATTTGGCATGTGCAGGGGCGACGGTAGCAGTGCCCATAAAGATCTCCTCGAGCAGGGCAGGTGAATACCCGACCCTTATTGTGGTTGTGGCTGATTTTTAGTCTAATCAAGCCAAATAATTATTCAAACTAATTAGAAAAATGGCTTCCATTAATATCGCTAATATCAGGCGGATGGATCTGAACCTGCTGCTGGTGTTCCAGTGCTTGATGAACGAGCGCAGCGTGACCAAGGCCGCCAATGCCCTATTTCTGACCCAGGGCGCGGTCAGCGCGTCCTTGCGCAAGTTGCGGGTGGTATTCAATGACGAGCTGTTTACCCGTGGTTCGCACGGAATGACGCCTACGCATCGGGCCTTGGAGATTGCCCCGCAGATATCCGAGGCCCTGAAAAGCATCTCGGCGCTGGTCACATCCGAGCAGGAGTTCGACCCAGCTCGCTCCAGCCGGGTTTTTCGCATCGCTTTGTCCGACGATCTGGAAAATATGCTGGCCAAACGCATGATTCGCATGGCTGACGAGCAGGGCTGGACGATCAGTTTTTCCTTCTACCAAACCAATAGCTATTTGTGGCCGCAAAGCATGGTGGAGCATGGGGCGGATCTGGCGATTTGCTCCAGCCCCAAATTTCTGAGCACCATGCACAAGTCGCAAGTGCTGTTTTCCGCTTCCTATATCTGCATTTACGATAAGCAGTCCATTGCGTTTTCAACCCCCATCAGCAAGCAGGAGTATCTGCATGCTCATCATGGGCGGGTGTCCTTTGACGGCTTGCGCGGCTTTGTCGATGAACTCTTTGATGCCGAGCGACTGCAGCGCAAGGTCAAGGCCTCGTTCACGCATTTTTCCGGGGCAATCAACGCCATTATTGGCAGCCCTTTGGTGCTGACCATGCCCGATTACGCCGCCCGTTCCTTTGTGGAATGCAATAGTCGATTAGCCGTCTCGCCGGTGCCGTTGCGGGTGCCATCTTTTGTGGTGTCCATGATTTGGGACATCAACAAGGAACATGATGAAGAAAGCCGCTGGTTGCGGCGTTTTGTGCTGGAGCTGACCGAGTCTGTCAGCCAGTGACGTGCTGCTGATACGATCCGGCGGCGTACTATTGCCCCTGTTCTGTTTTCTTTTCTACTACCCGCCATGCGAATTTTATTGATTGAAGACGAGCCCGATTTGGCCCTGTGGCTGACACGCAGCATGCAAAAGAAAGGGTTTGCAGTCGAGTGGTCCAACGACGGGATGGTGGCCTACCATCGTTTGCAGATCGAGGAATTTGATGCACTCGTCCTGGATCTGGGCTTGCCGGGCATGGACGGACGTGCCTTGCTGGCACGTCTGCGTTCGGAGGATAACCGGACTCCCGTGTTGATTTTGACGGCTCGCGACTCCTTGCAGGAGCGAGTGGAAGCCCTGGAGTGTGGGGCGGATGATTTTTTACCCAAACCTTTTCGTATTGAAGAGCTGGTGGCGCGCGTTAATGCCCTGATTCGTCGTAGCCGGGGCAAGGACAAACCGCGTATGGCGTGTGGCAGCCTGGTCTATGACTTGTCCACACAGCGCTTTACGCTGGATTCGGCGCTTCTGTCCGTGTCACCGCGTGAGGCCGAGGTACTGCGTATTCTGGTGCAGCGTAGCGGAGAACCTGTGAACAAGCAGTTCATCCTGGATCGGCTCAATGACAAGGATGAGGATGAAATCAATATCGAAGCTATCGAGGTATTGGTGCATCGCTTGCGCAAGAAACTGCAGTCCTCGGATGTCCATATCGTCACTTTGCGCGGCGTAGGTTATTGCCTGGAGCCTGTGGGCGATGATGAGCCTTAGCGTATTGCCTTATCGGGGGCAAATATGGCCTTAAGCAGTCTGCGTCGTACTTTGTTGTTCATGCTGATTCCTGCGGCTTTGCTGACCTCGGGCGTGTCCCTGTTTGTTTCCAGCATGACTCTGAAGGATCAGGTCAACGCCGCGTTTGACCGGGCTTTGGCCGGTGCCTTGAAGTCCATGTCGTCCAATGTCTTGACCATTAGTGGCGGGCTGGCGATGGAGCAGTCTTACTACATGATGGAGTTCATGGAGTACACCATCAGCAGTCAGGTGTATTTCAGGGTGGCTACTGAAGATGGTTTATCGGAAATTGGCTTTACCGGTATGCCGCTGCCCGTGCGGCGTCTGCTCAGTAATCAACCCGTTTTCTATGACGCTGAATATCTGGGAGAGCCCTTGCGCATCGCGGCGGTGGCGCTGGAGTCGGATGGGCGCCTGCAGACTTATCAAGACAGCCGAATTCTGATTCAGGCTGGTGAAAACCTGAGCGAGCGCCATGCTTTCATACGCAAAGTCATTATCCAGAATCTGATTCAGGACGTGGCGGTGCTCAGCCTTTTCATTATTCTGATTCTGGTTGGCACCTTGCTGGCGCTACGCCCTTTGCGCAAGTTGAGCGCCGAGGTACGGCATCGTTCCCCCGATAATCTGGAACCGATCAGCGAGGCCAGCCTGCCGCGAGAGGTCCGGCCTTTGGTACAGACCATCAATTTGCATATGGATCGTTATGCACGCAAATCACGCGAGCAACAGCAGTTTCTGGACGATGCCTCGCACCAGTTGAAAACCCCCTTGGCTGTTTTGCTGACCCAGGTGGATTTTGCCCTGTCTCTGGCCAAGACCGATGAAATGAAGGAGGTGCTGGAGGCAATTCAATTACGCTTGAACAACACGGCTCAGATGACGCATCAAATGGTGGCCTTGTCCAGGGTTCGCGATGCTGCTGACCAGCTACGCACCCGCGCGGCCTTGGGCACAGTCGACTTGTGCCAGCAAGCCGGGCTGGTGGTGGATGAGCTCTGGAGCCTGGCGAGGTCCAAGCGTCAGGACCTGGGCCTGGACGCGCCCTCCACCCCTGTTCGGGTAGCCGGGGAGGCTTGGCTCTTGCAACAGGCTTTAAGCAATATAGTCAGCAATGCCATCAAGTACTGCCCACGTGCTGCATGCATTACGGTAACGGTGCGCAAGGAAGGGCCGGTGTGCAGCATTCAGGTTGAAGACGATGGTCCGGGTATGAGTGCTGATGATATGGCCAAGGCGGGCCATCGTTTCAGGCGTGGCGAGGCGGGGAAGGCCTTGCAGGGCTCCGGTTTGGGGCTGGCGATCGTACAGGCTATTGCACAGATTCATGGCGCCCGCATGAGCTTGCGGACAGGCCCGCAGCAGCGTGGTTTGATTGTGCGTTTGGAGTTTGATTCGCTTGAACACTGATTGGATTGTTCAGGGTATACCCTTGAAAATCGTGTTTTTTGGCGAAATTGAAAGGTAGGCGAAAGCTTCGCTCCGGTAAGGTCGCACCCATTACAACGACTAAGATCCTCCTGGAGGCGAATCAATGACTATCCACATGAAACTACGGGTGCTACTGGCCAGCAGTATTCTGGGCTTGAGCAGCCTGAGTGGCGTACAGGCCCAGCAACCCTCCAAGCCTGAGTGTATTGCTCCAGCACAGCCAGGCGGCGGGTTTGACCTGACCTGTCGTGTAGCCGTGAACGGTTTTCTGGAAACCAAGCTGCTGGAAAATCCCATGCGCACCGTCTATATGCCCGGCGGTGTAGGGGCGGTGGCCTATAACCATATCGTGGCGCAGCGCCCGGGCGACGGCAATGCGATTGCTGCTTTCTCGGGTGGCTCCCTGCTGAATCTGGCACAGGGCAAGTTTGGCAAATATTCGGTAGAGGACGTGCGCTGGCTGGCGTCGATTGGCAGTGATTACGGCGTGGCTATTGTGCGTGCGGACTCACCCTATCAGGACCTGAAATCCCTGATGGAGGCCTTCAAGGCCGACCCGACCAAGATTGTTCTGGGAGCGGGTGGTTCCGTGGGTGGGCAGGACTGGATGAAGGCTGCGTTGACGGCCCGTGCCGCAGATGTGGATTTCCGCAAAATGCGCTTTGTTGCCTTTGAGGGCGGTGGCGAGGCGATGACGGCCCTGCGCGGTGGTCATATTCAGGCCTATATGGGTGATGCAGCCGAAGCTCACACCATGCTGGAGGGTGGAGCGCCTATTCGTGTTCTGGCTGTCTTTAACGATAAGCGACTGGACGGTGCGCTGGCCGAGATTCCCACGGCCAAAGAGCAGGGCTTTGATATCGAGTGGCCTATTATTCGCGGCTTTTATGTGGGCCCCAAAGTCTCTGACGAGCAATATCAGTGGTGGGTTCAGGCGTTCGAGCAACTGATGAAAACGCCCGAGTTTGCTCGCATGCAAACCCAGCAGGGCCTGTTCCCCTTCAATATGAGCGGCCAGGAACTGGATGCTTACGTAAAACAACAAGTACTTCAGTATCGAGAATTGGCTGACTCGTTTGGCCTGATCAAGAAGTAAGTTTTTACGGTACTCCCGGCCGGTTTGCGCCGGGAGTGCCGCCTGTCTGCCCCGTCGTCCATGGCGGGTGAATCCGGAGATTCCAATCATGACGCTGAATGATCGCGTACTAGGCGTGGGCGCGCTGGTGCTCGCTGCCTTGATCACCGCTTTTGGCTACGACCTAGAGCCCCCATTTTCCTATGAACCTGTTGGGCCCAAGGCCTTTCCCTTATTGCTGGCCTTGATCATTGCTTTATGCGGGCTGCGCCTGATTATCAAAGGTGGTGGGACTGTGCCTGCCAACCCCAGTGGAGCCAATGGCCGCATCTTGATGATGGTGGCCTACCTGGCGGCTTATGCCTGGCTGTTTCAGTGGCTGGGTTTCATCATTGCCACCACGCTGATGGCTACCTTGGTAGGCCGTTTGTTTGGCGGTAGCTGGAAGCAGGCCCTGATTGGCGGGCTGGCGATGGGAGTGGGGCTGTTTCTGCTATTTGATTTGGGCTTGGATGTGGTTCTGCCCTACGGCATCCTGGGAGAGTGGTTATGAGCTCGATTCTTGATTATTTGAGCGTAGGCTTTGGCGTTGCTTTTTCTGCCCAGAATCTGCTGGTCGCCGCGATTGGCGCTTTTATCGGCACCATTGTGGGCGTGTTGCCTGGGCTGGGGCCGATTAATGGTGTAGCCATGCTGGTGCCGATTGCCTTTGCCATGAAGCTGCCTCCGGAGTCTGCTCTGATCCTGCTGGCCGCTGTGTATGTGGGTGCGGAGTATGGTGGTCGTATTACCTCCATTCTGATCAATGTGCCCGGTGAAGCGGCAGCGGTCATGACGACGCTGGACGGTTATCCGCTGGCGCGCAAAGGTTTGGCCAGTGTGGCCTTGTCCCTGTCGGCTTTTTCCTCGTTCATCGGGTCCACCATTGCCATCTGCGGTATTGTGCTGCTGGCTCCCATGCTGGCGGGCTGGGCGGTTGCCTTTGGCCCGGCCGAGTATTTTGTGCTGATGGTGTTTGCCTTTTGTGCGCTGACCAGTTTGTTGGGGGATGAGCCAGTCAAAGGTATCCTGGCCGCTATGCTGGGCCTGTTCATTTCTACGGTGGGAGTGGACGCCAACTCGGGGGTATATCGGTACAGCTTTGATATTCCGAACCTGGCAGACGGCATTGATTTTGTTGTTGTCGTAATTGGTTTGTTTGCTGTGGCAGAGATGTTGCAGATGCTGGAAAACCTGTTGGGTGGCGTGTCGATCGAAGTACCTAAAAGCAAGCGCAAGCTCTTTAACCTGAAAGAGCTGGGCATGACCTGGTGGAGCACCGTGCGTGGTGGCGTGATGGGTTTTTTTATCGGTATCCTGCCCGGTGCCGGGGCCAGTGTGGCCTCTGCGGTGGCCTACGCCAATGAGAAAAAATATATCGAAGGCAAAGATCCCAATGCCATGTTTGGCCAGGGCGATATGCGTGGCCTGGCTGCGCCAGAGGCGGCCAATAACAGTGCTGCAACCGGCTCCTTTATTCCCATGCTGACACTGGGCGTGCCAGGCTCTGGAACAACGGCGGTCATGATGGGGGCCCTGACGCTGTACAACATCACGCCAGGGCCGGTGCTGTTTGAGTCTCAGCCACAGATTGTGTGGGGCTTGATTGCTTCCTTGATGGTCGCCAACGTCATGCTGTTCTTGATGAACGTGCCCATGGTGCGGGTCTTTGCCTCCATGCTGGCTATTCCTCCGCGCCTGTTGGTGCCTGGTATTTTGGCGATCAGCTATATCGGGGTCTATGCCATCAATGGCACGAGCTTTGATCTGCTGCTGGTCGTTGGTATCGGCGTTCTGGGCTACTTCCTGCGCAAGATGAACGTGCCCATGGCACCGATGGTGCTGGGAGTGGTTCTGGGCAATATGATGGAGCAGAATCTGCGTCGCGCGCTGTCCATCACGAACGGTGAAATCGGTATTCTGTTCGAGAGCAAAGTTTCAATTGCCTTGTGGATCGCGGCCGTTTTGGTTAGTGTAGGTCCGATCGTGCTGCGTCGTATTGCAGGGCGCAAGCAACTGCACGACGAGACATAAATAGGGGGACCCCACCGCCTCGGTGGGGCTTTTATCGGGAGAAAGCGCCAGGCTGCGGCCTGGCCTTGTTGTTTTTGTTATGGCTATCTGGTTTCGAATTGCCCTGGGTTTTGGGGTAGCCCTGCTTGGTGCCCTGGTGGCCAGTTGGCTAAGTATGCCTTTGCCCTGGATGTTGGGTGCCCTGATCTTGACGGCAGCTACCAAAATGGCAGGCAGTCCGGGGGCCTGCATGCCGCTGGCGCGCAACGCAGGTCAATGGGTTATTGGAACATCCTTGGGGCTGTATTTCACTCCGGCCATGGTGCATCTGATTGGCAGTAATGCTCTGTTTATCGTGATGGGCATGGTGTTTGCGCTGGTCTTGTGCTGCATAGGTACATTCATGCTGACTCGTTATGCCGGTACGGATCTGCGTACTGCCTGGTTTGCCAGTGCAGTAGGAGGAGCCAGCGAGATGACGGGGCTGGCGGAGCGTTATGGCGCACGTCCGGATCTGGTCGCCTCTGCACATGGTTTGCGGGTGCTGATGGTCGTAGTGATTATTCCCTTCGCGTTCGAGGCTTTGGGCTTTTCAGGGGAGCAGGCGGGAGCTGTCGTACGGCCTGATTTTTTGAACCTTCCTGGCCTGGCTCTGCTGGTGCTGTTAAGCAGTGCGGCCGGCTTCCTCTTTCAAATCCTGCGTTTGCCCAACCCTTGGGTGCTAGGCCCTTTGTTGGTGGTGGCCATTCTTACGTATAACGACATTATTTTGTCGGGCCTGCCGATACAAATTTCCAACTTGGGGCAGCTGTGCATTGGCTGGGCTCTGGGCGACAAGTTCGGGCCGGACTTTTTCCGTCGTGCTCCCAGGTATTTGGGGGTCGCTGCCATCAGTAACCTGATCAATCTGTGCTTGGCGTTTGCCTTCGCCTATGGCCTGTATCGGCTTTCCGATATTGCCTATCCCACGTTGGTGCTTGGCGTTAGCCCAGGCGGCATTGCAGAGATGGCGATTACCGCCAAAGTGCTGCAACTGGGAGCGCCGATGGTGACCTCCTTTCAGGTGGCGCGCATGGTTTGCGTGTTGGTGTTGACCGGACCTTTATATACCCGTCTTGCCCGCTACTTAAAACTGAGTTGAGGGCTGTTCGTATCAGCCTGATGAAAAAAGCCCGGTGTCTGACCGGGCTTTTTTTCTTTTGCACCAAGAAAGGGTGGCTTGCGACAGAGGGTTAGCGACCAGGCGTGACTTTGCCATGCTCGCCGATCTCGGTCAGGCGCTCGCCCATCAGGGTGGCTTTCAGCATTTTTCCGGCTTGTGCCAGCTTGCCTTCGCGCACGCTCCAGTACTCCGCACTATCAATATGCACGCACACCAGCGCCAGATCGGGGTCGGTAATGCCCTCGGCAAACCAGGCTTCGGTCATGGTGTTCCAGAAGCGTTCTTTCTGGTTCATGGAGTCGACCATGCGGGCCATACCGGACACCGACACATAGGTGTCGCTTTTAGGGTCGGCATAGCTGACGTTCACATGCGGATTGGCGCTCAGATTCCTGACCGGGTCACTGCTGCGCGACATGAAGAACCATAGCTTGTCATGCTCATAGTCCTCTTGGGTCGAACCCATTTTTGCCTTCTGGGTTGTCATGGGCCAGGCATGGAGTTCGCCATTGGCCGCATGGGTGACGAACATCGCAAAGCGGATGTCCTTGATAATCTCTTGCAGATGTTCAAAGGAAGATTCAATTGTTTCGTTCATGGCATCTCCTTGAGAAGGTTGAAGAGTTAAGACTGCTTACTTAATCACCCCGCAAGCAAAGCGTCCGCCACCGCCGCCCAGGGGCGCGGGGTGGTCGGAGTGGTTGTCACCGCCTTCGTGAATCATCAGGGAGCGGCCCTTGATCTGATCCAAGGACTTCAGGCGTGGGGCCAGAACGGGTGTGCTGGCGGTACCGTCAGCCTGTACATACAGGGCGGGCAGGTCGCCCAAGTGGCCGTTGCCCCATGGGAAGCCGTGCTTGCCGGTTTTTGCAGGATCCAGGTGGCCGCCCGCTGCTCCGGCAGGCGTTACCTTGCCGTCTTTTTCGCTGGGGGCGCAGCTGGCATTCTCATGCACATGGAAGCCATGTACACCGGGTTTCAGGTTTTTCAGGTCTGGCGTGAAAACCAAACCATGCTCTGTCTGACGGACGCTAACCTGGCCGATCTGTTCGCCAGCACCGCTTTCGGTCGCCATATTCATGGGGATGATGACGTCGGCCAGCGAGGGGGCGGATAAAGCAAGGGTGGCGCCTGCGGTGGCCAAGACCATTGCGCATCGCGCTTTGAAGGAAGAAAAACGCATAAGGCTGATTCCTTTGCTGAAATAAAACAGAAGGTTAGATCAGCCTAGCATTGCAGCCGCGCCATGCAGTTAAGAGACGTTTCTCTTTGTCAGTAAAGTCGGCCTGAAAAAGTGCCTGAAAGCGGTGGACCAAGCAAGGGTTTAGTCGGTCCGACAAGGGTAGTCCCGGCCTATCGTCTTTTCCAGAAAACGAGTTACTGCCTTGATGCGGGGCAAGTATTGCAAGTCCCGATGCACTGTCATCCAGATGGTGCGACGTACGGTAACTTGTTCATCCAGCAGCTTGATCATGCCCAGTCGTTCCGGTTTGGCAAAAGAGGGCAGCATGACGATACCTGCACCGGCTGCGGCTGCAAACATCTGGGCAATCATGCTGGAGGACTGAAAAGCCAGCTTGGGCCGGGAGATGATTTCATTAAGCCAGCGCACGGTATCCAGCTGGATCAGGTCGTCCACATAAGAGGCAAATTGGTGATCCAGCAGGTCGTCCAGATCACAGGGATGACCGTGACGGGCCAGGTACTCGGGAGACGCGTACAGATGTAGCGGAAAGGAGCCCAGGGGCACCACATCAATGGACTTGCCTGCCATGGGAAAAAAACTCAGGAATACATCCGCTTCGCGCCGGTTGACGTGCATTTGCTGGGTCGTCGTGACTAGCTCAATGGCGATTTTGGGGTGTAGCGATGAAAAGCCCTGAAACTCTGCCGCCAGATATAAGGAGGCAATGCCTTCCATGGAGCCGACCCGCACTGTGCCGGAGGGCTCTTTAGGGCGATCCCCCAATTGTTCTGCCAGAGCCACGGCACTGGCTTCCATGGACTCCACATACTCCAGCAAGCCTTGCCCGCCTGCGGTCAGATGCAGACCCTGGTTACTGCGCTCGAAGATGGGCGCGTTAATCGTTTCTTCCAGTCGGCTGATATGACGGCTCAGGGTGGACGGGTCTACCTTCAAACGTCTGGCGGCCGCGCCCAGGGTGCCGCAGCGCGCCACTTCCAGGAAAATTTTCAGATCATGCCAATTGGGATCAATAGGAGACATGGCTACAACCCTGGACAAGAATATTTGCAAGGCGGGTACCAAATAATGGACGAAACCCGTGCGTATTTTTAAGTCTACTGCGAGCTATCACGGTATAGATCAAGCTTTCAGGGAGTTGCAAATTTGCAATGCACCTTGTGTTGCGGACGGCCTTGTTTGGAAAGAGAAATAGAGGCTGCCATGTACCCCCGAGGCAACGGAAGTACATGGCAGGTACTGCTAGCAGGGTGGGTCAGACGATGGCCTTATTCCTCCATCGTTTCCGAACTGGCTACCTGACCGTCCTGCATGGGCTCACTGCTACGTGATTGTTTACCGCTTGCGCTGTTTGGTCCTCGGAAAGTAGCGGGCGTGATGCGTCGACGATCAATGGACAGATCAAACACATCGAAGCGGTTGTAGTAGCCCACAATGTCGTGGAACTGCTTGGGTTCCACGCAGGCGTTCAAGTCAAAAGTGGCGTAGGCAATCCCTTCTTCATTTTGCAGAAAGTCGCCTACGGATGCGCCGGTGGGGTCCAGGAACTGGGTTGCCGCGCGCGGGGTGTTTTCCAGCACTTCGCGCGCCTGGGCATCTCCGCCTTCGGTCAGGGCATCAAGCATGGCCTGGTCCATGAAACCGGCATTCAGAATGCCGAAGACTTTGGACTCAAAAGAGTGGCCGCCTGCTCGTATTTTGTTGGCTGCCACATTGTCAAAGTTCTGGCCGGATTTGGGCATGCGGGTCGGCCAGATCGCCGGCCAGGCGGAGATGTGAATCTGCTCGCCCTGGGCCGCTAGTGAGTAGCGGGCCAGCGGGTTGGTGTTCTCCCCGCAGATCAGGGCACCGATGCGGCCAATGCGGGTTTGGCACACGCGCAGACCATGGCCATCGCCCGGAGCCCAGACCATTTTTTCGTAGAAGGTGGGCACCAGTTTACGGTGGTGATTCAGGATGGAACCATCATCGCCAATGATCACATTGGAATTCCAGATGCAGCCTACGCTGGCCTCGGTGCTTTCGCTAAAACCCAGGGACACAAAGATGCCATTGCGCTTGGCAGCGGCACGAATCTGGGCGATTTCCGGGCCATCAATATGGATGCTGTTGGCTGCCATTTTCTTGAACCAGTCGTGGTTGTAAATGGGCGCCCACAGCGCGGCCCAGACTGGAAAACCGGGGATGAAGGCTTCGGGAAAGGTAATCAGCTCGGCACCGTGGCGGGCGGCCTCGTCAATAATGGCAATGGCCTTGCGTACCGAGGCGGCCGCGTCCATGTAAACAGAGGCAATATGTGCCGCGGCAACTTGAGTGATTGGAAGTGACATGGTGTGTTTCTCTCTACGTTTAATGAACGGTGGCCTTGGCCACACCTAATCCGGTTTCCCGGTGAACCGACATCTCTACCCACCTGGATTCCGACAGGGCGCTGCGGGTGAACAGCGAGAACAGAATCACCAGTAAAAAGCCCAGAGGGATGGAGATAATTCCGGGATTGCGCAAGCTGATCAGGGGCTTGGACAGGCCCACCACGCTGCTTGCATCGGCAGGAATGGCATCTGCCGTGGCCTGGGCTGCGTTGCGTTCAGTGACCAGCTTGTCGCGCAGGGCAGGGTCGCTTGCCGTGTTCAGCTTTTGATTGACGGTGGTGACAGTGGCCAGTGCCGCTTCTTTTTGCAGCAGCGGGTAGCTCATGTTGGGCGATACCAGCACCAGCCCGATGGACAGGATCGTTCCGCCTACTACACCCGCCACCACACCGGCGGTATTGCAGCGTTTCCAGTACAAGGTGCAGACCAGCGCTGGCAGGTTGGCCGATGCGGCAACGGCATAGCCCAGGCCCACCAGATGCGCCACGTTCTGTCCCTTGGCCGCAATACCGGCAGCGATGGAAATCACCGCCATCAGCAAGGTGGCGATACGCGCTGCAATGACCTGTTCGCGCTCGGTGCCCGCACCATTGCGAATCGCGCCGATATACACGTCATGGGCCAGCGAGGAAGCTGCGGCCAGTGTCAGGCCGGCCACCACCGCCACAATCGTGGCAAAGGACACGGCAGCCACCACGGCCAGCATGAAGTTGCCCATCATGCTCTCCGGCCCCCCACCCAACAGTTGCGCCAGCATGGGCGCGGCCAGATTGCCGCCCTTGTCCAGGCCCAGAATCGCGCTGGGGCTGACATTCAGTGCGGCAGAAAAGCCGATCACCACAATGAACAGATGGCACAGGCCGATGGCAAACATGGCGTACAGTGCCGATTTGCGGGCGGCTTGCGCATGTGGCACAGTGAAAAAGCGCATCAGGATATGTGGCATTGCGGCGGTTCCCAGCACCAGTGCCATACCCAGCGAAATCTGTTCGACCGGGTTTTTCAGATACAGGCCCGGTTCCAGAAAGCGCTGTCCGGCTTCGGCCACACCCAGCGAAGATTGCCCCAGGAAATTGATCACATGATTCTGGATGGCGGGGCTGGAAATGACCGAGCCAAAAAACGCTTCCACGTTAAAGCCGTAGGGCGCCCAGGACAGAATCACCAGCACGAAGCAGAAACTGATCAGCAGACCAGCCTTGAGCACTTGCACTGAGGTAGTGGCACGCATGCCACCAAATAACACGTAAATCAGCATCATCAGGCCGACGATGCCAACAGAAACCTCATAGGGAATCCCGATCAGCGCCCGGATAATCACGGCACCGCCCACAATCTGCGGGACCATGTAAAACAGCGCGACCAGAATGCTGGACCCGGCCACAACCAGCTTGGTGGCACGGAAGTTGTTTCGATAGGACAGCACATCGCCCAGCGTGTAGCGACCCAGATTCCGGCAAGGTTCGGCCACCAGAATCAGCACTGGAATGAAGGATACGAAAAAGCCCACCAGATAGCTGATACCGTCCAGACCATATATCGCGATCAGCCCGGAAACGCCCAAAAACGCGGCGGCTGAGAGGTAATCCCCGGCAATGGCCAGTCCATTAAAACGGGCGCTGATACCGCCGCCCGCCGTGTAGAAGTCGCTGGCAGTGGCGTTGCGGCGTGCCGCCAGAAACGTGATGCCCAGCGTGAACAAGAACAAGAAGGCGAATACTGAAAACGTCAGCACCCTGTTGCCTTCATTAACCAAGGTGCTTTCCTGTGCGAGCGCAGCTTCGCTGACAGCCATCAAGGCTGTCGCAAATACTATTTTTTTCATGATGAGCCCCTTAAACGGTCGCGGAGCGCATTGAGAACTGCTGGGATTCTTCTTGTGTTAACTGCTGCACCATCTTGTCCAGGTGACGCAACTGGACGGCATAGCGCCAGGCCACGGCACCCCCCACCAGATACTGGGCGATCAGATACCAGAGCCCGAAATTGGTGGAGTTGCTCAGTTTCAGACGAAAAAGCTCGGGGCTAAGACTGGAAAGAATGGGAACCAGAAAAAAGAAGGCCATGCTGACAAACAACAACCGCAGCACCACGCCTCTTCGCTTGCGTACCAGATCCTGGAATTGAGGCTTTGCGTACAGCGCCTCATAAACCTGGGCAGAGATATCCGCCATGTTTGTCTCCTTTTTTGATTGGATTTGTATTTGCCATTCTTAAGAAGAAGGGCGCGATAGGAAAGCGCCAATGTTGCAAACCCTCTTGCAAATTTGCAGGATGAGGTGGGATGCCACACCGCAGGGACTTTTCTATATCTAAATGAGAATTATTGTTAATATGCTCGCTTCATTCGACATCCGTCTCTTGTATTTGCCATGTCCCGCCGCCCCACGTCCAAGAAAGGCTGGCTCGCTCATTACAGCGGGCTGATCGGCTCGTGGGCCAAGCGCAGCTCTTTGCCGCAGGACGCGGAAGATGCCGCGCAGGACTCCATTGAAGGCTTGCTGCGCGGCGAACATGCTGCGGCACTGAATCAAAAAGCCTATATGTATCGCAGTGCGCAAAACCAGCTGATCAGTGAGATCCGCCGTCAGTCGCGCCACGACGTGGTGCCTCTACACGATTTGCGAGAGGAGGAGCACCCGGTAGGTCTTGGACCCGAAAGTGATCTGCGCATGGAGCAGCTCAGCCAGGCTTTGCGGGACGCTTTGCAGGAGTTGCCCTTGAAGTGCCAGCAAGTGTTTTTGTGGAACAAAATAGAGGGCTACACGCAAAAGGAAATTGCAGAGCAGCTGGGTCTAACGTCCAGCTCGGTGGAAAAATACATGAAGCGGGCATTGCGGCATCTTCAGAAAAAGTTACAAAACTATGCCCCTCATTGATTCCGGATTTCCTTATGCATAAACGTCTTATCAGTGAAGGGCACGGTTTTGTGCCCTGTGTCCCTGGCGACGCGAGCCATGCCTAAAAACGACAATCCCACCCCCTCTTATCTGCCCCAAGAGCAAGCGCTGGACTGGTTTTCCAGAGAGCAGCTCGGTGAGCTGACGCCGCAGGAGCAGCGTGAGCGGGATGCGTGGTTGGCGCAGGATCCGGCCAATGAGCGGGAGTACCGTTCCTTGCAGCAGGTCTGGCAGGTGGCGGACCATCTGCCCATGGACGAGATGCGGGAGATCATGAATCGTCCGGCGCAAGAGGTGCCTGACTTCGCGCGTCGACGCTGGGTGATGGGTACAGGGGTGACGCTTGCCACGGTGGCCGCCGGGGCCTGGTTCAGTCGTTCGATGTGGGCCGAAACGCCTGTGTTTACCCAGCGCCTGTTGACCGCACGCGGCGAGCGCAAGCGGCTGGAGTTGCCGGATGGTTCGCGTCTGGATTTGAATACGGATACGGAAGTGAATATCGCGTTTTACGCGTCGCGCCGAAACGTGGAGTTGCTGCGGGGCGAGGCCCTGTTTGCCGTGCAGTCCGACAAGAATCGCCCCTTTTCCGTAGACGCGGGTCAGGCGCAGGTGTTGGTTACTGGGACGCAGTTCAATGTGCGTCGAGAGGCGGAGAGTGTCGCCGTGGCTGTGCGCGAGGGCTCGGTGCAGCTTTCCACAGGCCCGTGGTGGCGCCGGGACCGGGCGATGTTATCGGCTGGGCAGGTATCCAGCGCGGTAAACAACAAGGTGATGTCTTTAGGTCAGGAGCGTGTGGAAGCGATTACGGCCTGGCAAGAGGGGCGCATCGTGTTCCGTGATGTGCCTTTGACGACGGTGGCACAGGAGCTGAGCCGTTATCTGGAACACCCCTTGCGGGTGACAGACTCACAGATCACCAAGTTGCGCATTTCGGGCACATTGAGTATTGAGGAACCAGCAGCGGCGCTGGATATCCTGCCGGATATCGCGCCAGTACGGGTGGTGCGACAAGCGGATGGCAGCGCTTTGTTGATGGCGCGTTAAGGTTACGGCTCGTTTTGCGTTTGGCAGCAAGCAATAAGCCACGAACCGTGAAGTGCGAATGGTGAACAGCGATTCTAAGACGAACGATGCTGTGCTGTTGAGTTCCGTTGCCAAGCAAGTCGTGCACCACTATTGATACATCTTGTATCAAAAAGAGCAGTGAGAATCATTCCGGAAAATTTTTCGCTACGGCGTCTTACTTATGGGGGCCTGCTTTCCAGATCGGAAACAGGCTAGCCCATAGCCTTGGCCAAGGGCCTCTGCGCACCATGCGCGTACTTATTTTTTGGAACTCTGTTCATGCTGGACACGCAAGCAATACCCGCCGCCGCGCGTCGGGGTACGACATCGATTGGTCTTAACGCCCTCGCACTTTCCCTTTTTCTGGCTATTGGTCTGTACGCACCCCATGCTTGGGCGCAGGAAACGCCGGTGGCGATCAGCATTGCCGCACAACCCTTGGAGGCCGCGCTGGAAAAGTTAGGTGCACAGGCCGGGTTGCAGATTTTCTATCTGCCTGACGCGGTTAAAGGGATTGCGGCTCCCCCTGTGTCCGGCAGTCTCACGGCAGATCAGGCCTTAAGTCGCTTGCTGGCAGGCACGGGTCTGGAATTTCGACGTAAGGGCAAGAATGTGTCCCTGACCCGCCCGGTGCAGGGCGAGACGACGCAGCTGGCTCCGGTTCGTGTGGTGGGGCGTGATCTGTCTACTGAAGGCTCGGGCTCCTATGCCGTTCAGGCGACCACGGCGGCAACAGGTTTGCGTCTGTCACCACGCGAGACCCCGCAGTCCGTCAGTGTGATTACACGCCAGCAGATGGAAGATATGAATTTGACCACGCTGGGCGAGAGCTTTAAGACCGTCACGGGGATTGCAACGTCCATGTCGGATATTGACCGCACCGATATTCATTCGCGTGGTTTCTATATCGACACTTACCAATACGATGGGGTGTCTATTGCCACACAGAATGATTTCTTCGGAACTTCCAACTTTGATCCCATTCTGTACGACCGCATCGAGATAGTGCGTGGTGCTACCGGTTTGATGACGGGGGCGGGCAATCCTGGGGCTTCGGTGAATATCGTGCGCAAACGCGCGACCAGCGATGTGTTTACCGGCACCGCCTCTGTTGGCATAGGCTCTTGGGATCATCACCGGGGCACGATTGATCTATCTACGCCCTTGAACAAGGACGGTACCGTGCGTGCCCGCGTGGCAGGGATGATGGAGGAGCGCGACTCGTATATCGACCGTTACCACACGCGCAATCGTGCCTGGTTAGCGACTGCGGAAGCGGATCTGACGCCTGACACGACTGTGCGGGTTGGAGTAGAGCATCAGGCCAAACGTCCGACGGGCGTGACCTGGGGCGGTCTGCCTACTCTGGATAACAAGGGCGGGGATCTGGATTGGCGTCGCTCTTTCAGTGTCGGTGCAGATTGGACACGCTGGGATACGACCAGCAATACCTTCTACGCGGGCATAGACCATCGCTTTTCCAATGGCTGGTCCTTGAAAGCCAATGTCAGCCGTCTGGAGAGCGAGTACGACTCCAAACTGGTGTATTTGATGGGCCACCCTGATCCTGTCACCGGCTTGGGCATGACGTCCTTGCTGAACAACTCGCATCAGGAGTTCGATCAGAACAGCGCCTCGCTGGAACTGAGCGGGCCATTTAATGCCTTCGGCCAGGAACATGAGGCTTTTGTGGGAGTGATGGGCAGCAAGTCCAACTACCGTTATGGCAACCACGCTCCGCAAGGCAATACGCCAGTGGGTAATGTCTTTGAATGGGACGGCTCCTATCCCGAGCCGGTATGGGGGAGTTTTCAGCCGTTGGGCGAACAGGAAACGCGCCAGAATGCGGTCTATGGCGCTCTGCGCCTGTCCTTGAGCGATTCCCTGAAGCTGATTGTGGGTGGTCGACAAACCAATTGGAAGCGCGAGTCCGGCAATGACACCATGAACCATCATGTATTCACGCCGTACGCTGGCCTGCTGTACGACTTCAACGATAACTTCACGGCTTATCTCAGCTACACGGATATCTTTCAGCCCCAGACCTATCGTGATGCCAGTGGCGGCTTTCTGGACCCGGTGCAGGGCAAGAGTTATGAGCTGGGTCTGAAATCCGAGCACTTTGATGGCAAGCTCAACACTTCGCTGGCATTGTTTCGTATCGAGCAGGACAATGTGGCCGAAAAAGACGGTGACAGGACTGTACCTGGCTCCAGCGATTTTGCTTATCGGGGGGCCAAGGGCGTGACTAGCGAGGGCTTCGAGCTACAGGCTTCGGGTGAAATTCAACCTGGCTGGCAGGTGTCCGCAGGCTTTGCACGTAATCTGGTGCGCAATGCTGAGGGTGGTCCTTTTAAAACTTCTGAACCGCAGAACCTGGCGCATTTGCAAACTTCCTATATCGTGCCGGGTACCGAAGGGAAGTTGACGGTAGGCGGCGGTGTGCAATGGCGCAGTCATGTTTATGTGGATAGAACTGTGGCGCCAAATCTTAACGCACGACGCGAGCAAGGTTCCATTTTGCTGGCCAACTTGATGGCGCATTACCGCTTCTCGCCTAGCTTGTCGGCCCAGTTGAACGTGAATAATCTGTTCGACAAAAAGTATGTAGACCTGACGGAAGACTCTCAGGGCTTTTACGGTGCACCGCAGAAGATCATGCTGACGATGAAGTACCAGTTCTAAAACAAAAGCCCTGGTCTGATGCCAGGGCTTGATATTGCGAAGCAGAGGTTTGTGGAATCAGTCCTCTGCTTCCACCTCTTCCACGGACAGCAGCTCCTGGTGGTCGAAGTACAGATTGGAGCTGATTACGGGCGAGGACTCGTTGGCCTGTGCGCTTAGTTCCAGACAATCGCCGGACAGATAAAGATCAGTCAGCAGAGCGGGTTTGCCATTCATCCAGATTTTCCCGCTGACATCCTGATACCGCTGCTTGAGCTGCAAGCGGTAGTCCGTCCCGTCCAGACCTTCCCATTCCCATTCGCCTGCCACCTGCGCGGGCACAATCCATTTGTAGATTTTGATGCCGCCTACATGCAGGATCTCGTCGGCTTCCCAGTCTCCCATATCAAAGGCGTGCGACACAATGCGCGCACCGGGTCGCAGCTCCTGCAACAAGCGTGGGCGCAGGATGGCATTGATGGTGTCCATCAAGTACAGCGTCACGATGGTGGCCTGGCTGAAGTCTGCGGTAAACAGATCCTCTTCCACAAAGTCCACCAGATACTCCACGCCGGCATGGCCGGCTTGCTCCATGGCATCGGCAACGCGCAGCGGGTCCAGTTCGACGCCTATGCTGGTGCAGTGGTATTTTTTGGCAGCCGCAATAACAATGCGCCCATCGCCACAGCCCAGGTCATACAAGACGTCCTTGCGCCCGGTTTGAGCCAGTTGCAGCATGGTGTCGATGACGCGGTCGTCGCTGGGGACGAAAGGTACGTCCAGAAAAATGTCAGGTTCCACGATGGAATGGTCGTCAAGGTCTTTAATCAGGTCTTTGAACAATAGCGGTCCTTATTAATGGTGTTGAGCGAAAATTCGTTTAAATTCGGCTATCTATAGTTTAAACCACAGCAAATTAAGCCAAAATTCGCTTTTTGTGTGGATATGGACGATCATCAGTCTATGTCAGACTTATATGGCTCGACCTCATCCACGCCCGCCAAGTTAAAAACCCGTCTCCAGCATATACGAATCTCGCCCAGAGAATCGTTACGTATTCGTTCCTTGGCCGATCACATGCAATATGCTGACCCGTTAGGGCATGCACAGTCTTTGGGCATAGGCCCGGCTGTCTGGCCCTTGTTTGGCCTGGTATGGCCGTCCAGCATTCAACTGGCGCGCAAATTGAAAAATCGTCCCATTCGGGCGGATGAAAGCATTCTGGAACTGGGCTGCGGATTGGGCCTGACCAGTCTGGTGATGCATAAACGTGGCGCGCAAATCCACGCCAGCGATTGCCATCCCATGGTGCCGCATTTCCTGAAGCTGAATCAGGCATTGAATGGCTTGTCCGATCTGCCGTATGTCCATGCCCAGTGGGGGGAGCAATCTTGCCCTGATTTGCTGGCTTCTTTGGGGCTGAAACCCGCCCGGCAGCGTTATGACCTGATCGTGGGCAGTGACCTGTTGTATGAAGGGAATACGCCCGCCCAATTAGCCCAACTGGTAGACCAGCGTGCGAAGAAGCAGGCCGAAGTCTGGGTAGTAGACCCGGACCGGGGGCATCGCAACAAATTTACTCAGGAAATGTCGCGCTACGGTTTTGAGCTGGTACGACAGGTTTGCTTGCGCGATCGCCCCATTTTGATGCCCGAAGGCAAGGAGGTGTCTTACAAGGGGCGTTGTTTGCAGTATCAGCGCAGTTAGAACAAACACATCATCTCAGGCTTTTTTACCTGAGGGGCTGGAGTCAGTCAGCGCTAGCAGAAGCCCCACACAAATCGGACACGGGACCGATTTGTGTGGGGCTTTTTTATATTCAAACAGGTTTGCTTAAGGCCGGCTGCTTTCTCAGGGATTCGGCGGCGCAAAAGGCGAGGGCGCTGATGGCCGTGGCGGTCGTTGCGGATAAGCCGAGGTCCCGAAGTTCGAGCCCATCCGATTGCTGCTTGTTGCCGGATTGACCAAACCCATTGCATTCGGGCCTTTCTGGATGATGGCTTCAGACCCTAGTCCTGGCGCGCCGGGTGTTGTGCCTGCTTTGGGCTGCATTTGCTGGTTCAAGCAATCGTAGGACAGGGCCGCCTGTCCATCCACTACTACACTGACACAGCCGGGAGACACATCGGACGGGGGCCTTTTTGCGCCTTCAGTCTGCGCGTTTTGCTGGGCCATGCTGCCTGCCTGAACCAAAAACAATAAGAAGAAAAGGAGAGGGCGCATAGGGTGGTGCCAATAAAAAGAAGTCACACCATAACGGCGTTCGGGTTCCACACACCCTAGCGCAAGCTTTCTCTTTTCTGGGTGAAGTTTTCATGACAAAGGCGGCGTATTTTGCCGCTGTCATGAGGGCAGGCACATCGTGCCGTTAGGGACGAGTCTTCCTGTTTGGCCCCCGCCGTCCAGAAAGAATTATGAAGTTTTTGTTACAAACGAAAGTTTTCGATTTCTGCTGCGTCTAGATGTCAACGAGTCGCGCGGCGTGTCGTCCCAGCAGGGGCACACCGACACAGCGCTCATCAGATTGAGGATCGGAAGCATCGTGATGCCAGCAGAAATTTCAGGGCGCAACGTCCGTTTGTCCGGGTGGAGGGGCCACCCCTTTTGTGCTGCGCCAGTGATGGCGCTGGCTTTGTTGCTGCCTCATAGTGCCTTTGCGCAGGCTCAGGGCAAGGTCAACATCAATGAATACATTGTGCGTGGCAATACCGTGCTGGATGCCCGCAGCATTGAAAAAGCGGTCTACCCCTTTTTAGGCCCCGAGCGCAGCCTTGAGGATATTGAAAAAGCGCGCGACGCCTTGCAGGAAGTCTATAACGCGCAGGGCTATCAGTCGGTTTACGTGGATCTGCCCGAGCAGGCCGTGGCCGATGGCGTGGTGTTTTTCCAGGTCACGGAAACCAAGGTAGGCCGTGTGCGCGTGGTCGGTGCTGAACACTATTCGCCGCTGGCCATTCGTGACGGCGTGCCGTCCTTGCAAGAAGGTCAGGTGCCGGATTTCAGCAAGGCGCAGGCGGAACTGGCGGAGCTTAATCGCGGTGCCAGTCGCCAGGTCATGCCCATGGTGAAAGAGGGGCGTGTGCCCGGCACCATGGACGTGGATTTGCGCGTTGACGACAAAAGCCCCTGGAGTGCCAGTGTGGGCTTGAACAATGATTACAGCGCTGACACCAGCAAGCTGCGCGGCATGGTCACCCTTGGCCACGACAATCTTTGGCAAAGCGGCCATACCTTCTCCCTGACCTACTTCACAGCTCCGCGTGACATGCAGGATGCCAAGGTCTGGTCGGCGGCCTACACCATGCCTTTGTCCCCGCGCTGGAGCCTGGCGTTCTCTGGCTACAAGTCTGACAGCGATGTCTCGACTGTTGGCGGTACCAATGTGCTGGGCAAGGGCCAGTCCTACGGCATTCATGCCACCTACACCTTTCCGCAGTCCGGCTCCTGGTATCACACCGCCTCGATTGGCATGGACTACAAGGATTTTGAAGAGCAAACCCGTTTTGGTGAGACCAGTGACCGCGTGCCGCTGACGTATCTGCCCTTCACGTTGGCCTACAACGGCTACCGCTATACCGAAGACTCGCAAACCAGTGTCGGCCTGACCTTGACGGGCGCCAGCCGCAGCCTGTTTGGCCTGAACAGCGAGTGGGAAGAGTTCGACTACAAGCGCTGGATGGCCAGCCCCAGTTTCATGGTGTTCAAGGGCGATCTGAACCACACCGAAACTTTTGCCAAAGACTGGCAGGCCTATGGCCGAGTGGGCTTTCAGATTGGTTCAGGTGCTCTGGTTTCCAACGAACAGTTTTCGGCCGGTGGCGCGACCAGCGTGCGCGGTTATCTGGCCGCTGAGCGCAGTGCAGACGATGGCTGGATGGCCAGCGTTGAGCTGCGCACCCCCTCGCTGGCCCGCTGGATTGGCCCCTCGGTTAACGAGTGGCGCTTCTACGCCTTCAGCGACGTTGCACGTTTGCGCTTGCGTGATCCCCTGCCTGAGCAAGAGTCCAGCTTTCATCTAGCCAGTGTGGGCATCGGTACGCGTCTGCAAATGTTTGACTGGCTGTCCCTGCATGCCGACTGGGCCTACCCCCTGACGCAAGGCGTCAACACCGAACGACACGATCCGCGTGTGCACTTCAGCCTGCGCGCCTCCTTCTGACCCCCTTAGCCAGAACAATCTGCCTGATTTTGTTCCCGGAGTAATTCGATCATGAAACGCCTTCTTCTTTTGATGCTCGCCATGATGGTGGGCTGGCTACCCGCCGTGGCGCAGGCCTGGTGGCAGCCTGATTGGCAGTACCGCAAGCAAATCTCTGTTGATACTACGCCTGAAGGCGCGGCCATCAGCGAAAACGTAGGCCGCACCCCCTTGCTGGTGCGTCTGCATACTGGCAATTTTTCCTTTGATGGCACCAATGAAAATGGCTCGGACCTGCGCTTTGTGTCCGGTGATGATCAGACCGTGCTGAACCACCAGATCGAGAGCTTTGACCCCTTGATGGGCATGGCGCTGATCTGGGTGGATATTCCTGAGGTGATGGCCAGCCAGAAGCAGGATATCTGGATGTACTACGGCAACGAGAAAGCCCCGGTGGCTTCCAACGGCCAGATTACCTTCGATCCCAACTACACCCTGGTCTACCACTTTGATGGCGCCGCTGGTGCACCTTCGCGTGACAGTACGGCGTACACCAACCACGCTCAAACAGCCCCAGCGGGCGTGATTGACGGCGTGTCCGGACGTGCCGCCCAGTTTGTGGGTACAGCGCCCTTGATGCTGCCTGCCAGTCCTTCCCTGGCCGTGCCAGCAGCCGGTGCTTTTTCGTTCAGCGCCTGGGTGCGTGCAGATCAGCCCCAAGGCCAGCAATTGGTCTATGCCCGTCGTGATGGTGCCAACAGCTTTCTGATCGGTCTGGACCAGGGCGTGCCCTTTGTTGAGATCAATGGCCAGCGCAGTCCTGCCGGTGCCCCCTTGTCGCCCAGCACCTGGCAGCACCTGGCCGTGACAGCCGATGGTAGCCAAGTGATTCTGTACGTCCAGGGCCGCGCCACGGCTTCCCTGAATGCCAGCCTGCCACCGCTGAACACGGTTGCTGCTTTGGGTGGTGATGTCCCTGGCACTTCGCTGGCCGCGCCTGCTCCTGTGGCGGCTGAAGTAGTTGGCGCTGAAGGTGCCACGCCCGGTGCAACTGCCTCTGCCGGTGCCGAGGCCACAGCGCCTGTCGCCGCTCCAGTCGCTAACTATGCTCCCTTTGTTGGCGCGATCGACGAGCTGCGCTTGTCCAAAACTGCCCGACCTGCTGCCCTGATTTACGCCGATGCACTGGCACAAGGAGCCGAGTCTCGCCTGATTGCGTACGGTGCGGATGAAGAGCAGTCCGGCTTCGGTTTCGGTGCTCTGGGCTTTCTGCTGAAAGCCGTCCCGATGGACGCCTGGATTGTGATCGCCGTGCTGGTATTCATGATGTTCCAGTCCTGGGTCATCATGTACCGCAAGAGCCGTCAGGTGGGCCGTGTGCAAGAAGCCAACCGTCAGTTCCGTGCTGCATTTGGTGAGTCCGGCGGCAAGCTGGATGCGGTACAGACCGACGCCAAGGCTGAACAGAACTTTGCTCATTCCTCTTTGTGGCGCCTGTACCGCATGGGGGTGAAAGAGCTGCACAACCGTCAGGCCCAAGGCATGAAGGCCTTGTCTCCCAACACCATCGAAGCCATCCGCGCTTCCATGGACGGTGTTCGTACACAAGAAAATCAGGCGCTGGGTGCACGTCTGGGCATTTTGTCCAACGCGATTGCCGGTGGCCCTTATATCGGTCTGCTTGGCACGGTGCTGGGGATCATGGTGGTGTTCCTGGGAACCGCGATGGCGGGTGATGTGAACATCAATGCAATTGCTCCCGGTATGGCTGCTGCCTTGCTGGCGACCGCCATGGGTCTGTTCGTCGCGATTCCGGCCCTGTTTGGCTACAACCGCCTGATTGGCCGCAATAAAGACGTCAGTGCGGATATGCGTGTGTTTGTGGACGAGTTTGTGACTCGCCTGGCTGAAATTCATGGACAGAACAGCGCGCCTGGCAAAACCAAACACGACAAGCATGAGGCGGCATTGGCTCAAGGCGCTGACCTTGATCTGGCCAATACCCAGGCTGCTGGCTCGGCATAAGGAACGGACATGGCAGCCCTACGAGACGACGATGATGACGGCGCAGCCGTTGACGGCATCAACATTACCCCGCTGGTTGATGTGCTGATGGTGGTGCTGGTCATGTTCATCCTGACCGCCACCGCACAAATTTCCGGCATTCAGGTGAATTTGCCCAAGGCCAGTTCCACCGTATCCCTGGTTCAACCCAAAACCAAAGCCATCTCCGTGAACGAAGCGGGCCAGGTGTTTCTGGATGCCTATCCGGTGACCCTGCCCGAGCTGGAAGACCGCTTGCGTACCGAGAAAGCCCTGAACCCGGATTTCCCGGTCATTGTGCGCGGCGACAGCATTGTGCAGTACCAGAAAGTGGTGGAAGTGCTGGATGTGTTGCGGCGCTTGGAACTGTCCCAGGTCGGTCTGGTGACCGGCAAACCTCAGTAAGTTAATTGGTGTTCTAACGATGTTGCCAAACTCATCCAAACCGCAAGCCAACCAACGCGCACGCTGGCGTCGGCTGGCCATCAAGGTGCTGGTTGTGGTGCTGGTGGCGCTGCTGGGCTGGTGGGTCTGGAAATGGGCCAACGACATGGCAGGGATCAAGCGCCAGGTGCCCAAAGAGCCCATGTTGATTCCTTTGCCGCCACCGCCTCCTCCGCCGCCCGAACCCGAGCCGCCACCGGAGCCTGAAGAGCCCAAAGAAGAGGAAGTGGTCGAGCCGGAGCCTGAACCCGAGCCTACGCCGGTTGAAGAGCCCCAACCGCAGGATGAAGCGCCACCTACGCCATCGGACGATTTGTCAGACCCGATGCAGATGGACAGCGACGCCCAGGCCGGTACTGACAGTTTCAACATCAGTGCCGGACAGGGACGAGGCATGGGCGGCAGTGGCGGTGGCCGTGCAGGCAATGCCACCTACAGCCAGTACCTGGCCTATGCGCTGCAAAAAATCCTGCGTGAGGACAGCCGCACCCGCAACCTGGTGTACCGCGTTCAGGTGCAGTTGTGGTTGACCGAAGACGGGTCCATTACCCGTGTCGCCCTGGCGCAGTCCTCGGGCGATACCGAGATTGATGAGGCCTTGGTAGCTGCCTTGCGTGAAGTCGGGCGCTTGAGCGAGCGGCCACCGGCGTCGGTAAGCATGCCTATCCGAGCCCAGGTAACGGGTCGTAGGCCCAGTTGATTGTCTGCCTTTTTTGACCGAATGATTTGGAGTGCGCTTTTCATGAAAACCCATCCTAGTCGGCTGGCTTGCGCGGTGGCGCTGGCCTTGACCTGCACCGCTGGCCCTGTGCTGGCTCAGGCGCCATCCCAGAACGCCACCGTTAACCTGATTCGTCTGCTGGTGCAGCAAGGCGTCTTGCCCCAGGCTCAGGCCGATGCCCTGGTGGCTCAGGCCGAGGCGGAAGCGGCCCAGGCTCGTAAAGCCGATATTGGTGCAGCAGGTGCCGCCCAGGCCCGGCCAGGTGATGTGCGTGTCACGTACATCCCGGAGACTGTGCGTGAGCAGATCCGCGAAGAAGTGAAGAATGAAGTGATGTCGCAAGCCAAGGCCGAGAACTGGGCCCAGCCCAACACCTTCCCGGACTGGGTGTCGCGCATCACGGTTGAAGGCGATGTACGCGTGCGTAACGAGTCGCGCCTGATGGATGGCGCGAACAGTAACGAGTTGATCAACTTTGCGAAGTGGAACGACAACGGCCCCATTCCTACCGTGGTCGAAAACAAGCCCTATGGTTTGAAGATTCCTTATCTGAACAGTCGCCAGGATCGCCGCAACCTGTGGCGTATCCGTGCTCGTCTGGGTGTGAAAGCGACGCTGTCCGAGCGTTGGGAGGCCGGTATCCGCCTGGCCACGGGCAGCGATGACAATCCGGTGTCCACTTCCGATACGTTGGGCAACGGCATGGGCAAGAAGCACCTGTGGCTGGATCAGGCCTACTTGTCTTACCGTCCTGCCGATTGGGCCACCATTGTGGCGGGTCGTGCCTCCAGTCCCTTTGATTCCACGGATCTGCTGTGGTCGTCTGACTTGAATGTCGATGGGATTTCTGCCGCCTTCAAGCACGCAATGTCGGATCGTCCAGTGACCGTCTTTGGCAATCTGGGTGCCTATGCGCTGGAATACGCCAACACGCCATGGGATCGCAACAGCCTCTCCGAAGGCTCCAGCGAAAACAAATGGCTGCTGGGTGCGCAGATCGGTGCCGAATGGAAGATCAACCAGCGCAACAATCTGCGCGGCAGCGTAGGGTACTACCACTTTGACAATATCGCTGGCCAGCGCTCCAGCGCGTGTACTTTGTACTCGTCCAGCGATGTGTGTGACACAGACTGGTCGCGTCCGGCCTTCATGCAAAAGGGCAATACCGTCTTCCTCTTGCGTGACATCCGTCAGTGGTCGGCAGATCCCAAGAACTGGAACGAATGGCAATACGTGGGCCTGGCCTCCAAGTTCAACTTGCTGGACGTGAACATGCGCTGGGATACCGAAGTCATGAATGGCTTGAACCTGCGTTTGGCCGGTAATTACGTGCGCAACCTGGCTTACGACAGCAACAAGATGGCGGATCGTGCTGGTGGTCTGTACAACATTGCCTCCAACGGTACTTACGATGCCTCCGGTAACCCGACGGGTATCGAAAGCGGCGGCAATGCCTGGATGGTTCAAGCGACCTTGGGCAGCAGCCTGGGCTTGAAGGACAAGGGCGATTGGCTGGCTTTTGCGGGCTACAAGTACATCGAACCGGATGCCATGCCCGATGGTTATAACGATTCTTCCTTCCACTTGGGTGGCACCAATGCACGTGGCTACTTCCTGGGTGCAGGTTATGCCTTCGAGAAGAACGTAACCGGCCATCTGCGCTGGAGCAGCTCCAAGGAAGTCTATGGCGCACCGCTGTCTATCGACATCATCCAGCTTGAACTTAACGCCAGGTTCTAAGCCATGAAGATATTGAACTCATCCTGGAAGCCGTGTGTGCAGCCAAGTGGGCGCAAGCCTTTTCTCATGACGCTGGGCGCGCTGCTGCTGGCGGGTTTGGGCCAATGGGCTGGCCCAGTCATGGCACAAAAATCGGATATGGAGGAGCGGCTGCGCACGCAGTTGCGCTCCAGCACGCAGCAATTGCAGCAGTTGCAAAGCCAGCAAGCGCAGCTGACGGCCGCCAAGACGGCCGCAGAAACCGAACGTGATGCGGCCCGCAAGGAGGTCGAACAGCTCAAGGCCCGTTTGGACAAGGCCAGCAAGCAGGCGCAAAGCTTGCAAGACGAGCAGGAGGGCATCAAGACGTCTGCGCGTCAGCAAGTGGCCGCTGCGCAATCGCAATTAGGCCGTGCGCGTAACGAGTTTGAAACCTTGCAGGTGCAAGCTCGTGCCACTGAAGCGCAACGTGCCAGTTTGGCTTCCAGTCTGGCTCAGCGCGAAGAGGAATTGGCGCTGTGTACAGCAAAAAACAAGGAACTGTATGCAGCCGGGAAAGAAATCCTGGCGGCGTATGAACAGTTCAGCACGGGCGATTTGCTCAAGATCCGACAACCGCTGGCCGGTTCGGCACGGGTGAAGTTTGACGAACACGCTCAGGCGCTGGGCGACAAGCTTTACGACGGCTTGTACACGCCCGGTGCCACGTCGTCGGAACAGCCGCCTGTCGCGCCCTGAGCCTTATTGATTGATACCCACAAGGAATATGTATGACTGACTCCCAAACCATCCAATCCGTCTCCTTGAAGCAATTGCAGGAGCTGTTGCAACAGATGGGCTATCGCGTGACCGAGTCCGAGCAGGCTGGTAATCGCCAGCTTTTGTCGGCTTCGCAAGGCATTGGTTTTGCGTTGCGCCTAGGTAATCCTGCGCATGAGGCGGACCAGGCACTGGACTACACCTTGAGCTGCGCTTTGCGCGTTCAAGGTGAGATGCCTGCCGGTATCGAATCGGCCTGGAATATTGGCAAGCGTTTTGCTCGCCTAGCGGTACAAGGCGAGTTTCTGGTGCTGGAAATGGACGTTATCGTGGCCGGTGGCGTTGCACCAAGCTACCTGCAAGCTACCGCTGAATTGTGGGACCGCTTGTTGCAGGAATTCCTGCTGTTTTTGCGTCAGCATGCGGCGGCGAATAATGAAGCCCAGAGTGCCGACAAGGGTGAAGCGGTTACTGTTCAGCCAGAAGTAGCCCAAGAGACTACTGCGCCTGTCGACGCTGAACAAACTGAAGCGGCACAAGCTTGAATCAGGTGTGCACGATGACACACCCCAAATTTCTGCTGCAAAGTGTGCTGGCTCTGAGCCTGTCGGCCCTGTTGGTGGGTTGTGGGAAAAATGGCGATGCTCAAGCCCAGCAGCCGCAAGCTGCCGGGCAACAAAGCAGCGCTCCGGCATCGACGGCAAAAAGCAGTGCTGCGACGCCGGCGGTCGCCACGCTGGGACAGGTGGTGGTCAGCCAGGACGAGCTACAGCAGTTCCTGCAGGTTTTGCCCGCAGCCCAGCGTGAAGCCATGCGTAATGATCGCGTGGTGCTGGAGCAGTGGCTACGCAGCCGCCTGGCCGAGAAAGCCGTGGTAGAGCAGGCCAAGGCTCAGGAATGGGACAAGAAGGCCGAGATACGCAGTGCCATTGAAGAAGCGCAGAATCAGGTGATCCTGCGCAGCTATCTGCAATCCGTGTCTGAACCTGCAGCGGATTACCCGTCCGAGCAGGATCTGCAAACGGCTTATCAGGCCAATCAGGATCAGTTCCAGTTGCCGGCCATGTATCGCTTGAGCCAGATTTTTTTAAGCGTGCCGAACAAGGACGAACAGGCTTTGGCGCAAGCGAAGAAACGGGCCGATGCCTGGGTCAAGCAAATGCGCGAAGGCAAGGCGGATTTTGCGGCGCTGGCCAAAGAGCATTCGGACGAGAAAATCAGTGCCGAGCGGGGTGGCGACAATGGCTTTTTACCGATGAGCCAGTTGGTACCTGCCATGCGTGCCACGGTTGCCAAGCTGGAACCGGGCCAGCTGAGTGATCCGATTGTGCAGGCCGATGGTGTGCATATTTTGCAATTGACTGATCTGCGCCCGGCCAGCGTGCGTTCGCTGGAGGAAGTGAAGCCGGCGCTACGCGATGCCTTGCGTCGTCAGCGACAGCAGGAAGCAACGCAGGCCTATGTGGCCGGCATGCTGGATGCCGATACGGTAAGCGTGGATGGCAAGGTGTTGAGTCAGTTGTTGCAGCAGACCCCATAGTCTTGAACCTTGGGGGTGATGCTGGCTGTTTGTACCGGGCAAAATGTTGCAGGCAGCAGGCCCAGGGGCAGGGCGGGTGAAGGAGAATGGCATGCGATTGTGGCGGATCAGCAGTACGCATTGGGAAAAGCAGCATGAAGCCACGCCGTGGTTCAGTGCCAAAACTTCTTCCATCTCCATCTACCATGCCTCCCCTCTGGCGGCAGTGTGCGCGTATTTATTGCGTCACTGCTTGCCTCATCCAGACCTGATCCCCAGCCACCAGACTCTGCATTCAGTCGGTGTCAGCCAGAATTTGATACGCCGTGCGCAGGTCTCGCGCCATTGGCATTTCAACCTGAAAGAAACGCGCGACCTGACCTTGCGCTGGCGCTTGTTGGCCGACCGGCCTGTGCTGTGTGTGCCCGCCTTGAACGGGGCGAATCAATATTTGATTGATACCCGCTCGCCGCTGATTTCCTTGATTCATCTGTACCGCCAGGATGCTCAGGCGCGGGAGCGCAGCCTGGAACAGATGCGTGAACACCTGCAGGGCGCTACGCCCTGGCTGGTGCTGCGCTAAGGTGGCTTGGCACGTAAAGCGGGCGGGAACTGTCACTATGTTGTCATTGGGGACTTCTACAATCGCCTCGCCTCACCCCTTTTCGTTTCACTGTCCGACGCCGCGGCTAGACCTATTAACGTGCGCATGACCATGACTCAGGTGGCGATCAGTGTGGCGGTGTTACTCGGCGCTTTCTTGTTATTTGCCTGTGCAAGTCTCGCAGTTGCCCGGTCTGATGCTGACACCCTGCTAAATTCTTCCGAACGTTTGTCTTTCGACATTCAGGCTCAGCCTTTGGCTCAGGCCTTGAAAGCGTATGGTCAACGTTCTGATCTCTCTGTGCTGCTGGACGGTGCCGATCCGCAGCGACCCATGCCAGCCGTGCGCGGCGAAATGACGCGCAAGCAAGCCTTGTCCTCCTTGCTGCATGGTTCGGGCTTGCAAGCCTATTACGTGGATAACCGCTCGATTGTGATCCGCTTGCCCGATAGCAGGCCGGGCAAAGTGGCCACCGGCCAGCGCCCCTTGAATCTGAATCACATCTCGGGCGTGCGTGATGGTGCCCATGATTACAGTGCCTATGTCACCCGAGTCCAGCAGACCGTGCGTAATGCCTTGTGCCGATCACCCCAGACCCGTCCCGGCGCGTACCGGCTGGCCATGCAGTTGTGGCTGAACCCGCAGGGGCAGGTGGAACGCGTGCACCTGTTGGGCTCGACCGGGCAGGCCAGCCGCGATCAGGCGATCAGTCAGGTGCTGGACTCACTGGCAATGGGCGTGGCCCCGGATGCCAGTCTGCCGCAACCCTTGGTCCTGTTGCTGGCCCCCGTTTCGGGCCATGTGCGTGACGACTGCCCTGTGCAGGCCGGGAAGTAAATCATGTCCGAAGCTCTGCGTAGTCGTTTGCGCCAAAGTCTGATCGCCCGTTACACGCATTTGCGTCGGCGGCTGGAGCGCACGATAGGTTCGCGTGAAGATGCGGCGGATGCCTTGCAGGAAACCTGGATACGGATAGGGGGGGTAGGCAATGGAGTATCGGTGAACAATGACGAAGCCTACTTGCTGCGCATGGCCACCCATATCGCCATTGATTCCTACAAACAGCGCAACAGCTTGCTGACTGCCATGGATCTGGACGCCTTGAGCCATATTGCCGATGACACCTACGATACCCAGCGTTGTGCCTGGGCGCGCATCACGACGGCGCAATTGCTGGCTGTGCTGCAGGACATGCCTATTCGTCAGCGCACGATTTTGATGGCTTCGCGGGTAGATGGTCTGACCTATGCCCAGATCGCCAAACAGTACAATATTTCGGTTTCCCTGGTGAACAAGGAAATGATGCGCGCGCTGGACTATCTGCGTCTGCGTTGCGCGGAACAATTCAATGATGCTGTGGGTGTCAGCGTCTCCGACAGCCTTACCGACGCTTAAGTTTTGCCCCATGAGTCCTTCTTCCTTCTCCCCGTCTGACGCCGTGCGTACTCAAGCCAATCAATGGTGGGTGCGGCTGCATTCGGGCAGTGCCCGGCAGTCCGATGCGCAGAGCTTTCAGCAATGGCTGGAGCAAAGTCCCGAACATCGCGTGGCCTGGCAGGAGCTGACGGTAACGATGGACACGGTAACGCCGGGTTTGCAGGCCGCCAGAGACTTGTTGCCGGAATGGAAAGCTCCCGCTGCCTCACCCGTATTTACGGCCCGGCGCGCCTTCATGGGGGGAGCTTTTGCAGCCTCGGCCCTGGCGGTGGTGGGAGTGGTACATCCGCCCTGGGGCTTGTGGCCATCGTTCACGGAATTGACATCGGATTTTCGAACAGGGGTGGGCGAGCAGCGCGAGATTCAACTGGGACAGGCCGTTGCCATTCAGATGAACACGCAAACTTGCATCAACCGCCGTGATACCGCCCAGGGAGCAGGTATTGAGCTTGTTGAAGGTGAAGTCGAAATCCGGGTGCTGGATGGAGCGGCCAGTCACCTCCACGTCCAGGCTGGGCCAGGGCGCATGCAAGCGCAACAGGCGCAGTTCAACGTGCGCTACACGGGGAAGAACGTAACGGTGACGTGCCTGCAAGGGGTGGTCCAGGTACAGGCGAATCAAACCGTCACTTTGCAGGCGGGCCAGCAAACGGTTTACGACTATGAGCGTATCCACGCGGTGCAGCGCCCTAACCTGGACCAGGTCAGTTCCTGGCGACGTGGTTATCTGGCTTTTGAAGGTCAGCCTCTGGCCGATGTAGTGGAAGAATTGAACCGCTATCGGCCCGGAAAAATCGTGATTTACAACGATAGTTTGAAGAGCCGCCCGGTGTACTTGAGCTTGTCCATCAGCGATATGGATTTGGCCCTGGATATGCTGCGCGCCATGTCCGGCATACGGGTGCAAGAGTTGGCGGGTGGTATTGCTCTGGTAAGGCAGGCTTAGTTACATAAAGTAACAGAATAGGCATGATTGATTTCTCGCCAGAACCAGTCTTGTAGATATGGATACGAAATCCCTCCAGTCTTAAGCCGGGAAACTCAAGCAATGTCGCCACGCCTACGCAGTTTGTCTTCCAAGTCATCTGATCCTAGAAACCCTGTCGATAGAGCTTCTCGCGACACGTCCCGGAATCGTCTTACGCCGCTTGCCCGCGCGATAGCCGCTTTGCTGGTAAGCGGTGGTTTGGGGGGGCAGGTCTATGCTCAGAGTCAGCCGGTGTCCGGAGCCTGGTTTGCGGCTCGCGGCGCGGTAGAGCGCAATGTTTCGGGCGCACAAGGGGGGATGGTGGACCCCAGCAGTGGCGTGCTGAATTCGGCGGCACGTCAACATGCCGAAGCACGTCAGCAATTGGCCCGTTCGGTCGAGAACCTGGGTCGTACCGCCAGTGCGATTGCTGCTCAGCAAGCTGCACAAAAAGCTGCGCGCGAGGCCGCTGCCAAAGAAGCCGGTGTGCCGGACGGTTATGTGCAAGGCGGGGTGTGGGATCGTGATGCTGCAGGCAATCTGCACGTCTGGACCGGCGCAGAGCGTCCGGTGCACACACAAGACAATGGTCAGCACACCGTTGCCATCAAGCAGACCGAAAGCAAAGCCGTACTGAATTGGGAAAGCTTTAACGTGGGCCGCAACACCACGGTGCAGTTCCAGCAAAAAGCGTCCGATGCGGTGTTGAACCGTGTTGTGGGAGCGGATACTGCCCCGAGCCAGATTCAAGGCGCCATCAAGGGCGATGGCACCGTGATGGTGGTGAACCAGAACGGGGTGGTGTTCAGCGGCACGTCTCAAGTGAACGTGCGCAATCTGGTGACAGCCGCCGCCAAGATCACGGACCAGCAATTCAAGGAAGGTTTGTATGGCAAGGACGCCAACACGGCGTCCTTCACTAATGCGCAAGGCAAGATCGAGATACACGCCGGTGCACGTATCGGCACACATGCGTCCGAGACCGTGAACCAGGGCGGGGGCTATGTGCTCTTGCTGGGGCAGGAAGTGCACAATGCAGGCAGTATCTCGACCCCGGGCGGGCAGGCTGCCTTGGCCGCTGGCGAGAACTTCATCATCCGCAAGGGGATGGGGACAGAGGAAAACGTCAATTCCACCACCCGTGGCAACACGGTGGTAGCTCAGGCAGGGGCATCCGACAAGGCGGGCCTGGTTCGCAATACGGGCGTGATTCAAGCCGCAACGGGCGACATCACCTTGGCCGGGCGCACGATCAGCCAGGACGGCGTGCTGGTGGCCAGCACCTCGGTTCACAACCGAGGCACGATTCATCTGCAGAACAACAAGACGGATGCTCAATCCAGCGTGACCTTGGGCAAGGATAGCGTCACAGCGATTGTACTGGACGAAAGCGCCGCCACCGCCCTGGATGTACAACGCGAAGCCTTGATCAAGGAATCGGACAAGGAAGGCGACGGCCTGCGTCATCGCCGTGATCAGTCGCTGGTACAGATTGCCAGCGGTGGCGATGTGGTTTTCGACGCCGACAGCCTGACGCTGGCGACGGGTGGTCAGGTCTTTGTGGACGCGGCCAGGAACAGCGAGGTACGTCAGGACGCCGTGATTGATGTGTCCGGCCATGTGGGTGTTCGCGTGGCGATGGAAGCCAACAACCTGATGATCAACATTCAGGGTAATGAGCAGCGCGACGCTCCGGTCAACCGCGAGGGCGACAATCTGCGCAGCAGCGATGTCTGGCTGGATCGCCGCAACCTGGTGTTTGTTCCTGCTGGCACCAATGGCTATGAAAAGGACCGTTGGTACACCGCGGGCGGGCTACTGGAAGTGGGTGGTTATCTGGGCGTCGCCAGCCATAGTATTGGCGAGTGGGCCGCCCAGGGCGGCACCGTGCAGTTCAGCGGTGCCAGCGTGGTGACGCGTCCCGGCTCCTTGATCAACTTGTCGGGCGGCACGCTGGATGTACAAAGCGGTTATCTGCGCCAAAGCTGGCTGCGGGGTGTGGATGGCCGTCTATACACGGTCGATAGTGCACCGGGCGATTTGCTCTACACCGGCTTGTACAAAGGTTACGAGCAGACCAGCGCGCGCTGGGGTCAAACCCGCAGCTTCTATAACCCGATTCTGGCTCCTACCCAGCGTTACGAAGAAGGCTATACGGTAGGACGTGATGCGGGCCGCCTGGTTATTTCGACCAAGGCGGCGGACCTGCAAGGGCATATCGAATCCGAGGTTTACCAGGGCCCGCGCCAGATTCAGGCACCGGCTCCCAAGCTGGATGGCTATCAGCAGTCACAAACGGCTGTAGCGCGTCGGGCCGAGCTGATTCTGGGCGGTTGGACACCGGTTTATGACAAGGACACGCAGAATCTGCGCTATAGCCCCAGTGCAGTGGTTGAGCAGATTGTGATTGGCAAGGCTCAGGCGCAAGAGGGGGGTGAGCAGTCCGACGCGACGTCCGGCCCTTCTCGCATCAGCCTGGATTCCGATTGGTTGACGCAAATGGGTCTGGGGGCTCTACGTGCCTATGCCAGCCAAAGTGTGGAAGTCAATGACGCGCTGGAGCTTGCTCTGGGGGGCGAGATCGCGCTGCATGCCAATCAAGTCGATGTGAAGGCTGACCTGACGGCACGCGGTGGGCGTATTGTGCTGGGTGATCTGGTGGATAAATGGACCAGCGCCAGTTTGGGCTGGCAATCCAGCAAGATTGCCGATGTGGCAGCCGGCGCTATCGCTGCCACACGAATTGACTCAGGTGTCACCCTGGATACCAGAGGCTTCTGGAGCAATCAGGAGCTGGATAGCCGCGCGATGCGCTATCTGCCGTGGCGTAATGGTGGTGAAATCATTTTGCGCAGCAGCGGTGATGTGACTGTGGCCGAACACGCGCTGCTGGACGTCTCCTCGGCGGCGGCCTATATGGCCGATGGCTCGGTGCTAGGTGGCAAGGGTGGCAATATAACTCTGGCCGCTGATGCGTATATGTCCGGCGTATCCGGCATAGGTGGACGACTGGTCTTCGAAGGTGAAATCCGTGGTCATGGTGTGGCTGGTGGTGGCACCTTGCGCTTGCAGACCGGGGAGACTGTCGTGTTGGGTGGCACGGTGCAGGGCAGTGATGGTGTCCTGCAAGCGGGTCAAAGCTCTCTGGCCGATTTGCTGACGACCGAGGCCTTTACCATTGCTGCTGGTGCGATTTTGCCGGTGGATTTCCACTACACGCGTACCCATGCCGCTGCTGGCGAGGTGATTGGTGGGGCGCCCAAGGTTGAGCAGGCCAATCAGTCCAGCTGGATTCATTTGACGACCCCCTGGACCTTGCCCAAGCCAAGCAACGAGAACTCCAGTTATTCGGTTTGGCTGTCCAATGGCCAGCAGTTGCGGGTAGACGGTTATAGCTGGAGTGTGGCGCCAACCTTGCCAGCGGGAACGGTGATCATGGAGATCATGAATCCTGCCAGCTTCCCGACCAACTATGTGGTGCCGGCCGATATCCTGCCTGATGGCATCGCCATTGCGCCATCACCCGGTGTGTACAAGGCTGGCACGGTCGCTCATGCCGATCTGAGCTATAGCGCAGGCACCTTGCTGCGTGCCGGAACGCGCTTGACGCAGGATGTGGCCGTGGGGTCCATGCTGCATTTGGACAGCAGCCTGTTTCAGAAAGGGTTTGCGAATTACGACGTGATAGGCGGCTACGGCGTGGCCGTGGCAGAAGGGGCCAATCTGGCGCTGAACATGCCCGTCATGCAGCTGGATCTGCCCGCTGCACGTCAACTGGCCAATGGTGGGGATCTGAATCAGGTTGCCTCCCTGTGGTTGCCACCCGAGTTCAGCGAATCGCCCGAAAAAGGCTCGATCAGCCAGCGCGGCGGTGCCGATCTGAGCTTGACGGCAGGTTTTGAGTACAAGCAGCAAGATGTGGACCCCAGTGGCCCCACCTTGTCCGTGGGCAAGGCGGCGCAGATTAGCGTAGATGATGGTCGCAATATTGTCTTGCAAGGCAGCGGTCAGATTACGGTGGATGGCTCCTTGCGAGCCTCGGGCGGCAAGATCGGTATCTATGGTCTGAGTGCTGGTAGCGAGGACGTGCGCCACCTCAAAGGACACGACGGTTCGATCTGGTTGGGCAGCAATGCCGTGCTGGATGTGTCGGGCAAAGCCATGACGGCTGTCGATGCCCAGGGTCAACGCTACGGCAAAGTGCTCAATGGTGGCCGTATCGAAATTGGCAGCAAGTACCAGCAGGCTGCAACGCAGGTCAAGGCTATCGACAGCTTTGTCATTGTGCGCGAAGGCGCGCGCCTGCTGGCATCCGGAGCCGCAGCGACTTTGGACATGCCTGGTCAGGGCGCGCAAACTATTGCTTCCAATGGCGGTGTGATTCATCTGGCCAGCTTCAACGGGCTCTATCTGGATGGCGATATGCAGGCCTGGGCCGGTGGTGTCAATGCGGCGGGCGGAACGTTGTCGGTCGCCCTGGAGTCGCCGAACTATGAAATGTCAGGTGGGCCGGGTGATCGCGTGTTGGCACACCGCGAAATGACCTTGGTGCAAGAGCAGCAACTGGAGAATCTGCCGCTTGATCTGCAAGCTGGTCGTGCTGATGCGGGTCTGGTCTACGGCCATGCTCGTGTGGGTGTGGACCGCATTCAGGCGGGGGGCTTTGATAATCTGGCCCTGCTGTCCAACGGCATTTTGTCGATTGAAAACGGTGTGGATTTGCAGATGGGCCAAAGCCTGCATCTGGCCACCCCCAAGATTGCCTTGGCCCCTGGCTCTATGCCTGGTGCTACGGTCAAGCTGGCCGCGCCTCATGTCCGTTTGGCAGGGGCAACGCATCCCACCCGCGACAAGTATGTGACTCCGCTGATTCAGGCTCTGAACAGTAATGAAGGCCGATTGCCCGAGCTGTTGCCAGACTCCTATCTGCGTATCGATGCCAATGTGCTGGACATAGCCAACCAGATCGCCTTCGGTGCGTTGGGCCGGTCCTTGCAAAGTGGCAAGGCCGAGGTATCGCGTGCCGGTTTTGATACGGTGGATCTGCGCGCGCAGAACGATCTTCGTTTCTTGAAGCATACGGTCGGTGATCGTACACAGCTGCTGACCGAAGGGGATCTGATGCTGGCGGCTGGTCGCATTTATCCGGGAACTGGCGTGACGGCGGAGGTGATTTCGGGTCGTTATATCCAGCGCGATCAGTGGAATAACCCGCTGACACAGTATGACCCGCAGCGCAGCTTGCGTATCGAGCGCATTGGCAGTGGCCCTGTCGCCCAGCCTTATTCTGCCTTGGGTGTCTTGCGCCTGATGTCGGGCAATATTGATCAGGGCGGTGTGTTGCTGGCTCCCTTGGGGCAGTTGGAATTGGGCGTGGGCGTAGGTGGTGCCTCGCAAGCCCCAACCTCCATGGTGATGCGCCCTGGCAGCATTACCTCGGTCAGTGCCGCGGGTTTGATCATGCCCTACGGCGGGACGGTGGATGGGCTGACCTATAACTATGCAGGTAGCGATGCGCCTTATGTGGGCCTGGGCGGTCTGCTGGGTAATCTCAGCCTGAAAGCCACCAGCGTGGACGTGCAAGAAGGTGCCTTGCTGGATCTGTCGGGTGGTGGGGAACTGACAGGAGCAGGTTTCCTGCCTGGGCGGGGTGGTTCTACGGATGCCCGTCTGCACCCCCTGATTCAGAGCACCAATAACGGCTTCATGCTGCCCGAGCTTGCTGGCAACCCGGTCTATGCCGTCGTGCCAGGTGTACAGCAAGTGGTGGCGCCATTGGCGGCCGACAATGGTGCAGGCGATCCTATGGTGGGACGCCAGATTCATATCGGAGAGGGCGTACCGGGCCTGGCCGCAGGGACGTATACCTTGCTGCCCTCTACCTACGCCTTGTTGCCTGGTGCTTACCGCGTTGAAATCAGTGGTTCGGGTAGTGCCAGTGCGGCTATGGGTGGCACCATTGCCCTGCGTAATGGTTCCTACAATGTGGCCGCCCGTTTGGGGATCGCCAATACCCATGTCATGGATGCCATGCCCTCGCGCGTGGTGCTGACCTCGGCAGACACTCTGCGCCAGTATTCCCAGTACAACGAAACGTCTTACTCGCAGTTTGGGCTGGACTGGGCCATGCGCGATAGCGTCCCGCGCCCTCAACTGGAGCGGGATGCCCGCCAACTGCAGCTGGAGGCGAACCGTTTGCAGGTGGCGTCCGGTGTTGCCAAGTTTGAACCGGCCCCGAATGGCCGTGGGGGCAATGTGGTGCTGACTGGTCAGCGCATTGAAGTGCTGGCTGATGGGGCAGCGCCGACCGCAGGCTTTGATGGTATGTCGGTAGAGTCCGGTGTGCTCAATCGCCTGGGGGCGGCAGGCATCAGTATCGGGGGTTCACCTACGTCCACGTTTGCCTTGCAAGGTTATGGTTCGACCCGCGATGCCTGGCGTGTCAGTCTGGGCAACACGCGCACAGATGAAATCTATATTCGCGGCGGCGCCGTGCTGGAAGCCGCCCAGGTATTTCTGGTGGTGGGTAATCGTGAAAAGGGCCTGACAGTTGAGCAGGGCGCCACGATCAACACCTTGGGCAAAGGCGCCGCGCCCTGGGACTCCAGCGAGGGCTATGTGCTGCAACCCGGTCAGAAAGGGGTTCTGGCCTTGAGCAATGGCTGGCTGGATGTCACAGCACCCAGCAACGACGATAGTTGGGGCACGGTAGGGGCGGGCTTTCTGCATATTGGGACTTGTGCCGTCGGTAGCAGCTGTTCGGGTGAAACCCGTTTGTATTCTGAAGGCACGATTACTGCTGCCACCAATAAAACCTTTGAGCTGGATGAGTCGGTGCGCTATGGCACACGCAATCTGGTGTTGGCTATGGGTGGCATCAATGTGGGCGGAGCGCAGGCCCTGTCCGACGCGTCTGCTGCGGGTATCTTGCCCTCCGGTCTGACGCTGAATCAACGTGTGCTGGAGCGCTTGTTGCGCGGCGATACCCAGATGGGGGCGCCTGCATTGGAGAACCTGGTGTTGACGGCGCGTGACTCCGTCAACTTCTATGGTGATGTCAATTTGAGCACGCTGGACCCGGTGACAGGCAAGTCGGCACTGGAGCGCCTGGTGTTAAGCGCAGCTGCCATTTATGGCTATGGCGACGCAAATAGTGAAGCACGTATCGAAACCGGAATTCTGGTCTGGAACGGAGCCACGACACCGGCGGGCAGCATCGTGGAAGGCGGCGCGGGCACGGGGAATGGCCGTCTGGTATTTGATGCTCAGCAGATTGAGTTTGGTTACGGCCCGAAAAGCCAGCCCGATACCGTGGGCATGCACGACCGTCTGGCCTTGGGCTTTAGCAGCGTGAACCTGAATGCCTCCGAGCGCATCACAGCCAATCACAAGGGCAGCTTGTCCGTATACCACAGTCGTGGTGCCTGGGATGCAGCCAGCAATGGCTGGACCTATCAGGGCGGCAATCTGAACATCAGCACCCCCTTGTTTACCGGACAGGCCGGTTCGGTCAACAACATCCGTGCAGGTGGCAACATTGCGGTGACTCGTCCGCAGGGGAGCAGCACGGTGCAGCCTGATCTGGCCACAGCAGTGCACGCCTTGGGAGCCGAGTTGAGCCTGGATGCTGCCAGGTCCCTGGTCTGGGACAGTGCGGCCTTGCTGCCTAGCGGCAAGCTGAAGCTGTCTGCTCAGGACGATGTGGTTCTGCAAGAGGGTGCGCAACTGGATCTGGCAGGGCGTCCGATCGGCTTCTTTGATGTGAACAAGTACAGCTGGGGTGGCGAGGTTGTGCTGGAGAGTCGCGGCGGCAATGTGACCCAAGCGGCGGAATCCCTGATTGATGTATCGGCCCAGCACAATCGTGCAGGCAAACTGACGGCCCTGGCCTTGAACGGCTTGGTGGACTTGCGTGGCCGTATGTCGGGAGCTGGAACAGGGCATTACGATGCGGGCGGTACCTTGGTGCCTTTTGCCTCCGGCTTTATTGAGCTGCGTGGACAGCAGATTGCGGACTTTGCGGGACTTAACGCCCGTCTGAATGAAGGATCGGTGTGGGGTGGTCGCAGCTTCCAACTGCGCCAGGGGGATCTGCTCATTGGCAACGAGCTTAAAGCGCGTGAAATCAATGTCTCCGTGGACAATGGCAGCCTGACGGTCAACGGCACCATTGATGCCAGCGGTGAGCAGGCGGGCAGCATTCGCCTGGCTGCCAAGCGAGGGGTGACCCTGACTGGCAGCGCCGTGCTGGATGCCAGTGCCAGTGTGCTGCGTCGGGACAGTTACGGCCAAGTGATTGAAGCACCTAACCGGGCTGTCATTGAAATTGATTCGGGCCAGGGTCGTCTGGTTCTGGCCGATGGCATGCGCATGAATCTGAGTGTGACTGGTTCCCATGCGAATTACGGCACTGTCGCTCTGAACGCACCGCGCCTGGGTGGCGCGACGGGCAACGATGTCGATATTGATGCACGCGGTGCACTCAACATTACCGGGGCCAGGTCGATTGCCGTCAATGCTTTCCAGCAATACGACGATGCGCAGCTCGGCCTCGATGAAACGGTAGATGGTCGCAGCTACCAGCGTATCGATCAGGACTATTTGCGTCAGAAGCATCTGGATAGTGAAACCTTCATCAACAAGGCTCTGGCGAATCAGGCCTTGATGCAAGGCAAGCTGGCCGGGCTGCGTGCTTATGGTGATCAATTCCACCTGCGCCCTGGTGTGGAGATTGTCAGCAATGCCGTCACGAATCCAAATGGTGATCTGCATGTGGATGGGGATATTGATCTGTCGGGCTACCGCTATGCCAGCGTCAATCCTCATGCTCAGAAAAGCTCGGTATATGGCTCGGGCGAGGCCGGAGCCCTGGTATTGCGCGCCGCTGGAGATCTGACGATTTTTGGCAGTTTGACGGATGGCTTCAATACCTCCGTGCTGGGTGTCACGGCTGATGATGGTGGCTGGGTTCTGCCCGCAGGTCGTATGCCTTTTGGCGGTGATCTCATCATCCCCCATGGCGGCATGGCCACGCTGGACGTGGGGACCCAGTTCGCGGCCGGTCGCACCGTTAACTATGATCTGCCCGTGGAGGGCATGAGCTTGCCACGCGGCACCGTAATCCCCAGCCTGATGAGTCTGGCGCAAGGCCTGTCCTTGCAGGCAGGAACGGTGCTGTCAGCGGCCGTGCTGGATGCGTCCGGGCAAGTGGTTTATGCCGCTGGCACGGTCTTGAAAGAGGCTGTGACACTACAAGCCAATATGCAGTTGGCCGCGGGCTTCCGTTTGCCGGAGGATGCGCAAATGGCGGCTACTCTGTGGCCCAAAGGCGTGCCCTTGCCGGTGCTCATGAAATTGAACCAGCAGGTTGCCTTGAAGAAAGGGGCGCTGGTGCCTTCCGAGACGGACGTGGTATTGCCGGGCGGGGCCGTGATGGTCGATCTTCGTCCTCGAGATGGGGATGACACGCAAGGTCGTATGCTGGCTCTGGCCCCCATGTTGGCCGCTGGCTCGCAGTCCTGGGATTTGCGTCTGGTTGCCGGGGCGGATACCTCGGCAGCGGATAATCGCTTGACGTTGATTGATACCGAGCGTCGCTTGATGCTGGCGGATACGCACTTTGGCCTTGGCGTGAAATCAATCGAAATTCCAGGAACGGGTAAACCAGCGGTGTATGGCTGGGGAGAGGTCAGCCGCTTTGAAGAGCTGATTGAATTGCTGGCGGGGGGCTATTGGTTGAGCTTTGTGCCTGTCTCTGGTGAGCAGGTGACACAGGCTCAGATCGAAGAGCTGCAAGCGTACGGCATTATCGGCGCCGATGTCACTGAACTGAATATTTTTGGCATGGGCGATATGGCCGCCGAGCTCTCGCCCGCTACACCGCCCGAGATGCAAGACGTGAAACAGCCCGCCCGTGAGCAACTGTTCAGTGTCCTGCGTACGGGCGTGGGTGACCTGGATCTGGTGTCTGGTGGCGACATCGAGATGAATTCGCTGTATGGGGTCTACACCGCGGGCACGCCGTCGGCATCGATGGGGGCGGCCTATAACCAGGCGCGTGGCAAGTTGTTCGATGGCACGATCTTGCGTGCGGAAGGCAAGCGTTTCGAGTCGCTGGTCGACGGTGGTGCGGACAGCCTGTACCAGGCCTGGTATCCCGAAAAGGGCGGCAATGTGTTGCTGCGTGCTCAAGGCAGTGTGAAGGGGGATCTGGTCGGCAATAACGACGGCAAGAATGATCTGAGCTACACCTTCTACAACACGCGTCAGCAGATTGCTTCTACGGCAGTGGGTAACTGGTTGTGGCGCCAGGGAACGGGTAGTGCAGTGTCAGCCTCGGAAGGGACTCCCAGTGCCTGGTGGGTCAACTTCGGGACATATGTGGCGGGTACCGCAAATGGCGGGTATAGCGAGTACGACACCTGGTTGTTTGCCAATGATCCTTTCCTGGCCGGCTTTACCGGAGTGGGTACTTTGGGTGGTGGCAATTTGACCGTGGAGGCCGGGGCGGATGCCGGCATGTTGAACCAGCGCGGTATTCGCAGCAGCTGGAATCAGCAGACGCATACGCCGCGCAGCCAGGGCTTGCATCTGGTGGTGGGCAGCACAGGCCGAATCACCCCGGGGGGCGAACTGGTACAGACAGGTGGCGGGGATCTGGTCCTGCGCCTGGGCGGCACACTGAACCCGAACCCCGATGTGCGCTTGAACGAGCATGATCTGAACAGCACTTTGGTGAATTTGCGAGGAGCCATTGCTCTGGATGCCGGCGCGGTTGGTGGGGTAAAGCTGGGCTTTGGTGGAACAGATCAAATGGATACGCGTCCTGGCAATATTTATGCCAGCGGCGGAGGGGCCGCAACCGGTGGTCCGATTCTGGTCTTGGGTGATTCCGCAGTACGCATGCAAACGCGGGGCGATCTGGTGCTGGGCAGTACGGTAGACCCAGGGCGTACCTTGTCTTTAAGCTCAACGCCTTTCTCCGTAGATGGCCAGCACTATGACGGCAATGGCTGGTCCTGGTTCTCCTTGTGGACACCGGCGACGGCGATTGATTTGTTGAGCGTGGGGGGCAACCTGACGCCCACCACGTCCTGGGATGAGCGCAATGCGTATGAAGATACGCGTTGGGGCGACCCAGGCCGCAACCAGTCTCATAACGCAGATGGTCATTTTTATCCTTCTATCCTGCGTGCGGCGGCCGCCAACGGCAATATTCAGTATGGAGCCAGTGCCAGCGATGCCACTGTATCCAGCAATTCGATATTGCGTTATGGCTTTGGTACGGTACTGGCCCCTTCGCCAATGGGCGAGCAGTTTGTCAACGCAACAGGGCGTGGTGAACTGCAGTTCCTGGCGGGGGGCTCCATTCAGGCGGCCGGCTATGTTTTCTCGGCCTCGGCGGCAGACGCAGCGGCCATGTCCAGCCCTTTCCGTCCTGCCTTTGTAGGCTTGCTATCGCAGACAGGGGGCGGCGAGTACGGCTATAACCCTCGCATTATTCATAACGTGGATGGCGAGGCCGTCAAGCTCAACGACTGGTTCACCGTCAGCAGCAAGGCGGTCACTTCGCTGTACGGAGGCCGTCAAAATACAGGTTCCTTGTTTGTGTTTGGTACGCCGGTCAATATCGGTACTGCCGCAGCTCAACGTCAGCCTGCTCGTTACTACGCTGTCAACGGCGACATTGTTGGCTTGCGCGTCGGTCAGGAAGTGTTGTTGGGGTACCCTCCAGGCTCGCAGGGCTCACGTATGGAAGGCTCGGTTCCTGTGGCGATTCGGGCCGGGCGTGACATTACCGACTCGGGCACACGCCTGGGGCAGAAAGATGCGGTGGCAGGGGCCAAGAGTGCCACTGCGACGACACGCGGTAATTTGATTACCCATGCCTGGGCAGACGATATTTCCATTGTTGAAGCGGGTCGGGACGTGCGTAACAGCAGCTTCTACATCTTGGGGCCAGGTTTGCTGGACGTGTCGGCCGGGCGTCATGTGTATCTGGCTGACAAGGGCGAGATCAAGAGTCTGGGGCCCTTGAGCAGTGCCTTGTCCGATAGTCGTGGTGGCGGCGCCAGTATTTCGGTCTCGGCCGGAATGGGCGAAGGAGCACATTGGAACGACTTTGCGGCGCGCTATCTGAACCCCGAGAATCAGGCTGATCTGGAACTGCCGTTTGCAGATCAACAGGGCAAGGCGCTGTATATCTACAGCGGTGGCCTGACGCTGGGGCAATGGCTGCAACGCGAGTTTGGCTACACAGGTGACGAATCCGGCGCACAAGCCTTCTTGCAGGAGAAGCAGGGAGAGCTGGACCAGGTACGCGATCAGGCCAGGGCTGAAGGCCGCAATGCCTCCAGTCGTCCCTTGGCGCGCGAGTACAAGCTGGAGAGCCAGCTGCATCTGGTCAACTGGTTGAGCACCCGCTTTGGCGACAAGAACGGCCTGGGCCTGCATTTTGATGCGGCCAGCATGGACGCCCGCAGCTTCTTCGAGGCCTTGCCGCCCGAGCAGCAACGCAGCTATCTGCGCAATGTGTACTACGCAGAGCTGAAGGCATCGGGCCGTGAGTACAACGATAGTGACAGCAAGCGCGCAGGCAGCTATTTGCGGGGTCGTGAAGCGATTGCCACCTTGTTCCCCGAACAGGATGCTCAAGGCAAGGCCTTGAGCTACACGGGTGATTTGACGATGTACAGCAGTGCGCTGTATTACGACGCGGATTACGTGAACAACACGGCGGGCAAGAGCCGGCCTAATCCCAAGCTGGATTACATCACCAAGGCCGAGTGGGAGGCCTTGGGCAGTCCGGGTTACAACGTGTCGTTCTACGACGTGCTGGATGCGGGTATTCACACCAACTTTGGTGGTGACATCAGCATTCTGACTCCCGGCGGGCGTGCCCTGGTGGGGATTGATGGTGGTTTTAACCCTGGACCGGGATCGGGTGTGATCACGCAAGGGGAAGGGGACATCAATTTCTTCTCGCAAAGCGACATTCTGATGGGACAGAGCCGGGTCTTTACGACCTTTGGCGGCAATATTCTGGCCTGGTCGGCAGCAGGGGACATTAACGCGGGTCGGGGCAGCAAGACCACGGTGGTCTACACACCGCAGCGTCGTGTTTACGATCTGTTTGGCAATGTGGCCTTGTCACCATCAACACCGAATACCGGTGCGGGTATCGCTACCTTGAACCCGGTTCCCGAGGTCCCGCCAGGTTATATCGATCTGATTGCGCCATTGGGAACGGTGGACGCGGGCGAGGCAGGGATTCGCGTGTCGGGCGACATCAATATTGCCGCCTTGCGTGTGGTCAATGCAGACAATATTCAGGTACAGGGCGAGTCCAAGGGAATTCCGGTGGTGGCGACCGTCAACACAGGCGCCTTGAGTAACGCCAGCGCGACAGCCTCGTCGGCCGCATCGGCGGCGCAGGATACGGTCAACCGCGCTCGTGCACAGGCTCGTCAGAATCTGCCTTCGGTCATTACTGTGCAGATTCTGGGATTTGGGGATGCAGGGCAGTCAGGGGGCGGGGCCACATCATCAGGAGCAGGCCCAGCGACTTCCAGGATAGATGCCTCTGCGTATCGCCAAGACAGTACGGTGCAGGTCCTGGGACTGGGCGCCAATCCGCAATCCGCTCTGGATCGGTTGACGCCCGAGGAGCGGCGGCGGATGACACTGTAGCTTGAGCCTGGGAGATCTGATCATGCTGTCCACTTGCCTGCCCTTGCCTACACGCAAGCGTAATGAAGAGTGTGTGACGCCGCAGTATTCACTGTGCTTGTATCTGAAGGTGCACTACGAAGAGCTGCTGCGTCAATTGACCATCCGCCTGCGCTGCCGCGACCGCGCAGCGGATGCCTTGCACGACACCTGGCTGCGTCTGCATGGCAGCCGGGAGATCGGGCCCGTTGCCAACCCGCGCTTGTATTTGCTGCGTATGGCCAGCAACCTGGCGATTGATGAATGGCGTGCCGAATCTGGCAGAGGGACGCTGGTGCCCCTGGAGGAACTGGAAGGGCATCAGCAGATTTCCCCTATGCCGGGGCCAGAGTCCAGCCTGATCGGCCGATCTTTGCTGTCGGTCCTGATCTACGCCATCGAGCTGCTGCCCCGCCAACGTCGCGCCATCTTTCTGGCGGCTCGCCTTGAGGAACAAAGCCTGAGCGTGGTGGCTGAGCGCTTCGGCGTCACTACCAGCAAGGCACGCAACGAACTGCGTCGGGCTGAGGCGCATTGCGAACAGGCCTTGCTCGGAAACTGGACGGAGCTGCGACAGGGGCGCAAGGCCTGTGTAACACCACCACCGACCATGACGGCCGGGTTTGGCTGGATGGCGGAGCCGGTGGGGTTTTGAGGCTTTTATCGTTAATATCGATAATTTAATTTTATCGATATTGTCGATATTTGTTGTTTATCGAGATAATCGATATACTCAAATTATCGACATTAGCGATAAATAGATATGTACATACTTTCTACTAGTGATCAGCTTGGTTATCAGCTTGTTGCTCGACGCAAGGCTTTAGGTCTGACGCAGCAGGAAGTCGCATCTCGTTTGGGGATCAGCCAAAATCGTTTGTCCGAACTGGAAAGTCAGCCGAGCCAGTTAACCGTTGAGCGATTGTTAGCCTTGACTGGTATTTTGGGGCTGGAGCTAGCCGTACAACAGCGCTCTCAAGCCCCTTTAAGTACAAGTGAATGGTAGCCATGGCGCACCGTTCACAGCAACGCCTATTGGGTTTATGGGCGAATGGCCTTCGGGTAGGGACTTGGCAAGTAGCCGCCAATGGCGAGGATAGACTGACTTACGACCCTGTTTGGCTCGTATCATCACAAGGGCGTCCCTTATCGCTTTCTTTGCCGTTCACTATTGATAACGCGCCTTTGCGTGGTCCTCAAGTACGAAATTATTTTGACAACCTGCTACCAGACAGTGATGTAATCCGCCGTCGCCTGCAGACACGATTCAGAACATCCAGCACAGATGCTTTTGATTTGCTAACGGCTATCGGGCGTGATTGTGTTGGAGCTATTCAGCTGCTCCCCGAAGGTGAGGAGCCCGATGATGTCTTTGATATTCAGGCTTGTCCTTTAAACGAGGCTGAAATCGCTAACGCTTTGAGGGCGGCTACTGCTGCACCGTTGGTCTTGGGGCAACAGCAAGCGTCTGATGAAGACTTCAGAATATCCTTGGCAGGAGCCCAGGAAAAAACAGCCTTTTTATGGCATCACGGACAATGGTGTCGACCTGTTGGATCTACTCCGACAACGCATATCTTCAAACTACCGTTGGGCTTGGTGGGGGGGCGCCAAGCGGATATGCGCAGTTCTGTAGAAAATGAATGGCTGTGTGCACAGATTTTGCGCGCCTTTGATTTACCTGTCGCTAACTGCGAGATGGCCAGGTTTGAAGAGCAAAAGGTATTGATCGTTGAGCGTTTTGACCGGAAGTTGGCTGCACAGTCTTATTGGCTGAGGCTGCCACAGGAGGACTTTTGTCAGGCAACAGGCAAGTCTCCTGATGCTAAATACGAGGCCGATGGCGGGCCGGGCGTTGTTGATATCGCGCGTATTTTGCAGCTGTCTGAAGCGAGGGAGCAGGACTTGCGTACTTTGCTGACAGCACAATTAGTGTTTTGGATGTTGGCAGCGACTGATGGGCATGCGAAGAATTTTTCGATTTTTCTATTGCCTGGTGGCCGTTACCGCTTGACGCCTTTGTACGATGTTTTGTCGGCTTGGCCAGTCACGGGTACTGGACCGAACAAGTTGGATGTGAATCGTCTCAAGCTGGCCATGGCCGTTCGCGGGAAAAATACCCACTACCGATTGCGTGATATTCAGCGCCGGCATTTCAACCACATGGCCCGACTGTGCGGGTGGGGAGAGAACATGGAGGGCCTGATCATGGATTGCTTAGGACGAGTCCCGCACGTGTTGGAGGTGGTCGCCCAGCAGCTGCCTGCTGAGTTTCCTATGGAAGTGTTTGAGGCAATTGAACTGGGAATGCGTGAGTCCGCCAAGCGCTTGGAGGCGATGCCAGCGACACTGCTGTAGGCAAAGCATGCTGTCTGATGATCGATAGACGAGGTGTCCGAGGCAGGTAGGGCAGATTTCCATACTGAAATGAAAATGCTTTCACGTCGTGTGTATGGGCTAGAGTCTGCGCATCTGGCAAGTAGAAAAACAAAAAGCCCAGTCAGATGACTGGGCTTTTTGCTTGAATTCTTGGTGGCCTGGGGCGGAATCGAACCACCGACACAAGGATTTTCAATCCTCTGCTCTACCGACTGAGCTACCAGGCCAACGTGTACTGCTCGGTAAAAATAGAACTATACCACGTTTTTTTATTTGTGCGCATAGTACAACAAAAATTTTATGCATCTTTTCGACTTCAAATTTGCCGTATCCCTAGGGAGAGGCCCTTTTCAGCAAAAAGAGGGCTGCATAAAGGAGTGCAATTGTAATCACAAAAGGGCAATTCAAGTAACATTTTTGGCAAAATTGCGGCTTGCGGCGTAAAATCACTTAAATTTCATGCGTTTTGCCTTTGCAAAATTGCCAGTCTTGGTCTTTTCAGGGCTATAGCCTGTACTGCTCATGTCTGTAGATGTTCTAACCTTCGGTCTGAATCATGTGTCCGCGCCCGTTGCCGTGCGCGAGCGCGTTGCGTTTCCGATCGATGTGTTAAAGCCTGCGCTTGATACCTTGCGTGCCACGTTCGGCACCGGTGTCCGTGAAGCAGCCATTCTGTCTACCTGTAATCGTACCGAGATCTACTGTGCGGCCGAGCCCCATGTGGCTGAGCGTCTGCCCGAATGGATGGCAGACTTCAACAGTCTGCGCTCTGCCGAGCTGACCCCCCATCTGTACCGCTACAACCAGAACGAGGCCGTGCGCCATGCGTTCCGTGTTGCCAGCGGTCTGGACTCCATGGTCTTGGGCGAGCCCCAGATTCTGGGTCAGATGAAAGATGCCGTGCGTGCCGCCAACGAGGCCGGCTCGCTGGGCACCTTGTTGCATCAATTGTTCCAGCGCACCTTCTCGGTGGCCAAGGAGGTCCGTACGCAAACCGCTATTGGCGCCCATTCGGTGTCCATGGCTGCCGCGGCTGTCCGTTTGGCCGAGCGTGTGTTTGGTGACCTGAGCCAGGCCAAGGTGCTGTTTATTGGTGCTGGGGAAATGATCGAGCTGTGTGCCACGCACTTTGCAGCAGTGAATCCCTGTAGCATCGTGGTCGCCAACCGTACTCAGGAACGGGCTGAAAGCCTGGCCTCGCGCTTCATGGCCAGCACCATGAAGCTGGCCGATGTGCCTGATCGTCTGGCAGATTTTGACGTGGTGGTTTCCTGTACGGCCAGTACCTTGCCCATTCTGGGTCTGGGTATGGTGGAGCGAGCCGTACGTTCGCGTCGTCACCGTCCTGTGGTCATGGTTGATCTGGCCGTGCCACGCGATATTGAAACCGAAGTAGGTCGCCTGGACGACGTGTACCTGTACACCGTCGATGATCTGGGCCGTTTTGTACAACGGGGTGCCGATGCGCGTCAGGCCGCTGTGGTTCAGGCCGAAGCCATTATCGACACCCAGGTGCAGCATTACATGCACTGGCTGAGCACCCGTGCGATTGTGCCGGCCATTCTGGATGTGCAGCAGTCGGTCGAAAAAGTACGTCAACACGAGCTGGAGCGCGCGCGCCGCATGTTGGCCCGTGGCGATGATCCAGCAGAAGTCATTGAAATGCTGGCGCATGGCCTGACTCAAAAGTACATGCACGGCCCGATGGCTGAATTGACGCGCAGTGAAGGTTCCGAGCGCGAGCAATTGTTGAATTTGCTGCCTCGTCTGTTGCCCTCGACCACCCGTCGACGTTAGCGTTTGGGCTGTTGTCTGTTCACCGACTTTCCTGCGGTGCAGCCCGATAGCTTTGAACTGCGCCCAGACCCTCTGATTTTCCCTTTAGGCTGTTCCCTATGAAAGACTCTATGCGCAGTCGGCTTGAGCAATTGGCTCGCCGTCTGCATGAAGTTGATGCCATGCTTGCCGAGCCTGAAATTGCCAGCAATATGGACGAGTTTCGCAAACTGTCGCGCGAACGTTCCGAGCTGGACCCTGTTGTAGCAGCCTTCAAAAGCTATGAGGCTGCCGAAGGCGATCTGCAAGCGGCCCAGGACATGATGTCCGACCCTGAATTGAAGGAAATGGGCGAGGAAGAATACAAGTTGGGCAAGGAACGTATCGCTCAACTGGAAGATGAATTGCAAATCCTGCTCCTGCCGCGCGACCCGGACGACACCCGTAACGTGTTCATTGAAATCCGCGCCGGTGCCGGTGGGGACGAAAGCGCCTTGTTTGCCGGGGATTTGCTGCGCATGTACATGCGCTATGCCGAAAACTGCGGCTGGCGTACGGAGATCATGTCTGCCAGCGATTCGGAAGTGGGTGGTTACAAGGAAGTGATCGTCCGAATTGAAGGCCAGGATGTGTACGGACGTCTGAAGTTCGAGTCCGGTGCGCACCGTGTGCAGCGTGTGCCTGAGACTGAAGCTCAGGGCCGCATCCATACCTCTACGTGTACCGTGGCCGTGTTGCCCGAAGCCGAAGGCCTGGCTGAAATCACCATTAACCCCGCTGACTTGCGTGTGGACACCTTCCGCGCCAGTGGTGCCGGAGGTCAGCACGTGAACAAGACGGACTCAGCTGTCCGTTTGACTCACTTGCCTACAGGTTTGGTGGTGGAGTGTCAGGACGACCGTTCCCAGCACCGTAACCGCGAAAAGGCCTTGCAGGTGCTGGCCGCGCGTCTGAAAGACAAGCAGCAGCGTGAGCAATCTGACAAAGAAGCCGCCGAGCGTAAAAGCCTGGTCGGTACGGGTGACCGCTCCGAGCGCATCCGTACCTACAACTTCCCGCAAGGCCGCATGACGGATCACCGTATTAATCTGACCTTGTACAAGCTGGGCTACATCATGGACGGCGATCTGGACGAGCTGATCAAGGCCTTGCTGTCCGAGCATCAGGCCGGTTTGCTGGCTGATCTGGCGCAGGCGTGAGCATGAACCTATCCGGTGAGCAGGCCGTGTCCTCAATGGCCACGCCTGCCGATTCTCCCCGTACCTTGCGAGCCTTGCAACCGCTAAGTCCCTTGCCGCGCCTGGAGCGCGACATGCTGTGGATGCAGGTGCTGGGCGTCGGTCGTTCCTGGTTGATTGCGCACGATACGGACGAGTTGCCGCTGGACAAGATCCAAGCCTATCAAGCTCTGGAAGCCCGCCGTGTGGCGGGCGAGCCCATGGCGTATATCGTGGGTGTGCGGGAATTCATGGGCCACGAGTTTCTGGTGTCGCCCTCGGTGCTGATTCCTCGCCCGGATACCGAAACCCTGGTCGAGCGCGCACTGGAGCGCGTGCAGCATATCCAATCTCCCCGCATTCTGGATATGGGCTGTGGCAGCGGTGCCATTGCGGTTTCTCTGGCGCTGGCCCGTCCCGATGCCCATGTGGTCGCCAGTGATATCAGCACGCTGGTATTGGCGCAGGCGGGCTTAAATGCTCAGCGTTTGTGTGGGAAAGTCGAGTTTTGCCTGGGGAGTTGGTACGATGCCGTGGCAGGCCAGGAACCTTTTGACCTGATCGTGTCCAACCCTCCATACATTGCAGTGGATGATGAACATCTGGCGCAGGGCGATGTGCGGTTCGAGCCGCGTCAGGCACTGACAGATGGCTCTGACGGCTTGACGGATTTGCGTACAATAGTTCAGGGAGCCGGGCCGTATCTGCGTCCTGGTGCTAGTCTTCTCATGGAGCACGGCTGGGATCAGGCCGACCATGTGCAAAATATGCTGCGGCAGGCAGGGTTCAAACAGGTCATCAGTTATGAAGATCTGGCAGGAATCCGGCGGGTCACAGGTGGACAGTGTTAATTCTTTTCTTAAGAGAACATCATGAGTGAAGTTCAAGATTTCATCCGCGAAACCGTAACGGAAAACCCCGTTGTGCTGTTTATGAAGGGCACAGCTCAAGCTCCTCAGTGCGGTTTCTCCGCACGCACCGTGCAGATTCTGCGCGCTGTTGGCCTGAGCCAGGTGGTTGTGGTCAACGTGCTGGACGACGCCGAAGTGCGTCAGGGCATCAAGGACTTCTCCAACTGGCCCACCATCCCCCAGCTGTACATCAAGGGCGAATTCGTCGGCGGTTCGGACATCGTGTCTGAAATGTACGAAAACGGCGAACTGGAAACCATGCTGCGCGAGGCTGGGGCTCTGGAGTGAGCACCAAGCGACGCCTGGTCATAGGCATGACCGGGGCCACCGGGGCGGTCTACACCGTGCGCCTGCTGCAAGTGCTGCAGTCCTGTCCGGATGTGGAAACCCATTTGGTGATCTCGCCCTCCGGGGTGCTGAACATCAAATATGAGCTGGATATCGGCAGGCACGAGATTCAGGCTCTGGCCGATCAGGTGCACAGCTTCCGCGATGTGGGGGCAACCTTGGCCAGTGGCAGTTTTCCTACAGCCGGCATGGTGATTGTGCCCTGTTCGATGCGTACCCTGGCCGCTGTGGCGCATGGTTTGTCTGACAACCTGATTACCCGGGCTGCCGACGTTACCTTGAAAGAGCGTCGTCGTTTGGTGATGATGGTGCGCGAAACGCCATTCAATCTGGCGCATTTGCGTAATATGACGGCCGTGACGGAAATGGGCGGGATCATCTTCCCGCCTATGCCCGCGTTTTACCTGCGACCCAAAAGCATCGATGATATTGTCGATCACACGGTGATGCGGGTGTTGGAATTGTTCGATATTCAGGTGCCCGGTGAACGCTGGGATGGTTCGCAAAAACCGAGCTAAGGCCTGATAGTCGTTCAGCGGGCGCAAAAAAAAGCCCCGATATAAACCTCCACAATCTGGATGTCATTCCAGACACTAGCGGTTTATATCGGGGCTTTTTATTGTCTGTCGCTTGTGTATTGGCAGGCGGCAAGCGCTACGCTAAGCCGCGTGTCATGTTTATTGGCCGGAACGACGCTTGCTCATGAACACAATCTGCTGTTCACCAGAAGCGGCAGGCTGAGCGGGTGTGAAGGCATCCTGACGCACGCCCGGAGTAGCTTCGTCGTTATCTTCCTCAAAGCCTGCGGCCAGCAAGCTCTCGGGCAGGTGATCGTCAAAATAATCCTGATCAAAGCCTTTATCGCCTTCCGGATCGGCCTGGCCTGTGACCTTCAAGTCTGCAAAGTTATGCAGCTTGGGGTCCATCAGGTGCGAAGGCACCACGCGAGTCAGGGCACCAAACACGTTCCAGGAGCGATGCGGAAATTTCTTGTCCCAGTCCGCAATCATGCGGTTGATTTCCTGGCGCTTCAGGTTTTCCTGCGAACCGCACAAATTACAGGGGATGATGGGGAATTCCTTGAGCTTGGCGTAGGCGATCAGGTCCTTCTCGGGCACATAGGCCAGAGGGCGGATCACGATGTGCTCGCCATTGTCCGACATCAGCTTGGGCGGCATGCCCTTCATACGGCCACCGTAAAACAGGTTCAGGAAGAAGGTAGCCAGAATGTCATCACGATGATGGCCCAGGGCGATCTTGGTGGCACCCAGTTCCTTGGCGACACGGTACAAGATGCCGCGACGCAAACGCGAGCACAGTGAGCACATGGTCTTGCCTTCGGCAATCACGCGCGTCACCACCGAGTACGTGTCCTGAGTTTCGATGTGATAGGGCACGCCCAGCTTTTCCAGATACTCGGGCAGGATGTGGTCAGGGAAACCGGGCTGTTTCTGGTCCAGGTTCACGGCCACGATGTCGAACTTGATCGGAGCGCGCTTTTGCAAAGTCATCAGCACGTCCAGCAAGCCGTAGGAATCCTTGCCGCCAGACAGGCAGACCATGATCTTGTCGCCTTCCTCGATCATGTTGAAGTCACCGATGGCGCGGCCCACCTCACGCATGATGCGTTTGCTCAGCTTGTTGTCATTGACGCGCTGCTTGCGTTCAGCCTTGCTGGCAAACACGGGAGTCTCGGTTTCGGAAGGAGGGAGGGTGCTGGTGTCTTGGGACATAAGGAAAAGCGGAAAGAAGTGTCGTCGTAGCCCCGGCCAGAGGCGGGGCAGGGGGCTTTAGCGGCTGCGTTCAATCTCGATGCCGACGGCATCACAGTCGGCAAAGGCCTCGGGTTTGCTGGCGCGGATTTTAACGCGTTCCACGGTCGGGAAATCATTCTGGATGCGATCAGCCAGGCGCTCTACCAGTGTTTCCAGCAGATTCGTGTGTTCCGTGGTGCTGACTTCGATCAGTGCCTCGCGCAGCTGACGGTAGTCCAACACGGTCCCGATGTCCTCGTCCTGAACGTCCTGCGTAATGGTGGTGTCGAATTCGGCATCAATATGCAGGGGCTGGCGGTGAACCAGTTCGTGGTCCAGCATGCCGATAGAGGCTTGCACCACCAGATTGTTGATGAATATACGGCGTGTAGTCATGGCAAAAACAAAGTAGCAGGCCCGCCATGGTTGGCGGGCCTGGAAAGAAGATCAGGACTGGCGGCTCAGGACGCATTCGTCCAGAGCAGGGCGCGCCAGTTGTAGCGTGAAGCAGTGTAGTTCATCGCGGCGGAAGGCGTGAACTTGTACGGTCTGGCCGGGTTCATAGGCTGCCAGCAGGCGCTCCAGGCTGGCGGTGTCACTGACACGCAAGCCGTCAATAGCGACCAGGGCATCACCGGCAGACAGCCCGGCTTGATGCGCTGCACCATCAGTGAAGACGGTAGCCAGCTGGCATTGGCCTGCGCTTTGGCGCAAGCGAGCGTTCAGGCTGGGCAGCTTGGAGGAGGCTTGCCATTCCAGCTTCAGGCCTTGTTCGGCCAGCCAGGGTTTCAAGGGCAGGTCCTCGCAGCCTTCCACATAGCGGGCAATGAAGTCGGTAGCGTCATAGCCAGTTGCCTCCAGAATCAGCGCTGGCATGGCGTCCTCAGGGATGCCGTGTGGCTTGCCTTGATAGAACTCGCGCCCATAGCGCTCCCACATCAAGAGCATCACATCGTCCAGCCCCTTGGCCTGCTGGGTATGGCTGCGAATGCACAGGTCCAGACCCAGTGCAATCAGGGCGCCCTTGCTGTAGTAGCTGACCAGTGCATTGGGCGAGTTTTCGTCCTGCTTGTAGTAACGAGTCCAGGCGTCAAAAGAGCTTTGTGCGGCGGACTGCTTGAAGCGCCCGGGGCCTCGTTCAACCGCATTGATGTTCTTGGCCAGCAGCTTCAGGTAGTCGGCTTCGCTCAGCACGCCCGAGCGCAGCAGCATCAAATCGTCGTAGTACGAGGTGAAGCCTTCAAACACCCATAGCAAGCGGGTGTGGTTTTCACGGCTCAGGTCGTAGGGTGCGAAGACGGCGGGCTTGATGCGTTTGACGTTCCAGGTATGGAAGTACTCATGGCTGACCAGGCCCAAAAAGGTCTGGTAGCCCGCGCTTTTCACCGATTTGTCCTGGCCCTGGGTAGGCAGGTCTCGACGCGAAGCCATCAGGGCGGTCGAGGCGCGATGCTCCAGCCCGCCGTAACCGTCATCAGTCACCATGGTCATGAACACGTAGCGCGAGCTGCAATCCAGGAAGGGCGCGCGACGGGTTTCAGGTTCGAAAAAGGCGATTTGCTCGGCACAGATTTTCTCTACGTCACGGGCAATGCGGGGCAGGTCCAGGTTCGGGATGACGCCAGTAAAGACCAGTTCGTGTTCAGCGCCGTGGGCAAAGAAGCTGATGACCTGGGGAGTGCCCATTTCAATGGGGTGGTCGATCAACTCGTCGTAATTGCTGGCGCGGTACAGGCCAAAACCATAGCGCTCTGCCGCGCCTGGCATGCCGGTGGCCTCGGGCAGGCTGGTGTAGACCTGCCAATCTTCCATGTCCTCGTTGGACACCAGTTCCAGCAGGCACGGCTGTTCAGTCTGGCCCTCAACGGCCAGCAGGGCGCTGGTGCCATTAAAGAAAGCGTGGGTCTGATCAATATGTGCGCCGCGTACGGACAGGTCCCAGGCATAGACCTGGTATTGCACGCTCAAGGGGCCCTCGCAGGGCTCGCACTGCCAGCGGTGATTGTCCAGCTTGCGGATGGAAACCGGCTTTTCGCCAGAGAAGGCCGCTATGCTTTCGATCTGACGCGAGAAGTCGCGGATCAGGTAGCTGCCAGGGATCCAGGCCGGAAGGCTCAAGATCTGGCCATCTGTTTGGGGGGAAGTGATCTGTATCTGGACAGTCAGACGGTGGCCGGCGAGATCTGTCGGCTCGGCACGGTAAAGTACGGGTGTAGGTTCCATTCCCCTATTCTATTTAATTTTTCTGGGAGTCAGCATGAACGAACCCTTAGTCAAAGCAGAGGTGCATGGTCGTGTTGCTTTATTGACATTAAATCGGCCCAAGGCTTTGAATGCGCTCAATAACGAGCTGATCGCCGAGTTGTATGCCCTGTTAAAGAAATACGATGCCGACAACGAAATCGGTTGTATCGTGCTGACCGGTAATGAAAAAGCCTTTGCGGCCGGTGCCGACATTGGCGCCATGAAAGACTGGACTTACCACGATGTCAGCTCCCAGGACTATCTGGGTGGCCAGTGGGAAGAGCTGCGCCGTTTCCGCAAGCCCATCATTGCCGCCGTCGCTGGCTACGCCTTGGGTGGGGGCTGCGAACTGGCCATGTTGTGTGACTTCATCATTGCCGCAGACTCCGCTCGTTTTGGTCAGCCAGAAATCAAGCTGGGCGTGATTCCCGGTTTTGGTGGTACGCAGCGTCTGCCCCGTGCCGTGGGCAAGGCCAAGGCCATGGATCTGATCCTGACTTCGCGCATGATGAATGCCGAAGAGGCCGAGCGCTCCGGTCTGGTGTCGCGTGTGGTGCCTGCCGACAAGCTGATTGAAGAGGCGCTGGAAGCCGCCACGGTCATTTCCAGCATGTCCCTGCCGTCTGTCCTGATGGCCAAGGAGTGCGTGAACCGTGCTTTTGAATCGTCACTGGAAGAAGGGTTACTGTTCGAGCGTCGTAACTTCCATGGCTTGTTTGCCACTGACGATCAGAAAGAAGGCATGCGTGCTTTTGTCGAGAAGCGCAAGCCCGAGTTCAAGCACCGCTAAGTTTCTCAATCGCTGATAAAACAAGGGGTGTGTTGTAAAATTGCTGCACTGCAATGTTACAAAATAAGCTTACCCCTTGATGCCATTGAGATTGCGTAAATCAGCCTTGCATTAAGTATCAAACAAGCAAGGCTGAATTTGCTTACAACAAAAAAAAGACGCTATACTTTATGGGTTTGACGACACCGGCTTTTGAAAGGGGCCGATAATATTGCGCGGATGGATTGGCCAAGGCCTTTGCAGTACATCCACCCACACAACGTTATCTGATTGTTTCCTACTATGAATCAGCCGATTTATCAGCAGACAGGCACCACAGCCAAGGTGCAGGCAGCAGGGGACAAAGCACCATTTCCTGAACCCGTAGTACTTACGCCCGAGCAACGTAGCCGCATGGCTCGCCGGGCAGGGCAAGGAATTGTGCGCACACTTGTTGCCCAGGCTTTTATAGGTCTGGTGGCAATTGGCCTGTCGGCATGGATTTCCGGCGCATATGCAGCAGCCTCAGCACTGATTGGTGCGGCTGCTTATTTTGTGCCTAACGCATTGTTCGCATTGCGTCTTTTGCTGGGTTTGATGGGCGGCGGCAACGCCGGAGCGCTTTCCTTCTTCTGGGGGGAGGCATTCAAACTCGGTTTTGCGGTATTGACACTGGCAACGGCTGCCATGGCAAACACGGGCTGGTTAGTTTGGCCTGCCTTGCTCTTTGGCCTGCTGTGTGTCTTGAAGGGATATGTGCTGCTGCTGTTTTTCCGCAAGCTGCCATAACGAATTTTTGTTTCACGGGCTCGTCCCATAACGTATACATCACAGGGTAAATACAGATGGCTGCTGCTAGTGATATTTCGCCTCAGTCAGGGTACATCCAGCATCACTTGGTTCACTTGAACAACTTGGGTGAAAAACAGGATGTTCTGGCCAACTTCGGTGTCATTAACTACGACTCCATGTTCTGGTCCCTGCTGATGGGTCTGGTTGTGGTTTTCTTTCTGTGGCGCGCCGCTTCGGCCGCAACAGCCGGCGTACCAGGCCGCTTGCAGTCTTTTGTAGAAATGCTGGTCGATTGGGTTGAAGACCAGGCCAAATCCATTGTTCCTAATGCCGAGTCCCGGAAATTTGTCTCGCCCCTGGCGCTGACCGTGTTCCTGTGGATCATCATGATGAACGTGCTGGACTTGCTGCCCGTTGATGGTTTGGGCTGGATTTTCATTCAGACCGGTCTGGCCTCCGAGCATGGCGACCCTCTGTACTACCACCGTATTTTGCCTACCGCTGACTTGAACGTGCCAATGGGCATGTCCATGGGCGTGCTGCTGCTGATGTTCTACTACGGCATCAAGATCAAGCACCCCGGCGGCTTTGTCAAAGAGCTGTTTACTGCACCGTTCACCGCGACCGGCCTGATGGCTGTTGTGCTCGCACCTTTCAACTTTTTGCTGAACTGCATCGAATACGCGGCCAAGTCTGTGTCTTTGGGCATGCGGTTGTTCGGCAATATGTTTGCCGGTGAACTGGTTTTCATGTTGATCGCTCTGCTGGGTGGCGCATGGACAGGGTTTAATGGCGCCAGCCTGGGACTGGGTATCGGTCACATTCTGGCCGGTTCTGTGTGGGCAATCTTCCACATTCTGATTGTGTTGCTCCAGGCGTTCATCTTCATGATGCTCACCCTTGTCTATATCGGACAAGCACACGAAGGCCATTAATCCGATTCCGACTGGACAATGGTGTCTGGTTGGGGGGAGCAGGCTTAGCTTGCTAACGCTTTGATTTTTTTGAATTACACCTGATTTTTAACCAAGGAGTTGTCATGACCAACGTAGCTTTCGTTGCTCTTGCTTGCGGTATCATCATCGGTCTGGGCGCATTTGGCGCTTGCATTGGTATCGCCCTGATGGGTGGTAAATATCTGGAAGCATCGGCTCGTCAGCCAGAACTGATGAACGCTCTGCAAACCAAGATGTTCCTGTTGGCCGGTCTGATCGATGCTGCTTTCCTGATCGGTGTCGGTATCGCCATGTTGTTTGCATTCGCCAACCCATTCGTTGGGTAAGAAGGCGAGTCCGTTGCCGCTTTTGGCAGACGGGCAGGCAGTCGTCGTTAGCGGTGTGTTGCTCGGTTTGATCATGCACCGCTTGTCGACTTGAACATACATGTGTCAGGACGCATACCGCATCCTACACACGTGGTATTGAAGGGATACGACCGTGAATTTAAACGCGACTCTCTTTTTTCAGATGATCGTGTTTTTCGTTTTGGCCTGGTTTACGATGAAATTCGTATGGCCGCCACTGACGAAAGCAATCGATGATCGTCGTCAGAAAATCGCTGATGGTTTGGCTGCTGCCGATAAAGGCAAGGCCGATCTGGCACAGGCCCAAGCGCGTATCAGCCTGATGGACGCTTCGGCCAAGTCCGAAAACCATCAACGCATTGTCGACGCTGAAAAACAAGCGACTGCTCTTTTGGAGCAAGCTCGTCGTGAAGCCGAAGCCGAAAAAGCCCGCATTATTGCGCAGGCCCAGCAAGACGCCAACCAGGAAGTGCAACGCGTACGTGAAGGTCTGCGTAGCGAAGTGGCTGCCTTGGCTGTCAAGGGTGCCGAGCAAATCTTGCGACGCGAAGTTGACGCGAATGCGCACGCCCAGCTGCTCGAGCAGCTCAAGGCAGAACTTTAACATCAAGGCAGGCCATGGCTGAACTATCGACTATTGCCAGACCTTACGCCGAAGCCCTGTTCGCCGCCGTGCGCGACGACAGCCAGGGCCTCGAATCGTGGTCGGCCCTGTTGTCCGAAATGGCTCAGGTGGCCGGTCTCCACGATGTGCGCGAGGCACTGAACGATCCGCGCCTGAATAACGGGCAGCGACTCGAACTCTTTACGGGCCTGGTTAAGTCACAGGTCACCGAAAAGGCTCGCAACTTTCTTCAATTGTTGGTGGATAACCAGCGCATCTTGCTGTTGCCACAGATTGCAGAACAGTTTGATCTATTGAAACACCAACTCGAAGGCACGGCGCAGGCACAAATTATCAGTGCTTTCCCGATGGCTGAGGCTCAGGTTGCTGAGCTGACCGCTGGGCTGGAGAAAAAGTTTGGCCTGAAGCTAAAACCGACTGTGACCGTCGACGCTGACCTTATCGGCGGTATTCGGGTGATTGTTGGTGACCAGGTGCTCGACACTTCCGTGCAGGCCCGGCTGGCCAGCATGCGCGATACGCTGACCGCATAGCGCGAGTCAGTAAACAGGATTTCAGGAGTCTGAACATGCAACTTAATCCGTCCGAGATCAGCGAACTGCTCAAGAGCCGCATCGAAGGCCTGGGTGCGTCGACTGACGTTCGTACACAAGGTACGGTCGTATCCGTGACCGACGGTATTACGCGCATCCACGGTTTGTCCGATGTGATGCAGGGCGAAATGCTCGAATTTCCGAACAACACGTTCGGTCTGGCCCTTAACCTCGAGCGCGACTCTGTCGGCGCCGTGATTCTGGGTGAATACACAGGTGTTTCCGAAGGCGACGCAGTTAAAACAACTGGCCGCATTCTGGAAGTGCCCGTTGGCCCCGAACTGCTGGGTCGTGTGGTTGATACTCTGGGTATGCCTATCGACGGCAAGGGCCCGATCAACGCCAAGATGACTGACGTCATCGAGAAAGTGGCTCCTGGCGTTATCGCCCGTGAGTCCGTCTCCCAGCCCATGCAGACCGGCACGAAAGCCGTGGACTCCATGGTGCCAATCGGCCGTGGTCAGCGCGAACTGATCATTGGTGACCGTCAGACCGGTAAAACTGCCGTGGCTGTGGACACCATCATTGCTCAAAAGGGCAATGGCGTTAAATGTATCTACGTTGCCGTGGGCCAAAAAGCCTCCACGATCAACAACGTGGTGCGCAAGCTCGAAGAGCACGGTGCTCTGGAGTACACGATTGTTGTGGCCGCCTCGGCTTCCGAGTCCGCTGCCATGCAATACCTGGCTCCTTACTCCGGTTGCACCATGGGTGAATACTTCCGTGATCGTGGCGAAGACGCCCTGATCATTTATGACGACTTGACCAAGCAAGCTTGGGCCTACCGTCAAGTATCCCTGTTGCTGCGTCGCCCACCAGGCCGTGAAGCCTACCCTGGTGACGTGTTCTACCTGCACTCCCGTCTGCTCGAGCGCGCTGCTCGTGTGAACGCCGAGTACGTAGAAAAATTCACTAACGGTGAAGTGAAGGGCAAGACCGGTTCGTTGACCGCATTGCCTATCATTGAAACGCAAGCCGGTGACGTTTCCGCTTTCGTTCCAACCAACGTGATTTCGATTACTGACGGTCAGATCTTCCTGGAGTCCGACCTGTTCAACGCTGGTGTTCGTCCCGCTATTAACGCCGGTATTTCGGTGTCCCGCGTGGGTGGCGCTGCTCAAACCAAGGTCATCAAGAAACTGTCCGGCGGTATTCGTACCGACTTGGCTCAGTACCGTGAATTGGCTGCGTTTGCTCAGTTCGCTTCCGACCTGGATGACGCAACCCGTCGCCAGCTGGAACGTGGTAAGCGCGTGGTCGAACTGCTCAAGCAGCCCCAGTACCAGCCTCTGGCTGTGTGGGAACTGGCCGTGAGCCTGTACGCTGTGAACAACGGTTACTTCGACGATCTGGAAGTCGCTCAGGTTCTGCCTTTCGAGAAAGGCTTGAAAGATCACCTGCGCAGCAAGTTCGCTGCCCTGGTTGAGCGTATCGAAAGCAAGAAGGAACTGGTTAAAGAAGACGAGGCTGAGTTGGTTACAGCCATCCAGGACTTCAAAAAGCACGGCGCTTTCTAATCATTGTTGGCAGGCGCCGGAAACCCCGGCGTCATGATTAGCGGGAGTCGACAGCCTAGTCTGGCTCCCGATAATGCCCTTACAGGAAAGTGTGATGGCCGGAATCAAGGAAATTCGTACTAAGATCAAGAGCGTGCAAAACACGTCCAAGATCACCAAAGCCATGGAGATGGTGGCGGCATCCAAGATGCGCAAGGCGCAAGAGCGGATGCGTGCTGGTCGTCCCTATGCAGACAAGGTGCGCGAGATTGCTTCGCATCTGATGCAGGCGCACCCCGACTACACTCACCCCTACATGGTTGAGCCTGCCGAAGTCAAATCGGTAGGTATCGTGGTTGTCAGCACGGACAAAGGTCTGTGTGGCGGCCTGAACACCAATATTCTGCGTCTGGTACTTGCGCGTGTTCGCGAGTTTGAGGACAAGGGTATTAAGGTTCAGACAACGGCTCTGGGTGGTAAAGCTGCTGGAACATTGGCGCGTGTTGGTGCCAATCTGGTTTCTCAGGAAGTGGGCTTGGGCGACGCGCCTAACCTGGAACGTCTGATTGGCGCTATCAAGGTGCAGATCGACGACTTCGTGGAAGGCCGCATTGATGCTGTTTATCTGGCGACCAGCCGCTTTGTCAATACGATGAAGCAGGACCCAACATTTATTCGCTTGCTGCCTCTGCCTTCCGGTCTGAAAGATCCTTTCCAGGCTGGTGATCAGGTAGTCGCTCAAGAAAGCGCTAACTCTTCCGAATACGGTTGGGATTACATCTACGAACCCGATGCCAAGTCGGTTATTGACGACTTGCTGCTGCGTTACGTAGAGGGTCTGGTGTATCAGGCCGTTGCCGAGAACATGGCCTCTGAGCAGTCTGCCCGTATGGTGGCCATGAAAGCCGCTTCGGACAACGCCAAGACCGTTATCGGTGATCTTCAGCTGGTCTATAACAAGACCCGCCAGGCAGCGATTACGAAAGAAATCTCTGAAATCGTGGGGGGTGCCGCTGCTGTGTAATCACGGCAAGGCACACCATCAAAGTTATATTGCAAGGACTCAACATGAGCAACGGTACCATCGTTCAGTGCATCGGCGCCGTGGTGGATATTCAGTTCCCCCGCGACAGCATCCCTAAAGTCTACGAAGCATTGACGCTCGTTGACGAAAGTTCGGCTTTCGCAGAAAAAGGCCTGACTTTTGAAGTACAGCAACAATTGGGTGACGGTGTAGTTCGCACCATCGCCATGGGTTCCAGCGACGGCCTGCGCCGCGGTATGGAAGTGGCCGGTTCGGGCGCTCCCATCTCCGTACCCGTGGGTGTTGGCACCCTGGGTCGCATTATGGACGTTCTGGGTCGCCCCATTGACGAAGTCGGTCCTATCCAGTCCGACGAGCGTCGCGCCATTCACCAGGCTGCTCCTACTTTCGACGAACTGTCGCCTTCCGTAGAGCTGCTGGAAACCGGTATTAAAGTGATTGACCTGGTTTGCCCGTTCGCCAAGGGTGGTAAGGTTGGTCTGTTCGGTGGTGCCGGTGTGGGCAAGACCGTGAACATGCTGGAGCTGATCAACAACATCGCCAAGGCACACAGCGGTCTGTCCGTGTTTGCCGGTGTGGGTGAGCGTACCCGTGAAGGGAACGACTTCTACCACGAAATGGCCGATGCTGGCGTTATCCAGATGGACAACCTGAGCGAGTCCAAAGTGGCCATGGTGTTCGGTCAGATGAACGAACCTCCAGGCAACCGTCTGCGTGTGGCACTGTCCGGCCTGACCATGGCCGAGAAGTTCCGTGACGAAGGCCGTGACATCCTGTTCTTTGTGGACAACATCTACCGCTACACGCTGGCCGGTACCGAAGTGTCCGCTTTGCTGGGTCGTATGCCTTCCGCAGTGGGTTACCAGCCTACGCTGGCCGAGGAAATGGGTAAGCTGCAAGAGCGCATTACCTCCACCAAGACCGGTTCGATTACGTCCATCCAGGCCGTTTACGTTCCAGCCGATGACTTGACTGACCCATCGCCTGCTACGACCTTCTTGCACTTGGACTCCACTGTTGTGTTGTCGCGTGACATTGCTGCTCTGGGTATTTACCCCGCTGTGGACCCTCTGGACTCCACCAGCCGTCAGCTGGATCCACAAATTGTGGGCGAAGAGCACTACGCAGTGGCTCGCGGTGTTCAGCAAACGCTGCAGCGCTACAAGGAATTGCGTGACATTATCGCGATTCTGGGTATGGACGAGCTGTCTCCAGAAGACAAGCAGGCTGTTGCCCGCGCCCGTAAGATCCAGCGCTTCCTGTCTCAGCCTTTCCACGTGGCAGAAGTATTTACCGGCTCGCCTGGTAAGTACGTTCCACTGGCTGAAACTCTGCGCGGCTTCAAGATGATCGTCGACGGCGAGTGTGATGCACTGCCAGAACAGGCGTTCTACATGGTCGGTTCGATCGACGAGGCTTTCGAAAAAGCCAAGACTATTCAGTAATAAGGATTACTCATGGCTAAGCTTCATGTTGACGTGGTTAGTGCTGAAGAATCGATCTTTGCTGGTGAAGCAAAGTTCGTGGCACTGCCCGGCGAGGCTGGGGAGCTGGGTATTTTGCCCGGTCACACTCCACTGATCTCGCGGATTCGTCCCGGCACGCTGAAGATCGTTATGGACGATGGCAGCGAAGAGCATATCTTTGTCGCTGGCGGCATACTCGAGGTTCAGCCTGGGAAAGTCACTGTATTGTCGGATACCGCGATTCGCGCACAAGACCTGGATGAAGCAAAGGCGCTGGAAGCCCGCAAGCATGCGGAAGAAGCCCTGCGTAACACCAAGGACAAGGCCGATATCGCTGTTGTGGAAGCCGAGCTGGCCATGCTGGCCGCTCAAGCTGCCGCAGCACGTCGCTTGAGCAACGCGCGCAAGCACTAAGCTCAAGTCAGTAGCATCCGTGAAAAAGCCACCCTTAGGGGTGGCTTTTTTGCGTTGAGATTGTCCAAACGGCAATGAAATACCATACTGCTGCCAACGCCAACGCCAACGCCAACGCCAACGCCAACGCCAACGCCAACGCCAACGCCAACGCCAACGCCAACGCCAACGCCACAACGATTGACAGCATGGCACAGCTCAGCACACGGTAAAGGGCTGAAGGGGTAAGTCGATACATCGTTATCGGCTAAGGCCAGTAGCACACGGTAGTGTCGTCTTCTGTTACTTCGACGCTATTGGGTACTGATTCTTGGCGCGATGGAACAAACCTCAGCGTGAGCCTTTCAGCGATAGCAGGCTTTTTTCTATGCCCAGGTGCCAGTCCCGTTCTATGTTTGCCGAGCCGAATAAAGCATCCAGTTTGGTCTGCGACAGTCCCGACTGCGCCGGCCTTCTGGCTGGCGTGGAGTATTGGCTGGCGGGGATAGCTGTCAGGCTTGGTATTTGGGCTAATAGCCCTAGTCTAAGTGCCCGGGCAAAAATCTCTTGAGCAAAGCCATACCAGCTAACATCAGGCTGTCCGGCAAAATGGTAAATCCCACAAGGGGCTACTGGCTCATTTGCTTTCTGCTGTGATTCAACCAGCTTCTCGGCTAGTGCCAACAAAACCTGAGCAATATGTGGCGCATAGCTTGGGCCACCGATTTGATCTCTCACAATGCTTAATTCAGAGCGTTCTTGACCAAGACGCAGCATGGTTTTCAGGAAGTTGTTCCCGAACTGGCTGAACACCCGGCTGGTGCGCAGAATGACGGCCGAGGGCAGGGCGGCAAGAGCTGCCTGCTCTCCTGCCAGCTTGCTTTGCCCATAGACGCTAAGGGGATGGGTAGGGGCGTCCTCAAGGTAAGGCTGCTCGGCTGAGCCATCAAAGACATAGTCTGTAGAGACATGTACCAGCCCTATGCCACGTTCGGCGCAGGCAGCGGCCAGTAGGCCTGGGGCTTTACCGTTAATCAGATGCGCTGTCTCTGGTTCGGACTCGGCTTTATCGACTGCTGTGTAGGCCGCTGCATTGATGACTACATCGGCTTGATAGTGATCCAAGGCACGGGCAATCGAGGTGTCATGCGTAATATCAAGCTCCTGGTGACTGAGTGGAATCAGTTGCAGCGCTTGCGTTGAGGCGGTCAGTGGGGACTGGGAAGCTAATTGATCAAGGTCAGTTGTGTGCTTGTCGCGTGTAGCAGGTTTGAGACGCTTGTGGCAGCTAGCGAGTGCCTGGCCTAGTTGTCCGTACCCTCCGGCTATCAAGATGCGTGTCATGGCAGCAGGAACTGCTCCAGTCCCGGGTGTGACCTGTCTTTGGCGGAGAGTACAGGGTTTTGAATTGGCCAGTTGATGGCCAAGCGTGGACAATCCCAAGCGAGTCCACCTTCATCGTCCGGCTGATAGTAGTCCGTGCATTTATAGCTGATGTCGGCCTCGTCGCTTAGAACACAAAAACCGTGCGCGTATCCCGGGGCGACCCAAAGCTGTCTGTGATTGTCCTGGCTAAGCTCCAGCCCTACATACTGACCGAAGGTGGTGGAACGAGGGTCTATGTCTACGACAACGTCAAAGATGGCTCCCCGCGTGACACTGATCAGCTTGCCTTGAGGTCTGGTTTTTTGAAAGTGCAGGCCTCGCAGCACAGAGCCTTTGGAGTGGGACTGATTGTCTTGGACAAAGGCGCTCTCTATCCCGGCTACCGCTTGATAGCGTGCCGCATTAAAGCTTTCTTTAAAAAAGCCCCGCTCATCGTTGAATACGCGAGGCTCAATGATCAGAACGCCAGGTAAGTGGGTGGTGTGCGTGCGCATATTACAGTTGCAGCAAGCGGGCCAAATATTGTCCGTAGCCTGTTTTTTCCAAGGCCAGGGCCTGTGTTTCCAGGGTTTGTCGGGATAGCCAACCTTGGTTAAATGCGATTTCTTCCAGGCAGGCAACTTTCAAACCCTGACGATGTTCAATGGTGCGAATAAAAGAGCCCGCTTCCATCAGGCTCTCGTGAGTGCCGGAGTCCAGCCAGGCAAAGCCTCGCCCGAGGATGGACACATGCAGATCATCCAAGTGCAGGTAGGCATTGTTGATGTCGGTAATTTCCAGTTCACCACGAGCAGAAGGGGTGACTTGGCGGGCGATATCCACAACGCGATTATCGTAAAAATATAGCCCTGTCACTGCAAGGTTCGATTTGGGTTTAGCTGGCTTTTCTTCAATGGATACTGGTTTGCCCGCGGCATCCATTTCGACTACGCCAAAGCTTTCGGGATTATTGACGGGGTAGCCAAAAATCGTGGCGCCATGAGGGCGGGTACGAGCCGAGCGCAGCATCTGGCTAAAACCATAGCCGTAGAAAATATTGTCACCCAGAATCAGACAGACAGAATCCGAGCCGATAAAGTCAGCACCAATCAGAAAAGCTTGGGCCAGGCCGTCAGGCGAAGCTTGCTCAGCGTAGGATAGCTTAATACCAAACCGTGAGCCGTCCCCCAGTAAATTGCGGAAATTGGGTAGATCTTCCGGGGTACAGATGATCAGAATCTCCCTGATATCCGCAAGCATCAGCACGGATAAGGGGTAGTAGATCATGGGCTTGTCGTAGACAGGGAGCAAGTGCTTGGACACACCCATGGTGATAGGGTGCAGGCGCGTGCCCGAGCCACCTGCTAATACAATTCCTTTCAAGCTTGTTTTCCCAGGCGATCCAGACGGTAGGCACCGTTCAAGATGCGTTCCCACCAGGATGTGTTTTCAAGGTACCAAAGTACAGTCTTGCGCAGACCCGTCTCAAAACTTTCTTGAGGGTGCCAGCCAAGTTCCGCCCTTATTTTACTGGCATCAATCGCGTAGCGCTGATCGTGACCGGGACGGTCCTCCACAAATGTAATCAGATCAGAGTAACGGTTTAATCCGGCCGGCTTGCCAGGACGTAAGTGCTCGAGAATAGAGCAGATGGCCTGCACAACCTCTAGATTTGTTCGCTCTTGATTGCCGCCGATATTGTAGGTTTCGCCGATATGGCCATGGGTCGCAACGGCGACTAGGGCACGGACATGGTCTTCCACGTAGAGCCAGTCGCGCACTTGCTCGCCATTACCGTAAATGGGTAGGGGTTTCCCACTGAGAGCGTTGAGGATCATGTGCGGAATCAGCTTTTCAGGGAATTGGTGGGGACCGTAGTTATTAGAGCAGTTGCTGATAACTACTGGTAGGCCATAAGTACGATGCCAAGCCCTGACTAAGTGGTCGGAGCTTGCCTTGCTGGCTGAGTACGGAGAGCTGGGGGCATAGGGTGTGCGTTCAGTAAAGCGTGCGTCCGTTTTGCTCAGATCGCCGTATACCTCGTCCGTGGAGACATGATGAAAGCGGAAGGTTTGCTTGCGTTGTGGTTCCAAACTCTCCCAGTAGCGGCGACATTGCTCTAGCAGGGAGTAGGTGCCCACGATGTTGGTTTGAATGAATTCTGCCGATCCATCAATAGAGCGGTCGACGTGAGATTCGGCGGCCAGGTGTATGATGATGTCCGGCTGGAATCGTTCAAGTTGCGCGGATATTTCTGCTGAATCGCAAATATTGGTCTGACTAAACGAGTAATGTGGAAGTTTTTGTGCCCGAGTCAGAGACTCCAAGTTGCCAGCGTAGCTCAACACATCAACATTCAGGATGAGATGATCGCTAGTTTGCAGCAAGTGTCGAATCAGAGCCGAGCCGATAAAGCCGGCTCCGCCAGTAACAAGGATACGCATAGTTCAGTTATGAGCGTCGATTTTTGTTGAGGCTTGCACAGGGTGTGGGGGAGTCTTCCCTGGACAACTGATTGCCAAGCCCCTACCTTAACCCAGATAAAAAGATGGCAGCTGCTTCTAATCATAGAGGATGGCTGGCTTTTTAAAGATTAGGGCTTGTTTGGCTGCCACGGCCTAGTTATCAGCTCGTGCGTTACACGCGGAGAAGTTATATTTAAAAACCTTTACTGATACTGCACTGGTTGTAATGTGTTAGACAACCCTGGTTCTCCAGGTTTGGCGGACCGCAGTCTGGATAGTCAGGCTGACCCTTTCGCTGTCTTTGGTTCTAACTGCATAGGCTTTACCCTTCTTTTGTATCGTTCCTCCACACTGCATATGGCCTTTTCTACACTTTTATTTGCTCCAGGTAACCGTCTGATATCGATACTGGTTTTCCTGTTTTATGCCACTTTATTGTCGACTAAGGATATGTACTCTTACGGAGCAGGAGCATTGGCTCTATTCTCTTTATGGAAAATACGTGACTTACGAAATATAGAGCTTGGAACAAAAGAAAAACTCATTTTAATTTGGATGCTAGCATTTGCGGGTATCAGTATTGCAGTGACAGTCTGGCATGGATCGTATATGCGCAGTTTTGAGGTGCCAGTCAAGTTTGTTTTTGGTGTGTTGTTAGTCCTGTGCATGATCAGATTCCCTCCTCAACCAGGCATGTTTTGGTTAGGGCTATGTACTGGGGCTGCTGCCGGTCTTGCTGTTGCCTCCTGGAAAATGTGGCAGGCTGGAGATTTCAAGGCATTTGGTTTTACTGGAGCCATTCAGTTCGGGAACTTGGCATTGAGCATGGCTGTCCTATTGATGGCGGCGTTGTGTTGGCTACTCGCGCACCAGAATATGAATCGTCGGCTCTGGTTCACAATTCTGACGATCGGGGTGGTTTGTGGCCTGTTAGGTTCCTATTATTCCGGTACTCGTGGTGGATGGGTGGCGATTCCGTTATTCATCCTGCTGTTTTTGTTTGCCTATGTCCGTCGTAGCAATGTCCTGGCTTGTAGCGTGGTACTGCTGGCTCTTGTAGCCAGCATAGGACTTCTCGCCTTTCAGTCTCCTTTAGTGGGTGAGCGTATTGCGTTGGTCCACCACGAGCTGGCCGATTATGAAATAAATGGCACAAGCAGCTCGAGCTCTTTAGGGGCGCGATTTGCGATTTGGGAAGCCTCATGGGAGCTTCTCAAAGAGCGTCCCATCCTTGGTTTCGGGGAGGTGGGCTATCGGAAAGCCTTGCAGCTTAGGACAGAGGCTGGCCTAGTAGGGGCCGTACCCGCAAGTCTAGCTAACACTCATAATGCTTTTTTAGAGTTTTGGGTGTTGTACGGCCTATTGGCTTTGTTTTCGTTACTTGCGATGATGTTAAGTGCAGGTTGGTATTTTCTTTCTTATATTCGAAATAAGGACTCAGTGTTGCGTAGTTATGCGTTGAGCGGTGCATGCTTGGTGGGTGGGTATTTTATTTATGGACAAACTCAAATCATGTTGTCTCGTAATAATACACTGCTGTTTTTTCTGTGTACTTTGGCAATTTTGATAGGCCTTATGCATCAGCGTCAATGTGAGCTAGCGAAAGTCTGATTTAATAATAGCTAGATGTGGCTTTCAGTATTAATCCTGTCTTTTTTGACCAAGCGAAGAAGATATTTATAGTTAGTGTCGGTCTCTTTTTTGGATTCCTTGACTGGATTTTTTCTTTCTTTTAGGTTTTATTAAGTAGGAACTGCTCCTGAATGACTAATATCCCAGCCCGACGATTTAAAAAGCTGTATGAGCAAATTTTGCTATCACGTATTCTATTTTTTATAACTGGGTGGCTGCTTACGGTTTTTTTACCTGCAGTAATTTATTGGGATATTGATGCATTTCTCAGACCAAGTACTGGCCAGTACGTAGGCTTATTGGCGAGCACAATGGCATTCTGGGCTACTAACTTTAGTTTGAAATACTGGCTTATGCCTTTTCCAGGAGGACGCTCTGTCGGTTTGGTATTGACGCAGGTCTTTACTATCTATCTATCTAGCTGTTTTTTTTATTACTTTATTTCTTAGAGTTGAGGCTTCTCGGGCGTTGCTATTAATGTCAGCTGTATTGGCTATGTTGTTCTTTTTATTTGAGCTGCGTGTGGCTCAAATATATTACCGTAGTAAGTTGGCGGTTTTACCTAAAGGTTTTGCTTTAAATCTCTTGGGACTTACTGAAGTGGATGCACGGCCTTTGAGTGCCTTAGTCTTGGGAGGCATTCGTTATGATGGTGTAGTGGCGGATTTTGGGGTTTTGAGTGCTGAAGAGGAGCGGTTTTTAACTTCTTGTGCTCTGCAAGGGGTGCCAGTATATAACGCCAAGCAGATTTACGAATCTATTACAGGCCGGGTGAAAATAGATCGCATGTCAGAAAACTCTATCGGGGCGCTTTTGCCATCTCCAGTATTCGAAAGAGTGAAGCAATGCATTGATATGACACTAGTTTTGTTGGCCGCTCCATTCTGTATTCTGATTGGACTGGTCACAGCTGTGTTGATTAGGTTGGAGAGTCCGGGACCGGTTATTTACTCGCAGTTACGCATAGGTAAAGGGAATCGCCCCTTTCGAATTTATAAGTTCCGTAGCATGCGTTTTGATATAGATGCTCCACCGCAATTTGCTGGAGAGAATGATCCACGCATCACGCGGGTTGGTCGTATTATTCGAAAACTGCGTATTGACGAGTTACCACAGTTTGCTAATGTCTTAAAAGGGGACATGAGTTTGATCGGGCCCCGTCCAGAGCAACCTATTTTTGTAGAAGAGTTCGATCGGAAAATTCCATTCTACAGTTATAGGCATGTGGTCAAACCCGGTATTACTGGTTGGGCACAGGTCAGACACGGTTATGCTGCTGATGCAGATACCACACAGATTAAAATTGAATATGACTTTTTCTACATTAAGCATTGCTCCTTCAGGTTGGATTTTTATATTGTCCTGTTAACGTTACGCACGATGTTAACTGGATTTGGAGCGCGTTAGGCATTCCTGGTACAGCTTTTCAGTCTTATCGACCATCGCATCGACGGTGAAGTGTGTAAGAAAGTCCTGCCTTGCCGCTTCTCCTAAGCATTGCCGGATATTATCTTGCTCGATCAACGTAGTCAGATGTTCAGCTAGTGCCTGGGGATTTTGGCGGGGAACCAAGTAGCCGTTATGCTGATTTTTTACGCACTCGGCTACACCGCCTACATCGGTGGCTACAATTGGCAAACCAGCGCTCATAGCTTCCAATATGCTCAACGGTAGTCCTTCCCAGTTAGTGCTCAATACAAATACGTCAGCTTCGACCAGATACTGGTTTACCTTATCCGAGGCACCGTGAAAATAAACTTTATCTGACAACTTCAGGCGTTGACTTAAGTCCTGAATTTGTCCTAGGGTTTCGCCAGTTCCTAACAGATCCAACCGCCAGTTGAGAGAGGAGATTAGGTGGAGAGCCTTTAGTAACGTGCTGTGGTCTTTTTGTTGTGAAAATCGTGCCACCATAAGCAGTCGGACTGGTCTCCCTGCCTCTAGCGAAGCCGAGCGCGCTGGTAAACGTGGGTTCTGATCTACTACTCCATTATGTATAACCTGCAGCTTATGGCGGGGGAATCGATAATGTAAAGCTAGGTCCTTATCGTACTGCGAAACGGTAATTATTTTTTTAGCAAAAAAAGCGAGGCTGTACTCTATGCTCAGATATAGCATTCGTTTCTTTTTTGATACCCCTTCTGTAAAAGCCCATCCGTGGGCTGTAAAGACGCTAGGGACACCAGCCAATAGCGCTGCCACGCGACCAATTGCGCCTGCCTTCGAGGAATGTAAGTGAACTAGGTCAGGTTTGACCTGCTTAAGTATCTGCCTTAGTTGACGTATGCAACGGTAGTCAGATCTAATTTGAATAGGGTGCACCAGCTCCCCCAGATTTTGTATGGGGATGCCTCGTTGTCGAGCCCGATCGAAAAGTTCTCCGTCTTTGCCTCCTGCAAGAACTAGGACATCATGCTTACGCCGTTGCATCTGCTCAGCAAGATCAAGTACATGTATGCCGGCGCCGCCGATTTCGTCTCCACGCGTGATGAGATACAGTATTTTCATATAAATTAAAATAGCAGTTTATAAGGCAAAAAGGGACTGAGGGAGAACCATACTCTAGCTAGTTAAATCAGGCCCGCCTGAACAAGTCGATAGAAGTCACGAACGTCGCATTGACGAGGCTGGCCTTGAGCTAAGTGATGACAGAGATCCCGTAGATCAAGGAGGAAATGGGATACAGAAGCGCACTAGAGAGGCCTGCAGCAGAACGAAGCGGTCCAAGGTGATCAAGGCCAAGCCGAACAAGATGCCCTTTTTATGGAGTGGTTGTTTTCTGAGAAGCGACCAGTTTTTCAAAGAGCGCATCCCATTGTTGCAGAACCTGCGGTAGCATGTATTTGGCTGCAGCAACTCGGGCATTGTTCCGCATGTCAGTACATAATTCAGGCTCATTGAGCAGTTGCAATATCCCCTTGGCCAGGGCCGCCGGGTTGGCAGGGTCACACAATAAGCCATCCTGCCCATCAGCAATTATCTCACGCGGGCCAAAATCACAGTCGAAAGATACTATAGGCAGGCCGCAGGCCTGAGCTTCTAGTAAGACTAGGCCTTGGCCTTCGTAGCGTGAGCTGACTGCCAGCAGGGTTGCTCTCTGGTAATACTGGAAAATCTGATTAGTAAAAGGTAGCCAAGTGAGCTGGGCGCTGATGCCTAATTGCTCGGCCTGGGTATGCAAAGCGCTCTGTTCGGGACCTTCGCCGATGATGGTCAGGTGCGCGTCCGGGCGTTGTTCGGTCACCAATGCCCAGGCCTGAAGCAGATAATCAAAGCCTTTCTGATAAGCTAAGCGGCCAACGGCCAGCACCTGATTGTCGGGTACCGCGTCAATCGGTTGCTCAGGTGTTGGCAGATTTACAGGATTGGAAATGACTGTAATGCGGTGTACGAACTCCTGGTAGAGCTTCGCCTGGGGCTGCGTCAGTGAGAGTACGCAGTCTGCATGTCGATATAGCAGGCGACAGGTAAAGCGGGTCAGGGAGCCAAACGCAGCCGGGTTGTTGTGATCGCATACGATGAGCGCTGGAGCGCCCCGCAGCCTGAGTGGGAACTTGAGTGCCAGAATGGATAGCAGAGCGCACCAGGGGCCATTGGCGATCAGTATGTCAGCTCCGCGTACGTCGGGCTGGCGTCTGATAGCAAAGATATCCTGTACATAATTGAGCAAGCGCCGCCCTCGACCAGGCTGGGGGGCATGCATTAAGCTACTGCGCTTGATGTCGGCATGCAAGGGATACACATCGGTGACTTGTCCTTCTCGTACAAGTAGAGAAACATCATGACCGTCCGCAGCCCAGCTGTTCAACAGTAGCGCCAGCACGCGTTCAACGCCGCCTTTGATGAAATAGCTGTCATATAGTTGGACGATTTTCATGGTGCAGCGGCCTCTTGAGATGTGACGCGTGAGTAATACAGCAGCAATGTACCGATCACGAAACTTATCGAGTAGGCTGCGCCGATGGCTAGTGGTCCCTGTTTCCAGGAAAGAGGCAAGTCTAGCAAAAGGATTGAAGCGGCTGTTGCTAGACCTGCTAGCCATTTGATTGTGACGGCATAATGCAGCCCGGCTCGTATGAGGATGGCATCTAGGCTGAGAGCGGCAAACCCCGGAATCAATATGAGTGAGCCCAAGCGGATAATGCCAATGGCCGGGTCAAATGCAGGGCCGTAAATCAATGGAATGAATAACGGAGCAAATAAGTTTACGCCCGCGGTCAGAATCAATCCAAGCATGATCAGGGCAGGTATGAAAAGAGGGGAGGCCTTATGGGTCGCCGACTCCCGGCGATAAACGAGGGACGGCGCCAGGGCTGCAATGGCAACTGGGCCAAAAAACCAACCACTATCGATCAACCCAAAGGCCGCTGTGTATTGACCATAAAGAGCGGCACTCAGGCGAGTTTCCAGTACGACCCGGTCTAGGCGTTGGATCAACACAAGGGCCAACACGCCAACCCAGACAACGAAGCCTCTACTGAGTACCCAGGTCATGTATTCTTGGCATGCGTGCCAGCGCCATGGCGGCCCGTCGTCCCGGATGGCATAGACGTACCAAGCGGCGATGGCGAAGTACTCAGCACTGTAGATCAAAATAAACCAAGTGACAGAAGCATCCAAGAAGTACAGTGCAGCAATACAGATCAGTTTCAGGCAGGAAATCACCAGCCTGACAGCAGTGATGACACGGGTGTTTTGACTAACTTCTCTAATCAAACGCAGTGTATTAAATGGCTCTGCGACGAGTAGCGATGCAGCTAGAATAAAGAGAAGCGGTTGTCGTGAATCAGGTTCTGCAGCCACGGTCCACACCATCATACTGATACTGGCTAACAAGCCCACTAATAGGCGTAGGACGAACACTGAGCCTAGTAAGCGTTTCCGGCTGGCAGGGTCGTTACTTGCAGCCAGTTGCGGAGCAACCGTTTCAGAGCCAGCCATAAGGCTGATGGCGGAGAACAAAAATAGTAAGGCGAGTGCATATTGGAATTCACCGAAGGCATGAACACCCAGCGTACGCGCAATTAAACCTACTGATATGGCTGAGAATGCAAGCTGAAGCAGTTTTTCCAAAACTAGCCAGATCAGGCTGGAGAGTTCCCGACGGGCTAACAGTTGGCGCAGACGTAAAGGTAGGGCTCTCATCACGAATCAGTGCGATCTACGCCGACAGGAAAGCGGAGGTGCAGGCACAATGCCTTGGCCCCGTAAAGCATCACAGGCCCAGTGTTTTCTAGGGTAGGAGACCCGAGTGCATTGTGATAGGTGCGCCATTGCAGATTGCGAACTTTCTTTGATGAACAGGACTCAGGTTGCACACGATAGTGGGTCATCGGAGTGGTAGCTGGCAGGTGATAACCAACTGAAACACGCAGCAATGCCTTATGTGCCTTCGAGGCGCCTTGATTAGCCTGGCACATCAAAACCTTTACGCGATCCGCAATACGCTTGGCAATGGCCAGCGTTCGGGCCGCGCTATAGGCCAGCATAAAAATTGAAACCCGGGCAGACTCAAGCATGTTGGATCAATGTCTCCAATTGATTGCGGTACTGCGATGAATACACGTCGTGGGCATATTGCCGATAGTGCTGATCCCATATTGCCCTTGCCCGCTCACCACGAGCCACAAGCTCAGCTTTGGTAACATTGGCGAGCCATTCACGAATTGCGTCGGTAGTTTCGGCCAGCGCCCATCCGGTCTGTTCTTCTACTACGCGCTTACCGGGCGGAGTACCTGCCGTGGTAAGTAAGGCTCGCCCCAGAAGCAAGTGTTCGTAGTATTTATTGGGGGCAGCATACCTGTGGTTGGGTATGCTCAGGTAATAAAACCCGACGACGCAGTGCATGCCGGATAGCATGTTCAGGCCTGCTTCGTGGCTAAGGGGGCCGTGTGCGATGATGTTGTCGTGATCGCGTGCGGCGGCCTCGACGCGGCTGGATAACGGCCCGTAGCCACCAACATGCAGCTCTACGTTGGGGCAGCCCGCGCAGGCCGCCAGAAGATTTTCCAAACCCCGATGTTGTTTTTCCAGAATGCCTAGGTAGCCAATGCGAATGGGGCCGGATTCAAGTGGATCAAGTGGTTGAGCAGGCAATTGACTGGCGGGTACATTCTCCACGACCATGATGTTGGGCGCCGGAGCGAGCGAGTGCTGCTGATAGCGGGATTCGTCAGCCAGCAGAGTCAGATCCGCATGGCGGGCCAAGAAACCTTCGATGCAATTGAAGAGCAGGCGCACTGGGCCGCCGATGGCACGTGAATCGGCATAGTGATCATAAATGTCGAAAACGAGTGGTTTGCCAAACAGGCGGCAGAAGATCCATGCAGCTAGGGTACTGTCAAGGTCCACAGAGTGGACCACAGAGAGCTGCCGCCTTTGACGAAAGAGGGTGCGGAGAATAAATATGTTCCAACCTATCAACGCCCACAGGTTCCGCCAACGCGCACCCAAAGCGGCAACTTTGTTGTACAGAAACACTTTGTCTTCGCCGGCAGGAATATTGGCCTGATCACGGTCCCAGCCTATGAAACTGACTGTGTCCCCCCGTGCTTTCAAGGCATGAGCATATTTACTCATGCGAGCATCAAGCTGTGGCAGCAACGCTCTGACGAATGTGATATGCATGGTTCTGATTTGCCGCCGAATCGAAATGATGGAATAGAAGGAAAAAATAGAATATGAAAAAATTTTGATACAGCCATTCGGATTTCACAAAAAAAATCAGGCTGTAAACAGTGAAGAGTGTAAGGTAAGTCCGAGATAGCAGGGGCGAATGCCGCGAGCGTCGCCATGTAGATACGAAAAGAAGCAACCAGAACAGGATAAACAGCATGCAGCCGAGGTATCCAACCAGATAGGTCAAACGTACAAATCCAGAGTCACTGTAGGCCAACCCCCTTTCTTCGTACTGTTCATTATCTCTGAAGTAGACCCCCTGACCAACCAGCGACGAAGGCTTCACGAGGTCTCCGGCATGAAATGAAAAGGATTGTTCGTTCATGGGTTGCTGGCTGGTAGTTTGAGGACTGTTGGTGGGCAGTCCTTGGTAAGACTCGAGAGTAACGTCTAGCGATGCGGAAGCGAGTGTGCCTCGCTCCAGGGATGTCTGGATCGGTTCTAGCAGCCATGTGATCAGTTGTTGGCCATCTTTGGAGACTCTGGGAAGCAGAGCGAGCAGCAAGCCGATGACCACGTAGACGAGGCACAACGACAGCCGCTGGCGCAGGCTATGAGCAAGAAACAAACTAGTGAGTATGTAAATACCTATTAGGGGTAAAGCGCTACGGCCACTGAGCAACGCTGCCAGAAGGCATGTGATTTCTATGCACAAAAACGAATATGTCACAGCTCGAGAGCCTGTGTTGCTGCGCCAGACAAGCATTCCAAGTGCAGCAAAGGCGAAGGCTACGCCATGCGAGGAAAAAAGAAAGCCATTGGGCCCGAGAAATCGGAATGGATGGCCATGATGATTGCCGCTGATGACCTGCTCAACCCGGAAACCACCCAGTTGTTCGATGCTCCATTCATGAAACGACGGGATGAGAAGTTGGAACACCATCAGAATCAGCGGGAGTATCACAGCCAGCCAGAATACTTGCATGGTCGCACTTGAACTGAAGCCCAAGCGTTGCAGTGTGTGCATGGCACCATAAGTTAGCAAGCCCAGCACGGGGATCTTGAACATATATGCTATGAAAACTAACAACTCAGAATGCTCGCTCCCCTGCATCAGGTGGAAAAACAGAATGCCGCAAAGCAACAGATAGGGTATCCAGGCCAAACCGAAGAATTTCCTGACAGCCGCAGGCCAGTTTTGCCCTCCTGCCAAGCAGGGCAGGAGCATACAGGCGCCAACAATCTGGCTGGAAAATCCAGCCCAGGAAAAGGGCCAGACGATGCATGACGTGGCCAAAGCAATCCATGCGGCGGTCAGATTGATGCAGATCGGATGGGGCTTGGTAAAAGCAGTGTTAGGGGTAGTAAGTGTCATGGAATTCCGAACAGGATCATATATCGATCCAAAGCCTTGGTTATGTACTTCGGCTGTTGATAAAAAGGACATTCCGATCAATCCCGATCGACTGAGTAATCTTCTCTTTATATTAATTGCGGAATGTCAATCAACTAGCTTCGAACTTAAACCAAACCATACAATTAAGCAGCGCAACGATCTCTTTGTTACTTTGACATAGCTCCGATCTTAGCGAAAGGCACTTCGATTGTAGCGGTTTTTGCTGCATGCCCAATTGGGCTGTGCTTGAGACATTGCTTTGCCGTAATAGCGGCGCAATATGCTGAAAGTCGATCCTGATGCACTGGAGGTAATCTCTCAGGGTTAAGCCAAAATTTGGCAGACTTTGACTAATCATGCTGTAGACGCGGCCGCTATTTTCGAACCTGCTGTCTGCCAGTTTCCGCGGGGTCAACCTGAAGGCAGGTTGGTGGCTCATGGAGGGGAACTAGTTGCTAATTAGTCTGGCTCTGTGCTGATGATTCTCGAGCCTTCAAACCTGAACTGGTATTTGTAGGTGAGGGCGGTCGCCTATTGTTCCCCTGGTTCTAGGAGGTGAGTGACTTGGACCCCTATGAGGAGATCGGACAAAATAAGTTTGCGTAAAGAATTCATATTTCATTATTTTTAGTTATAAGCAAATAAAGATGCGTCTCCCCAACAGGTTTAAGCTTCAGTTTTCGCCTGTTTCACGAGATCGTTATGTTTTCCCGTTATTTAGCCCCCAGCCTTCTTGCCCTCTCTGTTTCCTTCTCCGCACAGGCTGCCGAGCAAGCGCTGGAGATCGGCTATTTGCCCATCATGCCTGCCGCTCAATTGTTCGTGGGCTTAGGGTCTGGCGACTTATTGCCAGAGGGACAAGCGGAACCCAAGCTGGTTCAGTTTCAAAGCGGTCCAGCGCTGACCCAGGCCTTGATCGCCGGTCAGCTGGATGTTGCCTATGTGGGTATTGGCCCCGCTTTGGTGGCCAAGGCTAAAGAGGCCGACGTTAAAGTAGTCGCCTCCAATATTGTGGAACAGGTCAGTGTGGTCGCTATTGGTGATCTGGCTGCTTATCTTGATGCCGACAAGCCTGATTTCGCAGCGGCTGTGGCCAAGTTCACTCAAGAGAAAGGTCACAAGCCCAAGGTTGCCAGCTACCCCAAAGGCGCTGTGCCAGAGGCTGCCTTGCAGTACTGGCTGCGCAATATGCTGAAAGTAGACCCGAATGTGGTCGAGGTGATCTACCAGGGCGAGGCCCAGATTCAACAGGCCTTGAGCAATCACGCTGTTGATGCCGCCGCCATTCTGGAACCTACGGTTAGCCAAATTCTGCAGCGCCAGCCCGATGCCAAGATTGTGGCTCACGGTGGGGAGTTGTTCCCCAATGAGCCCGGCTCGGTACTGCTGGTGCGTGAAGGCTTGATCAAATCCAATCCTGATCTGGTTCAGCATTTGGTGAATGCTCACCTGCGTGCCACTGCCATGTTGCGCGACGAGCCAGCCAAGGCAACGCCTTATGTGCAGAAGTATGTAGGCGGTGGTCGCTTGCCTAAAGAGATTGTGCAAGCCGCTATCGAGCGCTCGCGTGATCAGTTCCAGCCTGATCCTCACAAGATTATTGATGGCACGGTTCAGCTGCAGGATTTCCAGGTTTCTTTAGGCACGCTGGCTACCAAGCTGGATGATGTTCAAAGCCTGTTTGACGTTCGCTTTTATGAAAAGGCAGCACCGTAATGAGCGTTGCGAAACAAGCAAGTTTGCCCGCCGCAGCACCCGCAACTGCGGGTGCCCTGGTTGATGCCTTGTGGCGTCGCGGTCTGGAGCGGATTGTTTACGGCGTAGCCGGTCTGGCCTTGTTTATCCTGGTGTGGCGCCTGGCTTATGTCTATGGCTGGGCTCCGCGCGGTACGCTGCCTGATCCATTGAGCTTGCCCTCGGCTTTGTTCCAGGAGATTGAAGCCGGTCGTCTTTGGCCGGCTGCTCAGTCCAGTCTGGTGCATTATTTCTGGGGCTTGGGCATCGGCACTTTCCTGGGTATTGCTTTTGGTCTGGCGGCGGCAACGATCCATCGCTTTGATTTACTGCAAGCTTACTTGGTTCGCTTGCTGCGTCCTATCCCGCCCTTGGCGTGGGTGGTGTTTGCCATTGCCTGGTTCAAGGTCAGCCACACTGGTGCAGCCTTTGTGATTGCAATCGGTGTGTTCTGGCTGAATTACTTTGCCACTTACAGTGCGGTGCGTTCGGTCGATCCCCGCTATTACGAATTGGCTGCGGCTTTCGGGCATAACTCCTATTTCGCTCGCGCCTGGACGGTAGTGTTGCCAGCGATCAGCCCCGGCTTGTTGAGTGGTGTGCGTGCTGGTATTGGTCAAGCCTGGATGACATTGATTGCGGCCGAGTTGCTGGGTGTGCCTGGTATGGGTCAGGAAATGAATGCCGCTGCGGGTGTGGGTGCTTACGATGCGGTGGTGGTCTATATGTTGATCATCTCGGTGGTCTACACCTTGTGCGATATGCTTTTTCTGGCTTTCAACAAATGGGTACTTCAGTGGCAGCCTTGATTCAGTTCCAGGGGTTTGGTTTTCAGTACCCCGGTGCGCCTGCACCAGTGATCCGCGATGTGAATCTGGAAGTTCAGGCAGGGCATTTTGTGGCGATTGTGGGTGGTTCGGGTGTAGGCAAGAGCACCTTGTTGCGTGCGGCAGCCGGTTTGAGCCAGCCTAGCTTCGGACATCTGCGTTCCAACCTGCAAGATAGTCCTGGCCGTCGTGCCAATGCCTTCGTGTTTCAGGACAGTCGTCTGTTGCCTTGGCGACGTATTGCTTCCAACGTGGCTTATGGTCTGGAAGGGTTGGGCCTGTCGCGTGAAGAGCGCGATCAGCGTGTGGATGCTGCCTTGAATCAGGTGGGTTTGGCGCATCTGAAAGACCGCTGGCCACATCAACTGTCGGGTGGTCAGGTGCAGCGCGTTGGCATTGCTCGTGCCTTGGCCGTACAGCCGGATTTGTTGTTGATGGATGAACCTTTTTCTGCCGTGGATGCCTTGACTCGTCAGGCCTTGCAGGATGAGCTGGTTCAAGTGTGGCAGCGTAGTTCAGCAGCAGTTCTGTTTGTGACGCACGACATTGACGAAGCGGTCTTTTTGGCCGATACCATTATCGTTCTGGGTGGCAGCCCGGCTGGTGTCAGCGCCCGGATAGAGGTAGACCTGCCACGTCCGCGAGATCGCACTACACCCCGCTTTGGGGAGTTGGTGAAAGAGGTTGGTCAGGCCTTGTAATTACGTCTGCCATTGCATCAAGAAGAACGGCCCATTGAGTGGGCCGTTTCTGTTGCCTACTCTTGTCTGCTGGTTCTGCATGGGTATGCTCAGAGACAAAACAATCAGGCCCTGTGCTCACTTCTACCTTGTGCGCTTTACACTACTTGTTTGACGCCTAAGCACATGACAAGGAGAGGACATGAAGCACCCGGTAAATGCATTCAAGCAGGCTTTGCGGCAGGGCAAGTCCCAGATTGGTTTGTGGCATGGCTTGGCCAGCCCGTATGTGGCGGACCTCTGTGCAGGCCTGGGCTATGACTGGATCTTGCTGGATGGCGAGCATGTTCCCAATACGGTACAGACTTTGTTGGCGCAGTTGCAGGCCGTATCGGCCCATCCTATTGCGCCGATTGTGCGTCCCAGCTGGAATGACCCTGTGCAGATCAAGCTGCTGCTGGATATGGGGGCTCAGAACCTTTTAATTCCCATGGTGCAAAACGCGGAGCAGGCCAAAGCGGCTGTTGCCGCGACACGGTATCCTCCGCATGGCATTCGAGGGGTGGGTGCAGCCTTGGCACGTGCTGCTCGCTGGGGGGCGACCACGGACTATGTGGGGCGAGCCAATCAGGAAATGTGCGTGATTTGTCAGGTGGAAACTCGCGAGGCACTGGATCATCTGGACGAGATTCTGGCGGTGGAGGGCGTGGACGGTATTTTTATCGGCCCGGCGGATTTGGCGGCCAGTATGGGGTATTTGACCGAACCCGGGCATCCAGACGTTTTGTCAGCGATTGAGGATGCGATTGTGCGTATCAGCAAGGCGGGTAAGGCTCCCGGAATCTTGCAGGCCAATGTCGAGGCAGCGCATCACTATTTGTCCTTGGGGGCCTTGTTTGTGGCCGTAGGCGTGGACGCGGTGTTATTGCGGCAGGCGGCAACGGCTTTGTTGGGTCAATTCAAGGACGAGGTTGAGGTGCCCGTTGCTCAGCCCGGCGCAGCTTACTAAAGCTGGTTTGATCGCCAGGCGTCTTGCGGATAGCCGCTCGGTCTTAGTTATTTTGTAAAGGCCGGGTCTGCTTTCTCAAGCGCCGCTCTCGAGCAGGAAGCTCAGCAAGCTTTCTGCGCTCGGTTGCAGGTCACTGCGGCGGCGCACACCGATCAGAATTTCTCGCTGGCTCCATTCTTCGTCCAGCTCAATCACACGGGTATTGGGGATCTGATAAATGCTGGCGCTCTTGCGCGGCAAGATGCCAATACCCATGCCTGCATTGATCAATAAGCACATGGCGTCGTAGCCAGAAACCTCGGTGCGGATACGCACCGAACGGTTGGCTTCCATGGCGATTTTGGTGATCTGGTAATGCAGCTGCGTGCCGGTCAGTAGCGTAATCTGCTCATGTTCCAGCGTCTGCTCGAAACGGATTCTTTCATGCTGAGCCAAGGGGTGATTGATAGGCACCAGCACGACTAGCTTGTCACTGCGAAATGGGTAAGCTTCAATATCGGCTGCATAAGGCAGGCGAGTAAACACCCCCAGGTCGGCTTTGCCCTCTGCCAGAGCCCGAATAATGTCCAGGCTGGTTTGTTCTTCCAGTTGCAGGGGAATAGCGGGGTGCAGACGTCCAAATTTGCCCAGAGGCTCGGCTAGAAACTGAGAGATAGCCGATGTATTGGCCAGGATATGTACCAGCCCTTGCTGGCCTTGCGAATACGCTTGGAGGCGCGTCTCGATCTCTTGAGCACTGTTGAGCAAGGCACGTGAGCGGTACAGCAGTTCCAGGCCCGCTGCCGTTGGGCTGACACCTTTGTTCGTACGCAGCAGCAAGGTGGTGTTCAGAGACTGTTCCAGATCCGCAATCCGGCGGCTGACCGCGGCGGCAGCAATATGCTCACGCTCTGCCGCTTGGCTGATCGTGCCTTCTTCCAGGATGCGGACAAACAGTTTGAGGGTTAGAAGGTCCAGTTTCATGCAGGCATCATATCGCTTTTTTTTGCTTATCTGCATCTGAGCTGACTGTGGCCGCGGAGAGAATCATCGCCCTAAGCTCTATGGCTATTTCGCGTCGTGTCTACGCCATAGATCCATACGGATGTAGTAGTAGAGGGTGTTATCAGCCTGTATCGAGGGCGCACGACCGTCCATGGCTTGGCGTTTGTTTATGAGCCGCCACAACTGCGGTTTTTACGGCGCGCATTGAGGACTTCTAAGCATAAAAAAAAGCCCCGCCGACTGTATGTCGGCAGGGCTTTGTACCGCTAAGCCTGTTCGATCAGGCTTGTGGCTTGGCGCCAGACAGGATGTGGCCAGCGTTAGGAACGCGGGTTTCCAGACCCAGGGTCTTGAGCATTTGGTACACGGTGCAAACAGCGGCGGACAGAACGGGTTTGCCGATCTGGTCTTGGGCGCGCTGGATAGCAGGCAGGGAAGGCATCTGCACGCAAGCGGACAGAATAACTGCGTCCACGTCGTCGTGGTTCAGGCGCTTGACGTGCTCCAGCAGGTTCTCTGGGTTCAACAGGCCCACTTCCAGGTTGTCCGACACTTCCAGGCTGATGGAGTCTTGAACTTCGATGCCTTCAGCTTCGATGTAGTCAGCCACGCGCTTGGTCAGCGGTTTCATGTAAGGGGTGATGATGGAGACTTTCTTGTAGCCGAATTCTTTCAGCGTATCGACCAGGGCACCGGCCGAGCTCAGCACAGGAATTTCCACGCCGTTGTCTTTTACGGTGTTTTGCAGACGCTCTTGCGAGACGCGGTGGTAGCCGTCGCCTTGGGCCATGATGGCGACCAGGCAAGCGTAGGCCATCACGCTCATGCGGGCGTCGCTCAGCTCAACAGCGCAGCGATCGCTGGCGATGTCCATGGCTTTCAGCTCTTCGGGATTCACGTGCATCATGCGCATGCGCGAGGAGTGGAATGTGAAGCGCTCTTCAGGAAACTCGGCGTAACGAGCCTGCAACATGGCAGGAATCTCGGTTTCCATGGTGGTGTTGGAGCTGGGAACGATCTGACCAATGCGGTAGGTTTTCATAGGGATCTGTCTCTGAAGGTGGTTTTTAGATTGACGCCTTCATTCTAGGACCCGTTTTCTTCCTTGCAAATCAATCATCTGTCAACGTGCCATCGCCAACGGCGATGGCAGGAGGGAAGAGATCAGGACTGGCCGGATTGCCAGCGCCAGGCGTCGTCGCACATTTCCTGGATGCCTTTTTTGGCTTCCCAACCCAGTGTTTCGCGGGCTTTCTGGGTATCGGCCCAGCAAGCAGCGATGTCGCCGGGACGGCGAGGGACGAGCGAGTAGGGGATAGAGTGTCCACAGCTGTGGGCGAAGGCTGCAATCATCTCGAGAACGGAATAGCCCTGGCCTGTCCCCAAGTTGACAGTCAGCAGCTCGCTATCCTTGGTTTCCAGGTATTCCAAGGCGGCAACATGGCCTTCAGCCAGATCAGTGACATGGATGTAGTCCCGCACGCCAGTGCCGTCTGCTGTGTCATAGTCGTGGCCGAAAACTTGTACTTGTTCACGTTGTCCAGTCGCAACTTGCGCGATATAGGGCATCAGATTATTAGGAATGCCTTGGGGGGCTTCACCAATCAGTCCGGACTCGTGAGCGCCTACTGGATTGAAGTAACGTAGCAGGCCAATGCGCCAGCCCGATTCGCTTTGGTAGAGGTTACCCATTGCTTGTTCCAGCACCAGCTTGGTGTGGCCATAGGTATTGGTTGCGGACAGTGGGTGTGTCTCTGGAATGGGAAGCTGTTGGGGATCGCCATAGACGGTAGCAGAAGACGAAAACACCAGGGTGCGCACATTGGCCTGCTGCATGGCTTGCAACAGAGTCAGCGTACCAGTGATGTTGTTGTCGTAGTACTTGAGTGGTTGGGCGACCGACTCGCCCACCGCTTTCAAACCCGCAAAATGAATGACTGCCGCAATTGTGTGTTGCTGAAAAATCGTGTCGAGCAAGGCTCGATCCCGGATATCGCCTTCGATGAAACCGGTTTGAGTACCCGTAATTTTCTCGATGGCATCCAAGACACTTTTTTGGCTATTGCTCAAGTTGTCCAGGATCAGAACCTGATAACCGTGTGCAATCAACTCCACACAGGTGTGAGAGCCGATAAAGCCGGTACCGCCAGTGACAAGAATGGTTTTGGCCATAGGTCTTTCCAGTTAAATGCAAGTTGAAAAGAAGTGCTTAGTCTATGCGTTTCAAAGCCGTTTTGTAGTGGCCACCGCGTTCGGCGTAAACACTGGCGTTTTGGCGTAGCTTGGCAATGTCTTCATCGCTCAGGGTACGCACGGCTTTGGCAGGCGATCCGATGATCAGGCTGCGTTCCGGGAAGACTTTGCCTTCCGTGACCAATGCGCCAGCACCAACCAGGCTATCGCGACCGATGACGGCACCGTTCAGCACGACCGCCTGGATACCGATCAACGCGCCTTCACCGATGGTACAGCCGTGCAGCATGGCTTGGTGGCCGATGGTGACATGGTCGCCAATATCCAGCGGGTAGCCTGGATCGGTGTGCAGTACTGCGCCTTCTTGCACGTTGGAGCCTACACCCACGGTAATGGTTTCGTTGTCGCCACGGATAACGGCACCGGGCCAGACACTGCTTTTCTCTTTCAATACGACCTTGCCAATCAGGGTGGCCTCTGCGGCAACAAAGCTGCTGTCGTCGATTTGTGGGGCGTGTTGATCTAATTGGTAGACAGGCATGAAAGATCCTTGGGTAATGTGCCGGGCCGCCTATGCCTGAATGAGAAGGGATAGGCCGCAGAGCAGGTGAGCAGGGAAGTTAATAAGGGGCTTGCGTATAAAAGCCAGTGTGGTCATTGTGACCCCACTGGCTTGATCAGGCTATCAGGACTAGCCAGTGCTTAGATCTGTTCTCCAAACAAGTCATATTCACTGGAATCTGTAATACGCACGCGCACCATTTGACCGGGTTCCAGTTTTTGTTCGCTGGTGATGAAGACGTTGCCGTCAATTTCCGGGGCGTCGGCGCTGGAGCGGCCAACGGCATCGCCGTCTTCGTCGATCTCATCAATCAGCACGTCCATTTCGCGGCCCACTTTGGCAGCCAGGCGAGCGGTGGAGATGGCTTGCTGATGTTCCATGAAGCGTTCCCAGCGCTCTTGCTTGACTTCGTCAGGGACGATGCCGTCGAGTTTGTTGGCGGGGGCGCCTTCAACAGGCGAATACTGGAAGCAGCCAACGCGATCCAGTTGGGCCTCGGTCATCCAGTCCAGCAGGTATTGGAAGTCTTCCTCGGTCTCGCCGGGGAAGCCCACGATGAAGGTGGAGCGGATGGTCAGATCCGGGCAGTCCTGACGCCATTGCTTGATGCGAGACAGGGTGCGGTCTTCAAACGCAGGGCGCTTCATGGCGCGCAGCACGGAAGGGCTGGCGTGCTGGAAGGGGATATCCAGGTACGGCAGCACTTTGCCCTCGGCCATCAGGGGAATGATGTTGTCCACATGCGGGTAGGGGTAGACGTAGTGCAGACGCACCCAGGCACCCAGCTCGGACAGGGCGGCGCTCAAGTCCAGCATGCTGCTCTTGACGGGGCGGCCATTCCAGAAGCCGGTGCGTTGACGGATGTCTACGCCATAGGCGCTGGTGTCCTGCGAGATCACCAGCAGTTCTTTGACACCTGCCTTGACCAGACGCTCGGCTTCGCCCAGTACATCACCGACAGGACGGCTGACGAGCTTGCCGCGCATGGACGGGATAATACAGAAGCTGCAGCTGTGGTTACAGCCTTCGGAAATCTTCAGGTACGCGTAGTGACGTGGGGTCAGCTTGATGCCTTGTGGGGGCACCAGATCAATATAGGGGTTGTGATCCAGCGAAGGCGGTGCGGCTTCACGCACGGCGCGCAGTACCTGTTCGTATTGCTGGGGGCCGCTGACGGACAGCACCGAGGGGTGCACGTCGCGAATCAGGCCTTCGTCCACACCCATACAGCCGGTGACAATGACGCGGCCGTTCTCAGCCAGTGCCTCGCCGATCGCTTCCAGCGATTCGGCCTTGGCGCTGTCGATAAAGCCACAGGTATTGACCACCACCACATCTGCATTGTCGTAGCTGGGGGTGATCTGATAGCCGTCGGTACGCAGCTGGGTAAGAATTCGTTCGGAATCGACCAGGGCCTTGGGACAACCCAGGCTCACGAATCCGACTTTGGGGGCGCTCATAGAGGGTCCTTCTGGAGCTTGAGGGCTCGAAATTGGGAAATAGGCTTGATTTTACCGTCCCATGCCCGGATGCGTGCGGATCTTGTGCGTTTGAGCCCGGTTTATGCGGCAAATAGTGCTACAGTCGCAGTCATATTTTTCTTTTCTAGCGGTTGTTCTGTGTCCGACACCCATCTTTCCCCCTCTTTGCCCCTGTCCGAAGTCATGCTGCTGAGCGCGCGCAATATTGAAGGCGTGCTGGCAGGCAAGTCCCTGACTGAAAGCCTGGCTGCAACGCCAGCGCCTGCCCGTGCGGCGGTGCAGTCTGTCAGCTTTCATGTTTTGCGCCGTCTGGGCCATGCCCGTCAGATTCGTATCACGCTGGTGCCACGCCAGCCCAGCAATACCTGGCTGGATGCCTTGCTGATGGTGTCGCTGGCCTTGCTGGATACAGCCATGCGTGTGCAAGAGGATGCCAAGACTTTTGAGGATCGCCCGGATGTGCCGGTCTATGCCGTGCATACGGTGGTGGATCAGGCCGTGCGTGCGGCTGATAGCCAGGCTGCGCTGCGTCTGTCCAAGGGGTTGGTGAACGGGGTGCTGCGTCGCTTTACACGCGAGCGCAAGATGATCCTGTCTCAGGTGGAGAGCCGCCCTGAAGCACGTTGGAATCATCCCGGCTGGTGGGTCAAGGAGTTGCGACGTGCTTACCCGCGTGATTGGGAAGCGCTGTTGCAAGCCGCCAATCGCCCCGGTCCTTTGACCTTGCGCGTGAATCAGCGTCGTTGCTCGGTGGAGCGTTTGCAGGCTGTGCTGACAGAGGCCGGTATTGCTTCCAGCAGCCCTGGCACGGGTGCCGTCACCTTGGACAAGGCGATGCCAGTTCAGGCGATTCCTGGTTTTGATCTGGGCTGGTGGTCGGTGCAGGATTGGTCGGCTCAGCAAGCGGGTCTGCTCTTGCCGGTCAAGGATGGCATGCGCGTGCTGGATGCATGCGCGGCTCCGGGTGGCAAGACGGCTCATTTGCTGGAACAGGCGGATGTTTCCTTACTGGCCCTGGACTCGGATGGTGAACGTCTGGAGCGTGTAGGTCACAACCTGCGTCGTCTGGGTTTGGCCAGTGACAAGGTTCAATTAAAACGGGGTGATGCGGCGCGTACTGCTCAATGGTGGGATGGTCAGCCCTTTGACGCCATCCTGGCGGATGTGCCTTGTACCGCCTCGGGTATTGTGCGTCGTCACCCCGATATTCGCTGGTTGCGCCGCGAGTCGGACATTGCTGATACCGCGCGTTTGCAAAGCTCTATACTGGATGCCTTGTGGTCCACATTGCGGCCCGGCGGGCATTTCCTGTATTCGACCTGCTCGATTTTCCCAGCTGAAGGGGAACAACAGGTTGAGGCGTTTTTGGCCCGTCACCCCGAGGCGCAGCTTTTGGACTCTCCTGGCCAGATTTTGCCCGGCGTTGCGGGACGATCGCTGGCAGATGGCGACGGTTTTTTCTACGCCTTATTTACGCGCCCGGTTTGACTTGTCACAATTAGGGCTCTGACTTTGTCCTTTTTGCGGTTAATCACGATGTGGCGCGTTTTTCTGTCTTTTCTGCTGATTTTCAACTGCGCGCTAAGCTCGGCCAATACCATTGTGCCGGTCGCTACGTCGGGAGAGCGGGTCGTCAAGGTCGAGCCCCATATTCGGGACGAAAAACTGTATATCGATGCGGATGTCGAGTTCGAGTTAAGTCCGGAATTGCGCACTGCTGCCGAGAAAGGGGTACCGCTGTATTTCACGGTTGAAGTGGAGTTGGCGCAGCCCCGCTGGTATTGGTTTGATAAAAACGTTGTTAAAGAACAACAAACCTGGCGGGTTGTGTACAACGCCCTGACCCGTCAGTGGCGCGTAGGCACGGGTGACCTGTCTTTACCCGAATCCTCCATGAATGACGCACTGGCCATGCTGCGGCATATCCGCGGCTGGGCCGTGGCGTATGTGGCTGATCTGGACCGCGACCAGGAATACCAGGGTCGTGTGCGTCTGCGCCTGGATACCTCTTTGCTGGCCCGTCCGTTTCAAGTGGACGCCATCAATAGTTCTGCCTGGACACTGGCTACTCCATGGAAAACCTTTTCCTTTTCCGTCTCCGTCGACGAGCCCCAACCTTGATACGTTGGATCTTGCGCACCGCTCTGTTTGGAGCGGGTGTCAGCGCGTTGGCGCTGTTTTCGCTTCTTGTCTGGTCTACGGGCAACGCTTCGCGCTACGCGCAGCAGTATGACTTGCTGCTGGTGCTCAACGGTGTACTGGCCGCCACGCTGATTTCCTGGGTGCTGTTGCTGACGATTCGTCTGTTCAGGCAAATACGTCGGCGTCAGTTTGGTGCCCGCATGACGGCGCGCTTTGCCTTTTACTTCACTTTGATTGGCATTATTCCGGGGGCGCTGATTTATCTGCTTTCAGTGCAGTTCATGTCGCGCTCAATCGAGTCCTGGTTCAACGTGCGGGTGGATACGGCACTGGAATCGGGCTTGAGCCTGGGCCGCGCCGCCCTGGATTCGCAGCTCAATGAGCTGGAAGGTCGTGCCAATGAAATGGTGTCGGCATTGAACAAGGCGGACAGCGCGCAGTACAGCAGCTTGCTGATCTCCTTGCGTGAAAACAGCGGGGTGACGGAGGCAATGGTGTTTTCGGGCAATGGTCGTCTGATTGCCTTTTCCTCGGGCCGCTACGACACGCTGCTGCCTGATATGCCGCCGTCCAGCGTGATGAATCAGCTGCGTATTGCAGGCCGCTATTCGGCTGCCGAGGTGGATGATGATGCGCCTGTTCACGACAACGGTCTGGACGAAGGCGGGGTTCCCGCAGAGTCCACCGGTTTGCGTTTGCGCACGGTTCTACCATTGGCCGATCCCAATCGCTTTGCAGCAACCTTGAGTGGTACGGCAGACTCGCGCTGGCTGCAGGTCATTCAGCCTGTGCCGGACAAGATTGCACGCAATGCCAACCAGGTGCAGCAAGGTTTCCGGGACTATCAGGAACTGGCCTTGTCTCGTCAGGGCTTGCGCAAGCTCTACGGTATTACGCTGACGCTGGCCTTGATTCTGGCGGTGTTTACGGCTGTGGCGGCTGCCCTGGCTTTGTCTCGTCGCCTGACGCGTCCTTTGCTGACATTGGCTGCGGGGACGCAGGCGGTAGGGGTGGGGGACTATCGGGCTTTGCCTGAGCCGCCCGCCAAGGATGAAGTTGGCCAGTTGACGCGCTCTTTCAATGCCATGACCCGACAGCTGGATGAAGCGCGCCGCATGGTCGAGAAAAATCGTCTGCAGCTGGAACGCTCCAATATGTACCTGGAGTCAGTGCTCAGTAATCTGTCCAGTGGTGTACTGGCGTTTGACGAGATGTTCCGCGTCACCATGTTCAACCAGGGGGCGCAGCGTATCTTGCAGGTGGACTTGCGCTCCATCAAGGGGCGTCCGCTGGAAACGCTGGAAGGGGCCATGACCTTTGCCTCGGTGATACGTGAAGCCTTTTCCACGCATCAGGCCATGGGCTCGGATCATCCTTACTGGCAGCAGCAGTTTGAATTGGAAATGCAAGAAGGTAATGAAGCGCGTGATACTATCGTCACCGTTTTGGCCCGTGGTACCTTGCTGCGTGTAGATGGTCAGCCAACCGGGTATCTGGTGGTGTTTGACGATATTACTGACGTGATTTCCGCCAGCCGTCTGGTGGCCTGGAGCGAGGTGGCTCGACGCCTGGCACACGAGATCAAGAACCCGTTAACGCCTATTCAGTTGTCGGCCGAACGACTGGCCATGAAACTGGAGTCGCAGCTGGATGAAGTCCATGCTGCCATGTTGCTGCGCTATACCAATACCATCGTCAATCAGGTCAGTTCGCTCAAGAAGATGGTGGAAGATTTCCGAGAGTATGCTCGTAAACCGGCGACTCAGATGCAAGCTCTGAATCTGAACGAGCTGATTACCGAAGTGCTGACTTTATATGGTTGGGACCCGGAAGAAGGCATGGTCCGGGACGATGGTTATAGTGTGGCAATTGATGTGGAGCTGGACCCTGATTTGCCCATGGTTCAAGGCGACCCCACGCAACTGCGGCAGGTTATCCATAATCTGCTGGCCAATGCTCGTGAAGCGGCTGCCCAGGATCAATCACTTGACCAGGCGCATGTATTTGTTAAAACCATGATTGCGGGCGTAGAAGGTTCCGACTCTTCTGATGCGGTCAGTTTTGTGGTGTCAGATAACGGGCCTGGTTTTGATCCCCAGATGCTGGTGCGCGTTTTTGAACCTTACGTAACCACCAAGCCCACCGGCACGGGTCTGGGACTTGCTATAGTTAAGAAAATCATCGAGGAGCACGGCGGCAGAATCGATGTTTCCAATCGTCGTGAGGGGGGGGCTCGCATTTCCATCCTCTTTACCCGGCTTGCTGGCCAGCATATTCGTCTGGACTCTGGGCGGCGAGCAAACGATAATGCGTAAAAATCACGTAGGTGACGTTTTATGGCCAGAATTCTGGTAGTTGATGACGAAATCGGCATTCGGGAACTTTTGTCGGAAATTCTTTACGACGAAGGGCACACCGTGCAATTGGCAGAGAATGCCGCCCAGGCTCGCGAGGCACGCTTGCGGGGCCGCCCCGATCTGGTCTTGCTGGATATCTGGATGCCAGACACTGACGGTGTCAGCCTGCTCAAGGAGTGGGCTTCTCAAGGCTTGCTGGATATGCCAGTGGTCATGATGAGTGGCCACGCCACGGTGGATACCGCGGTGGAAGCAACCCGTATTGGTGCGGTGGACTTCCTGGAAAAACCCATCACCATGCAGCGCCTGCTAAAGACCGTCGCCTCGGGTCTGGAGCGTACCGTTGCACCCAAGGCGCTGGCAGCCGCTGCCCGCCCGGTGGTTCAAGGTGGTGATCGCCGCCCTGAAACCGCCACAATGGCTCCCGGTATGGCACCTGCCATGGCCGTCCCTGAAGTCGAGCAGGATGAGTCCCAGCTGGGTAGCATTTCTTTGGATCTGCCTTTGCGCGAAGCGCGTGACGAGTTCGAGCGCATTTATTTTGAATATCATCTGCGCCGCGAAAATCACAGCATGACGCGTGTGTCGGAGCGTACTGGTCTGGAACGCACCCACTTGTACCGCAAGCTTAAACAGCTGGGTATAGACTCGTCGCGCAAGCGTAACCAGTCTTGATACAGTAGTTACCAAATGCATGGCCAGCAAGCTTCTGGCCAGCTCTGGCGCTGCGGGTAAAAGCAGCCTGGGGGGTTTGGGATTGAGGCGGCCTTTTCAGGCCGCCTTGCCGTTTAGAGAGCGGCGACGGATGCCGCAGGCAGTGCTTGCAACTTGCTCACGGTATCCAGGCATGTACGGGCCGCTTCCTGGCCCTTGACCACAAAGTGACGGTGGAAGTAATCGTGGTGCTCTTTGCCATCATGGAAATGGTGAGGAGTCAGCACGACTGAAAACACCGGCACGTTGGTGCTGAGCTGGACTTGCATCAAGCCTTGAATCACTGCGGTAGCCACAAAGTCGTGGCGATAAATACCGCCATCAACCACCAGGCCGGCAGCCACAACAGCGGCATATTGACCCGATTGGGCCAGACGTTGAGCATGCAGTGGGATTTCAAAGGCGCCGCCCACTTCAAAGAAGTCGATCAGGCTGCTGTCGTGGCCCATGGCTTTGACTTCGTCGATAAAACCCAGTCGGGCCTGATCCACAATGTCCTTGTGCCAGCAAGCTTGAATAAAGGCGATACGGGGAGCCAGAAGATTGGCTGAGGTAATACTGTTCATGTTGATTTCCTGTTTTATGACAACAAAAACAGGGCATGCAGGAAGCAGGATAGCTCAAGCCCATATCAGGATGACTCCTGTACAGGTTATGAGGGTATCCCGTTCTCTCTTTATCCGGACTATACCGTCGGCCCCGGAATCACACCGGGTCTGCTGTCCCTGACACAAGGCCAGGCGCTCGCGGGCTAGGCTAGTGCCATTACCGCCGGTGGGGACTTGCACCCCGCCCTGAGAACGTAGTTGGCCGGGGAGGCCAACCGGACGAGTTTACCGCTAAACCGTTTTTTTGTCAGAGGCGGGAGCCGCTAGTGGCAGCAAGAGCCTCAGAGTGCAGGGTGCGCCGGGCAGGAACTGGGCCTGGCCACCGTGGCGCAGCAAAATCTGACGCACAATCGTCAACCCCAGGCCCGCTCCTTTGCTGGCGCTGTCTTGCTTGTGAAAGCGCTCAAAGGCCAGATGAGCTGTTTGCGCATCCAAGGCTGCACCTTGATCGCTGATATCGATCGCGCATTGGTCTGGCTGTGGGTTATACAAATGCAAGCTGACCGTGCCTTTGCCATGTGTTAGGGCATTGTCCAGTGCGTTGACAATGGCTTCGGACAGATCGGCCTCACAGGCTTGAACAGTATCGAGCGAACTATCATCGTGAAATTGGATCTCTCGATTGGCCTGCTCGAAAAGCGGCCATAAGTCTCCCATCACACGGCGGCACAACGGTGCCAAGGCTGTGTGGTCTGTTAGCTCCGTAGCCTGCTCCTGCTTGCGGGCCAGGCTGAGCCATTGGCTGACCAGACGCTGCAAGTGGGTAATATCCTCGCGCAGCAAATCCCAGTCCTGCTCGCTATGGTGTTCAGCCGTTTGCAGACGCAAGGACATCACAGCTAATGGGGTGCGCAGTTGGTGCGCGGCATCTGCGACCAGTTGTTGTTCATGGTGATAGGCCTGCATCAGGCGGTCCAGACTTTGATTGACGGCCTGTGCCAAGGGGCGAATTTCTTTGGGCAGTTCAGTGACCGGCAAGCGCAGCTCGGGTTGAGCAGGGCCCAGCGTCGCAGCCAGATTTGCCGCTTGTCGTACCGGGCGCAAGGTCCAATGAATCAGCCAGGCGATCAACAACAGACCCACCGCACACACAGGCAGCCACAAAAGCAGTGAGCGCCACATGCGGGTTTGCAGCAAGGCTCCGATCAGCTCTCTTTCGCGCTGGTCTCGTTTGGCGACCATCAGGATTTCGCCACTGGGCAGCGTGACCGAAACCGACACCACATAGCCACTGCGATGCTTCAGTCTGAACAAAGCCAACTCGTCTTCAGGCTGAGCAGGGCGCAGGCGTCGTGGACTTGCCAGATTGGATGAGGCCTGGAGCAGCTCACCCTCGGCGCTGTACAGAGAATAGGACATTTCCCCACCGGCGTACTGACGCGGCAAGCTATCCAATGATTCCGAGGGTTTAAAGTCGCGGGCAATTTCCTCGGCCTGCAAAAACAGGCTGATGCGGCGCAGCTCGTCGCGGGTATCGAACAAGGACAGGGCCAGAGCGCAAAAGCCCAAGGCCAGCATCAGCAGCAGGCTGATCAGTAATCGCCCGCGCAGACTGAAGGCGCGCCTGCTCACAGAGCGCGCAAGCGGTAGCCCACACCGCGCACCGTGTCGATGCAAACCAGGGCATTTTGCTCGCGCAGCTTGCGGCGTAGTTTGGAGATCAACGCTTCGATGGCATTCAGACTGATGTCGGTCTGGTTTTGATAGAGCTGCTCCAGCAAATAATCCTTGACCAGCAAACGGGGGCTGGCCTGCATCAGCTCCAGCAAGAGCAGGCTTTCCCGCCGTGGCAACATCAAGGCTTGGTCATTGACCCAGGCTTGTCGCACTTCAGGCTCGAATCGTAGATTCGCGATCACCAGTTGCTGGTAACGATGGGGCGCAGCCCGCCGCAGGATTGCGCTAAGGCGGGCCTCCAGCTCAAGCAGATCAAAGGGTTTGAGCAGATAGTCGTCCGCACCGCCACGCAGCCCTTGAATGCGATTGTGGACGGCATCGCGCGCACTCAAGATCAGGCAGGGCAGGCGCTGGCTGCGATCTGGGCGATGCAGCTGCGCCAGAACTTCCATGCCGTCCATATCGGGCAATCCCAGATCCAGAATCAGGGCATCAAAGCTATGTTCTTGCAGCAGGGCAAGACCAATCCGCCCCGTCGTAGCGGTGCGAATTGCATATCCCTGCCCTTGCAGATGGCTTGCCAACAGGCTCAACAAAGGCCGGTGGTCTTCAATAATCAGAATAGTTTTCATCAGACTACGGTCAGAAACCGGGCTCATGATAGTGGCAAATAGAAATGAGTTTGGTTCGTATTATAAATAATGGAAGAATTCTGATGAAAATGAGAACGGGCCTGCGTTGGCCCTTGGCCGCCTTATCCTTGGCGTGCATGTCCGCCTGGGCTCAGGAACGCAATGAAGTTGAGCAGTTAAGTGCAATCTCGGTGACCGCCTCGGGATTCGCTCAGGAAGTGGTGAGCGCACCGGCCTCTATTACCGTGATTCCGCGCGAGGAGCTGGAGGGGAAACGCTTTGAGTCTTTGGCCGATGCCTTGCGCCAGGTGCCGGGCGTCAGCATTTTAGGTGGCGACAAAGGGGCTATCTCGATTCGCGGCATGGAGTCCGAGCATGTGCTGGTCTTGATTGATGGTCGCCGCCAGGACATGCGTCAGATCACTATGAAGGGTGGGGTGTCTGAGGCTCTGGACATGAACTGGATTCCCCCGCTGGAAGCCATTGAGCGTATCGAAGTGGTGCGTGGCCCCATGTCGACCTTGTACGGCTCTGAGGCTTTGGGCGGAGTCATCAATATTGTGACGCGCAAAGTGGCCGACAAATGGCACGGCTCCTTGACCGGTGGCTATACCTTGCAGGACAGTGGTTCGGCTGGAAATAGCGGCTCGGCTGATTTGTACTTGTCTGGCCCCATCGTGCCGGGGCGCTTGGGCTTGCAGTTCTGGGGCTACCACAAGCAACGTCAGGAAGATCAGGTGTTGAATGGCTTTGCGCGTGCCAAACGTCAAAACGGTACGGTGCGTTTGTGGGCAACCCCCAATAACAATCATGAGTTCATGTTTGAAGCTGGCCGCACGACCCAGCATTTCTGGACCACCTCCGGCAAGTCATTGGCTTTGACGGGCAAGGCCAATGAAAACGAGTACGTGCGCGACAGCTATACGCTGGCCCATACGGGGCGTTGGGGCCGCTTTGATACGGAGCTAAGCCTGAACCGTGAACAAGCCTATCGCGATGGCCCCACTCAAAGCGCCCGCCCTGATCTTCGCAATACCGTGATTGATGGCAAGCTCACCCTGCCTTTGGCCGATCACATGCTGGTGGGTGGTTTTCAGTGGCGCAAAAGCGAGTTGAAGGCCGATGGCTACTACGCCAATCCGAATGGCGCAGGTGTGGATACTTCCGTGCGTGAATACTCCCTGTTCCTGGAAGATGAATGGAGCCTGAGCCCATCCTTCGCCCTGACTGGCGGCGTGCGTATGGACGACAACGAGTTCTATGGCCGTCACTGGACTCCCCGTTTGTGCGGTGTCTGGAGTGCGACAGATGCCTGGACGCTGAAAGGCGGGATCGCCAAGGGTTTCAAGTCTCCGACCATCATGCAAAGCAATCCGCAAATCGGTTTGCCGCAGCGTGGCGGTGCTTATACCTGGGGCAATCCGGATCTGGAACCTGAGGTCAGCACCAACGTAGAACTGGGCTTGTACTTTGACGATGGCGGACCGTTGAGCGCCAACGCTACTTTGTTCCACACCCGCTACAAAAACAAGATCGCCAATACCGGCTCGCGTCAGCTGTACTACCCCGATGGCCGTCCTGTGCCACCGGACCCGTATACCAACAGCATGTATAGCACCTACTTCAATATCACTGAAGCACGGGTTCAGGGTCTGGAACTGGGCTTGGCCTATCGCTTTAACGAGCAATGGAAAGTGCGCGGCAGCTATACCTTTACGGACTCCAAGGTGCGTAATGGCAGCGCCACTATCCTGGGCTTTGGCTACCCGCAGTCTGAAGGACAGCCCTTGGTGGCGACCCCACGCAATATGGGCAGCCTGACCGTGGACTGGACGCCGAATGAAGCCGTGTCAGCTTTCTCGACCTTGAACGTGCGTGGTCGGGAAACCAATATTTCCTGGGGACAGGGCGGTGCTGTCAGCGAAAGCATGGGGACGATTGCTACGGTGGATCTGGGAGCCAGCTGGCGTGCCAGAAAAGATCTGAGCTTGAGCGCGGCCGTCTATAACCTGACCGATCGTCGTCGCGACTCGGGTACCAGCGGAGCCTATTCCTATGCGGAAGATGGCCGCCGCTTCTGGTTGCAGGCCGAATACCGCTTCTAAATGCGGTTTATTCCTGGGGTTTGGGGCGGCGGCTGATTGTGGAGATCGGCACGCTGACCTCGCCCTGGGTGCTGCGACGGCTACGAGCGCGCCAGGCGTGCCCGTACGCAATTTCCAAGCTCAAATGCAAGGTGCCGTCCATATGGCGCTGTTTCTCCAGCGCATTGAGCAGGCGTTGACGCCAGGGCAGGGTGCTCAGGCTGGCCTTGCGTTGTGGGTGCGGATTGCCGCCCAGCAGACGCAAATCATCCAGCAGTTTTTCAGCGCTGCGGTAGGTTAGCGTCACGACCTCCTGATCCATCACGGGATCAGCAAAACCGTTTTCCAGCAACAGATCGCCAAAGTCGTGCATGTCCACGAATTCCAGCGTTTGGGTGCCCAGATCCGCTTGCTCCATGGCACTGCGCAGCTCGGCAAAAGAGCCGGGACCCAGGCAGGAGAACATGACCAGCGTCTCGGGTTTCAGCAGGCGGTTCCATTCAGCCAGGACTCGATGCGGTTCCGGGTGCCAGTGCAGTGCCATGTTCGACCAGACCAGCTCCTGGCTTTCTGCGGGCAGGCCGCTGTTGGCCATATCGGCCTGAACCCAGTTGGCAGCAGGGGTAGGTTGGTTGCGCAGTTTTTGCCACAGGCTGGGTTTGGATTGGTAGCGCTCGCGGGCAACCTCCAACAGCTTGGCGCTGCGATCCAGACCGGTGTAGTTCATATCCGGGTAGCGGGAACGCAAAGGCTCCAGCGCGTGGCTGGCACCACAGCCGGCATCCAGAATATGAGTGGGTTGCAAGCGCACCAAAGCCAGCCGGGACAACATCCGTTGGGCGACTTCACCATAAAGAAACTGAGCGTGATCCAGGGGAGCGCGGCGATTGAATTGCTGCTCGACGTGGGCGGAGTTGATTGGTAAAGAAGGTAACTGGGACATAGTTGCGCGGACGTTGCTGGCCTGGATCAGTGGCATGTGCTGTGATCGAATCAGCCTGGCTCTGAAAGGTAATGATCTATTATGGCGCATCCCCTGTTTCGGCGCGAGCCGACCCACCGTCTTGTAGGGATTCCACTGTTGGCACGGCCTTGTGTGCTGTGCGGATTGCGTTCGCAAAGTGGCGCACTGTGCCGCTTTTGCCGACACGCGCTGGCAACACCCGCCCAGGATTTGCGCTGCCCTCGTTGTGCTTTGGCCTTGCCGCCCTTGGCTTTACTGGCCTGCCCGGACTGCGGAGCAGGGCAGTTGTCCCTGCAAGCGACGGTTGCCGGATTCGATTATGAACATCCTGGCGATATGCTGATACATGCGTTTAAAATTTCCCGTCGGCTGGAAATGGCAGCGGTGTTGGCGGAACTGATGGTGCAGCAATGGCGTAGGCATGGGCCTGTGCTGAACGCTGCTTGCCGGGTCATTCCAGTGCCTTCGCAGCGTAAAGCCTTGCACCGGCGGGGCTTCAATCCGGCAGCGGTACTGGCCAGGCGCGTGGCACATGAATTGGGTTTGTCAGCACGTTTGCATATCGTCACGGCGCAGCTACGGCACGAGCAGGCCCAGAAGACCTTGGGGCGTCAGGCCCGCAGGCAGGCCATGCGGGGCGCTTTTAACCTGCGGGAGTCGCTACAAGGCTGTGATGTGCTGTTGGTCGATGATGTGCTGACCACAGGAGCCACTTTGGATGCCCTGGCACGGGCCTGCCGTTTGGCGGGCGCACAGTCTGTTTATGCCTTGGTCGCTGCACGAGCTCCCTGGAAATTGAAGGCATCCTAGCCCTGTATACTTCCTCGCTTGTTCGCGGCTTTTTCTGCACTTTTTAGGTTTTTCATGTTTCATATTGTCCTGGTTTCGCCCGAGATCCCTCCCAACACGGGTAACGTCATTCGACTGGCAGCCAATACGGGCTGTGTCCTGCACTTGGTGCGGCCCCTGGGCTTTGAGCTTGAAGACAGCAAGCTGCGTCGTGCCGGGCTGGATTATCACGAGTGGGCGCAAGTGAAGGTGCACGACAGTCTGGAAGAAGCCCTCCAGGCCACGGGCTCCGCGCCGGATCGCGCGTTTGCCCTGACTACACGTGGTAGCCATTTGCTGGCTGAGCAAAGCTTTCAGCCGGGTGATGTATTTGTATTTGGCCGCGAAACCGCAGGCTTGTCTGCAGAACAACTGGCCTTGTTTCCCAACGAGCAGCGGATTCGTCTGCCCATGTTGGCGGGGCAACGCAGCTTGAACCTGTCCAATGCCGTGGCGATTTGTGTTTTTGATGCCTGGCGGCAAGCGGGTTACGAAGGTGGGGTTTAAGCTTGTGTAGAGACAGGCCGCCAGGGTGTAGTCCTGGGCGACGCCACATTTGTCATTGAACGGCGCGTATTTATTTTTGAGTGATGGCTGCAAAGAAAACGGCCCCGCAAATCTTGAATTTGCAGGGCCGTTTTTTTCGATCTTGTCCTTATTCCAGCGACAGATTCAGGCGTTCAATCACTTCATCCCAACGAGCCTTGTCGGCAATGATCTTGTCCGTCATCTCCTGCGGGGTGGAAGGCTCGGACGAGAAGTAAAAGGCGTTGAGCTTGGCCTTGATGTCGTCGCGTTGCAGGATGGTGGTGATTTCCTGGTTCAGGCGTTTGACCACATCGTCCGAGGTATTGTGGGGCACAAAGAAAGCATCCCAGGAAATCGCCTCGAAGTTTTCCAGACCGGCTTGCGCCATGGTGTCCAGACCGGGCAGCAATTCGCTGGGTTGCAAGGAGGTCACGGCCAGGGCTTTCACCTTGCCGGCTTCAACCTGGGGCATGGCAATGCCGGGCACCATGAAGGCGGCGTCAATGTCGCCACCAATAATGGCGGTCAGGATTTGTGGAAAGCCCGAGTAGGGGATTTGTTCCAGTTTGATATCAACCGCATGTTCCAGCATGGCCATGGCCAAGTGGGCCGAGCTGCCGGGGCCAACTGAGCCGTAGTTCAATTCGCCAGGACGAGATTTCGCCAGGGCAATGAACTCTTCCACCGTGTTGGCGGGCGAGTTGGCCGGCACGACCAGCACGTTGGGGCTGGTGCCAATCATGGAGATGGCCTGCAAGTCTTTCAGCGGGTCATAGCCCAGCGAGGTCTTGTACAGGGTGGGGGCGGTCACCATGGGACCATTGATGGTCAGCAGCAGGGTGTAGCCGTCGGGCTTGGCATGCGCCACAAAGCGCGTGCCGATATTGCCACCAGCACCAGGACGGTTATCAACAATGACAGTTTGGCCCAAAGCTTGGGACAGGGGCTCGGAAATGGCACGGGCCAGGGCGTCAGGCGAGGAGCCTGCTGGAAAGGGCACGACCATTTGAATCGGGCGCTCAGGCCAGCTGGATTGGGCCAGAGCCGATTGAGCCAGCAAACCAGTGCAGGCCAGCCCCAGGACGGAGCGGATCAGAAGATCACGAGAACGAGCAAGCAATGACATTGTTTTATTCTGAGTAAGAGACGGTTGACTGCAGTTCTGGCAGCGCGGGTGAAGTGCCAGATCGGGCAGACGAAGGTATTAGTGGCCTTCCTGCTTTGCCTCGCGGGTAAGCAAGGCGTGGACAGCTTCGCGCGGGGCCAGTTTTTCAAACAGGATTTGGCAGACCGCGGCGGTAATCGGTAATTCAATCTGGTGCGCTCGGCCCATTTCCAGAACCGAACGGGCACAGCGTACACCTTCAGCGGTAATGCCGGTGGCCAGGATGCTGTCCAGGCTTTCACCAGCACCCAGCGCCAGGCCTACTTGGCGATTGCGGGACAATTCGCCCGTAGCCGTCAGGACCAGATCTCCCAGACCGGCCAGGCCGGAGAAGGTTTCTGCTTGACCACCCAGGGCAACACCCAGGCGCTGCATTTCAGCCAGGCCTCGGGTAATCAGGGCAGCACGGGCGTTATGGCCCAGGCCCAGAGCGTCGGCAATGCCACAGGCAATGGCCATAATGTTTTTGACAGCGCCGCCCACTTCCACGCCGATCATGTCGGTGCTGGTGTACAGGCGCGCTTGCTTGCCATGCAAAGCCTCCAGGGCAATGCCGGCCATATCAGCAGGTTCGCAGGCCAGTGTCAGCGCAACAGGCAGGCCTTTAGCCACTTCCAGGGCGAACGAAGGGCCAGAGAGCACGGCACGGCCTAGCCAGGGATGGTCGGGCAGGCTTTCACGCACAATCTGGTGGGGTAATAAGCCGCTTTCCTGATGGAAGCCTTTACAGGTCCATACCAGCAGGACGGGATGGCGGCGTGTGGCAGGCAGGTATTGCGCCAGATCCACACAGGTTTGTGCCAGACCACGCACAGGCACGCCCAGAATCAGCAGGGCAGGGCCGGTGTCATCAGCCAGGGCAAACTCCATGACTTGCTGCAGGCTGTCGCTGGCCTGTAGCGAGTCGGACAGCACGACATCGGGCAGGTAGGCTGGATTGCGATGATCCTGCCCGATGGCTTGTGCGGTTGATGCTTTGCGCGCCCATACCATCGTGGGAGCCTGGGTGCTGGCCAGAGCGGCCAAGGCCGTTCCCCAGCTGCCAGCGCCCAGGACTGCAACACGAACAGGAGTGTGCGCGTTTGACATCATCAGGCCTGCAAAGGCTGGCCGTCAGCGGGGGCGGCTTGCTGGGCCAGACGCTGCTCGTACAGGGACTGGAAGTTCACTTCAGTCAGGTGCAGGGCAGGCAGGGAAGTGCGGTTGATGGCGTCGGCCACGGCAGCGCGCAAGTAGGGGTACAGCATGGTGGGGCACACAATGCCCAGCAGGGGTTCGAGCTGCTCTTCAGGAATGTTGGCAGCTTCAAAGATACCGGCTTGGGTGGCTTCGACCAGGTACATGACCTTGTCGCCAATGCGTGTGGTCACAGTAGCGGTGACGGTGCTTTCGTAGACGGTGTCAGCCAGGCGTTGGCCGCCTACATTGATGGACACTTCCACGGAAGGGGCCTCTTGCTCCAGAAAGATCTGGGGAGCGTTGGGCATTTCGATGGACAGGTCTTTGATGTAGGTGCGCTGCAGGCTGAAGCTGGGTTGTTGAGCTTCTTGGTCAGCGGCTGGGGTGTTCTGGTCGGCCATGGGTGATCCTATGGGATAAAAAAATTGTTAGAAAAAAAATCAGGCAGCCAGCAGAGGCAGCAGGCCACCTTCGCGGTCCAAAGCGGCCAGATCATCGTAGCCACCTACATGGGTGTCGCCTATGTAGATTTGGGGAACGGTACGCCGACCGGTGCGCTCCATCATGAGAGCGCGCTGTTCGGGCTCGCGATCAATCATGATTTTATTGATTTCAGTTACGCCGCGTTGCTTGAGCAGCATTTCAGCGCGCACACAATAAGGGCACACCATTGTGGAGTACATCGTGACTTTTGCCATGAGAGCCTCGTAGAAGGGGGAGCTTACGATTTTTTGACGGGCAGACTGGACTGCAGCCAGCCTTGAATACCGCCTTGCAATGTGTAGGCTTCGTTGATGCCGTGCTTGCGCAGGACGGCCACGCTGCGCGGAGCGCTGCGACCGGTATCGCACACCAGAATGACAGGCTTGTCTTTGGGCAGTGTGCTGGCCTTGGCGTCAAGGTCGGCAGCAGGAATGTTGCGAGATTGTGCAATTGCCCCGGCCTTGAACTGATCGGCGCTGCGCAGATCAATCAAAATAGCGTCTTTCTGGTTTACCATCTGTACCGCTTCCGAGCTTGAAACTGCGCGTCCCGCACGGCCTTTGAAAAAGCTGGGTATTAACAGCATAATGCCGGCAAGCACCGCAATTGCTAAAATTAGAAGATTGTTCTGACTTAAGATGAAGTCCACGTTAAATCCTGTTGATTACCAAGAAAAGCAAGAAAAAAGGGCAAGATCACACGATTATAGAGTGGCGCCAATTTTTCAACCTCGAGGCTGTTTTTACCATGTATAAACTTGTACTGATGCGGCACGGCGAAAGCCAGTGGAACCTGGAGAACCGGTTTACTGGCTGGACCGATGTCGATCTTACCGAAACCGGGCGTCAACAGGCAAAGCAGGCCGGTGATCTGCTTAAAGAAAACGGTTTTGAGTTCGACCTGGCTTTCGCCTCGGTCCTCAAGCGCGCTATCCGTACCTTGTGGATCGCCCTGGATTCGATGGACGCCATGCACACCCCCATAGGTTTGAGCTGGCGCCTGAACGAACGCCATTATGGTGCTTTACAGGGCTTAAATAAAGCCGAAACCGCACAAAAGTACGGTGAGGATCAAGTCCTGGTCTGGCGTCGTGCCTACGCAATCGCTCCCGAGCCCGTCGCTGAAGACGATCCACGCAATCCGCGTTTTGATGCTCGCTACGCTCGTGTGCCAGCTGATCAACTGCCTCGCACTGAGTGCTTGCAAGACACCGTAGCCCGCGTGGTTCCTTTCTGGGACGAGTCTATTGCTCCTGCAATCCGCTCCGGCCGTCGCGTTCTGGTGACGGCTCACGGCAACAGCTTGCGAGCGCTGATCAAGCACCTGGACGGCATCTCTGACGAGGACATCGTTCACCTGAATATTCCTACCGGCCAGCCTTTGGTGTACGAGCTGGACGAAAACCTGCGTCCTATCCGTCATTACTACCTGGGCGACCAGGAAGCGATTGCGGCTCAGATGCAAGCCGTGGCCAATCAGGGCAAGGCGCAGTAAATAATGTGGCGCTACAGCGTTTGCCTGTTGCTGGCAGCCTGGACCTTACCGGCCCTGGCTGCTGATCCGGACTTGGCCGCCCGCCAGGCCCAGGCTCAAAAGCAGCAGGCAGAGCTGCGCCAGAAGATCGAATCGCTGCGCAAAACCATCGACACCAGCGAAAGCTCGCGTCGTGACGCCGCCAATGCCTTGCGCGAATCCGAGCAGGCTATTTCCGATATCGATCGCACGCTGGCTCAGATTGAGCAGCGGCAGGAACAATTGCATCAGCAGCTAGGTACGCTGGGCAAACAGATCAGCGAACAGCAAGTGATCAAAGAGCAACGTCAGCAGGAGCTGGCCGAGCAATTACGAGCGCAATACGCCAATGGTGTGTCGCCCTGGTCTGCCCTCTTGTCGGGTGATGATCCCAACGCCATTAACCGCGAATTGCATTACCTGGGCTATGTCTCGCGTCAGCAGACCGAGCAGGTTCATAAAGTACGTCGCACCGTAGAGCGTCTGGATCGCTTGCAGACCCAGGTTGCCGCGCGTGAGAAAGAGCAGGAGCAACTGGCCAAGGAGGCCGCGGCTCAGAAGGAAGCTCTGGAAGAACAAAAAGAAAAACGAGCCAAGGTGGTGGCTGACATCAGCGCCGAGCTGGAACGCCAGCGCGGTCAGGCTGCCAACCTGCAAAGTAATGACAAACGGCTGGGAGATTTGATCTCCGGCCTGGAAACTGAAATTGCCCGACAGGCCGAGCTGGCCCGTCGCGCCGAAGAACAACGCCGACGGGAAGCGGCGCGCCGTGCTGAGGAAGCGCGCAAAGCCGAGCTGGCTCGTCAGCAAGAGTTGCAGCGTAAAGCCAAACAAGAGCAGGCCGCCCGTGAACAGGCGCGTCTGGAGCGCGAGCGGGAGTTGCTGGAGCGGGCTCGTGCCACGCAACCGCCTTTGCCTGCGGCCTTGCCACCTAGCAAGCCGGAACCTGCTGCGCCACAGAAGCCAGATCCGGAACCCATGATTCCGCGTCCACCGCTGACCTACACGCCGCCGACCGCGAACGAGCGTCTCTTGTCAGACAGCCTGGAAGCGTCGTCCGAGCCTAGCGAGCCGATCAGCAAACCAGCCGCTCCCAAAGTGCGCGAGGTTCAGGTCGTTGAGGAGCCCGTCGAGCAGGCATCTGCTCCCGCCTTGGAACCAGAAGGTGGTTTCCAGGGTCTGAAACGTGGCTTGCCTTATCCGGTACGCGGCGAAATGCAAGGCAAGTTCGGGGCTGAACGTCCTGATGGCGGCATTTGGCGCGGTATTGTGTTGCGAGCACAGGCCGGCACCACGGTTCGCGCGGTAGCTCCAGGCCGAGTGGTTTTTGCCAGCTGGATGACCGGTTTTGGTAATTTGCTGATTATTGATCATGGTCGCGATTACTTGAGTGTCTATGCCTATAACCAGAGCACCCTCAAGCAAGTAGGCGATATTGTGGGGCGTGGGGATGCGGTTGCGCGGGTGGGAGCCACCGGCGGCCAGGTTGAACCCGGCCTGTACTTTGAGTTGCGCCATCAAGGCAAGCCAATCAATCCGCAGGTTTGGTTAGGTTCCTAAGCCACTTTTGCCTGCGGTGCTTACGTTTGCTCGCATTTGTTGCGCGGGGTAGCGACTCCAGCCCAGTTCACGCTGGTCGACGCTTTACGCTACTCTTATAATGCATGGTCGGGTCAGCTCCGGGAGGTGGCCCCGTCTTGAATCTGAAAATAATGGGAATGTGCATGAGCACTCGAAGGATTGGCAGCATTGGTCTAGTGGCAGCAGGTGCTGTGGGCGGTATCTTGATCAGCCTGGGCATTACTGCGGTCGCTCAACGCGGCGAGCCATTGCCTTTGCGCGAACTGCAGCAGTTCGCCAATGTGTTCGCTGCCATCAAGAACACGTATGTGGAGCCCCTGACGGATCAGGCCCTGGTCAATAACGCGATCAAGGGTTTGTTTACCGATCTGGATCCGCACTCAGCCTATCTGGATGCCGACGCTTTCAAGGAAATGGAAGCCATGACCCAAGGCGGGTTCGGCGGTCTGGGCATAGAGATTGGTAGCGAAGACGGGATGCCTAAAGTTATCTCGCCTATCGAGGATACACCTGCGGCGCGCGCCGGTATTCTGGCGGGCGACATCATCACGCACATCAATGGCAAACCCACCAAGGATTTGAGCCTGAATGATGCCGTCAAGCAAATGCGTGGCGAGCCCAAAACCTCCATCAAGCTGACTATCCGTCGTGCTGGACGTGACAAGCCGCTGGAGTTCAACCTGGTGCGTGATGTCATCAAGGTGCGCAGTGTGCGCTCCAAGATGCTGGCTGACGATGTGGCTTATGTACGCATTGCCCAGTTCCAGGAACGTACCGCTGCTGATCTGGTCAAGCAGTTGTCCGAAGTTCATAAAGGCCCAGGCGCACCAAAAGGCTTGGTGATTGACCTGCGTAACGACCCTGGTGGCTTGCTGGAAAGCGCTATCGGCGTGACTTCCGCCTTCCTGGATTCGGGTGATCTGGTGGTTTCCACCAAGGGCCGTATTCCTTCCTCCAACCGCGAGTACTACGTCAAATCCATGCAGTCCGTTCTGGGCGAGCTGGATACGGACGCGGATGTTCTGAAGAAACTGGATTGGCTCAAGAACGTGCCTATCGTGGTGCTGGTAAATGTGGGTTCGGCCTCGGCGTCGGAAATTGTGGCCGGTGCTTTGCAAGACCACAAACGCGCCACCATTATCGGTAACCGCACCTTCGGCAAGGGCTCGGTGCAAAGTGTGGTCCCTCTGTCCGAGGAATCGGGCCTGAAACTGACGACTGCCTTGTACTACACACCTAACGGTACTTCTATTCAGGTAACGGGTGTCCAGCCGGACGTGGTCGTGGATGACACCGCCCAGGGCAATCTGTTCCGCCTGCCGCGTGAAGTGGACTTGAAGCGTCACCTGGTCAACAGCAAGGTGGATGAAACTACCGAAGAAGAACAGCCTGATCTGGGTATGAGCCCGGAATTCAAGATGTTTGAATTCGGTGGTGACGACGACTTCCAGTTGCAGCAAGCGCTGAACCATCTGGCTGGCCGTCCTGTGATCAAGAATGATCCAGCCAAAGTAGCTGCCGCCAAGGAAACGGCTGCCAAGCGCGAAAAGGAAGTGGAGTCCGAGTCGCCGGAAAAAAAAAGTCCCCTGAGTCAGCAACCCAGCGTTGAGCGGTTCCGAATCACCCCCAAGGGGCTCGAACCGGTAAAGCCGTAAACACAGGTTCCTGACGTGGAAGATCAGCAATTACTGCGCTATGCGCGGCATATTCTGCTCGATGAATTCGGGGTAGAAGCGCAGGAGCGAATTCTGGCTTCTCGCATCCTGGTCGTTGGAGCCGGGGGACTGGGTTCCCCCGTGGTGGCTTATCTGGCGGCCTCGGGTGTGGGCTCCATCATTCTGGTGGATGATGACCAGGTGGAATTGAGCAATCTGCAGCGTCAGATTGCTCACACCACCGATCGTCTGGGCTGGGACAAGGTTGAATCTGCCAAGCTGCATATCGAGCAGCTCAATCCCGAAGTGAAGGTGACACCCGTCGTTCAGCGTCTGGACGAAGCGGGCTTGATGCATTGGGTTCAGCAAGTGGATCTGGTGCTGGATTGCTGCGACAACTTCGCAACCCGCCATGCGATCAACCGTGCCTGCGTGGCATTACGTAAACCTTTGGTGTCAGGTGCAGCGATTCGCTTTTCGGGTCAGGTCAGTACTTACGACTTGCGTCAGCCCGAAGCTCCTTGCTACCACTGTCTGTTCCCTGAAGCGGACGACGTCGAGGAACTGCGTTGCGCTACCACAGGCGTTCTGTCGCCTTTGTTGGGTATGGTGGGCAGTGCGCAGGCGGTCGAAGCCTTGAAGCTGTTAGGCGGCTTCGGAGAGCCTTTGGTGGGCCGTTTGCTAAGTGTGGATGCCTTCAATATGAATTGGCATACCGTACGTTTCCGCAAAGATCCGGCTTGCCCGGTATGCGGTTCAGCGGCTGAACATGCCGATCACGCTTGATCTGTTTCTGATCTCTGCTTCACGACTTCAGGCCATGAGCATGAAAATGGCCTGGCGTGATGCCAAAGCGCCGTCTAAATTGGCGGTGAAAGTAGGATAGATCCGAAAATCCCACTGAATAGGCTATTTGCGCCACCGTGTTGGACGGTGTCTGGCGCAGCAGCTGTGCCGCTGCATCAAGCCGCAGCTGCATTAACTGGGCTGTAAAAGTACTTCCCTGTGCTTTGAACAGTTCCTGAACGGTACGCGGTGCCATACCCAGGTGCTTGGACAGGGCCGCAATATTCAAGGCGGGATCACCTAGTCGATCAGACAGATAGCCCAGTGCATCTTCGTACCGAGCCGCGCTTGGAGCAGGCGGGGCAGAGCGCCGCTCGTTAATGCTCATGGCCAGCAGGTCGCGCAGACAACGCCAGGCCTGATCGTGCTGATTCGCCCGCAAGTCATCGGCAGACAGCAGCAAGCCTTGCAGATAGTGTTCCAGCAAGTGCAGGCTGGCGCCTTGCGCCAGGGGCTGGGCGACCACGTCATTCAAAGGGCCGGTATAGGGCAACAGCCCCTCCAGCGGCAAGCGCAGCGTGGTCATAATGACCTCGTCCACAAAATCCAGTGTGAAGGGGCTAGTGCCTATATTCAGGCTCAGGCTCCCGGCGGGGAGCCATTGCTCACGCCCGTTCTGAATCAGGCGGCAGTGGCCTTGTTGATGCACATTCAAGAACAACCAGGGCTGATCCGTTTGCGGCCTGCTTGTGCTGACCCGATAGGGCTGAGCGGTCAGCCGGTTGATCGCTACCTCCCCCAGACGTTGCGAGCGCAAGGTGCCATGAAAGTTTTGTCCGTAGCACTGCGTTTGCACATGCTGAAAGGACAGTGAAATGGCTTGAGTCCAGAGCTTGGCGCCTTGTCCGGGTGGCAAAGCCTGCGTATCCCAGTGGTAGTTCGTGCTCATGCGTTTTTTTCCGTCTTCTGCGCCATTGTCCAGATTGGGCTGCGCCCCAGTCCACGACACAGAGAGGCATTCGGCTCAAGAATAGTATCTAAGACAGTACTGCATGGTGAGCTATGGCGCACCTCGGTGGCTATCGGGTTTAACCATGAAGGGTGCCCAAAGCGCACCTGGAGACAACACAGGAAAGGAGCAGTCATGACAGAGCAGCTAAAGCAGGTCTACCCCTACATCAACGGACAGGCCTGGAAATCAGAAGGTCAGTTGCATAAGGACTTGGTCAATCCCTATACGGGCAAACCGCTGGCTCGCGTTTTTCTGGCGACCAAGCAGGACATTGAAGAGGCGTTGGCCAGTGCAGAACGTGCACAGCGCATCTGGGGCAAGATGCTGGCCCGTGAACGTGAAGCGATTTTGTGCCGTGCGGCCGACATTGTGGAACGCCGTCGCGACGACATCGTGCGTGTGCTGGTTGAAGAGGGCGGTAACGTCTTTGGCAAGGCCATGTTCGAGTGCGATTACATCGTCAGCACCTTCCGTATTGCCGCCGGTCAGACCCGCGATATTCGGGGTGAAACCATGCCGTCGGACCTGCCAGGGCGTATTTCCATGAGCATTCGTCGTCCTTTGGGCGTGGTGGCTGGGATCGGCCCTTTCAATGCACCTTTGCTGCTCAATGGCAAGAAGCTGGCCCCGGCACTGGCGGCGGGTAACAGCTTCATCCTGAAGCCTTCGCCGCATACGCCTATGGCTGCCTTGATGTTTGCCGAGATTCTGGAAGAAGCCGGTCTGCCTCCCGGTGTGTTGACCGTTTTGCTGACCACCGACGAAGCTCTGGGCGATACCTTGTTCTCTGATCCGCGCGTCAAACTGGTGACTTTCACGGGCTCGGCTCGAGTGGGTCGTATCCTGGCGGATCTGGCTGGTCGCCATCAAAAGCGCATTGTGCTGGAGTTGGGTGGTAAAAGCCCGGTCGTGGTGCTGGATGATGCCACGCTGGATTACGCTGTGCGCTCCGCCGCTTTCGGCATCTATTTCAATCAGGGTCAGGTGTGCATGGCCAACTCGCGCATCATTGTGGAGCAGGGCATTTACGATGCGTTCTGCGAAGCCTTTGCCAAGCAGGTGGCTCGTATTCCTACTGGTGATCCTGCTTTGCCACAAACCGCGGTTGGTCCGCTGATCAATTCCGAACAGGCTGATTTTGTGCAGGCCCACATTCAGGACGCCGTCTCCAAGGGGGCCACCTTGCTGGCAGGTGGCGGCCGCGAAGGCAATGTGATCCAGCCTACGGCCTTGTGCGATGTGACCCCGGACATGCATCTGTACCACGAAGAGACTTTTGGTCCTGTGGCTGCCATCTACAAGGCGCGCGACTACGAGCACGCCCTGGAAATGGCTAATGATACTTCCTACGGCTTATCCTCTGCCATTCTGACCAACGATCTGCAAAAGGCCATGGATTTTGCCGAGCGTATCGAGGCAGGTTCGGTCCACATCAACGACAACTCCTTTGATGATGATCCGAATGCGCCTTTCGGTGGCTTCAAGGACAGTGGCTACGGCAAGGAAAATGGCCGCTACTCGATTGCGGACATGACCGAATTGAAGTGGGTCACCATTCAGCAAGGGGAGCGCCAGCTGGCGTTCTAAGCAGGCCTAGGGACGTGGCCAGTTCTTGACCAGTTGTGCGATGCGGTTGATGCGATGGTCAACATACGGGCTGCGTCCATGATACAGAGCGCTAAATGGAGTGCCTGCGTTATAGATATGGATGGTTTGCATCCCTAACTGGCGGGCACTTTTCAAATTGCGCAGGGTGTCTTCGACCAGAACAATGTCGCGGGCCTGGGATTTCAGCACGGCCAGAGCCTGCTTCATCAATGCCTGAGAGGGCTTGGGGCGATAACGGCCTTGCAGCTGCATATGCTCGATGGCCCATAGCCCGTCAAAGACAGGCAGCAGACTCAGGGCTTTCAAGACGCGCTGTGCGTACTCCAGCGGTGCATTGGTCAGCAGCAGTTTGTAGCCAGGCAGACGGCGCAATTGGTAGGCCAGGCCTGGTTCGGCGCTGATCAGGGAAGGCACGTCAAAGTCGTGAGCGTGTCTCAGGAATGTCGCCGGGTCTGCTCCATGGTGGCGTTGCAGGCCGATCATGGTGGCGCCATAACGCTTCCAGTATTCCAGACGCAGCCGGTCGGCCTCGTCCATATCCACGCCTAGCGTTTGCGCCACGCCGATGCGCATGCGCCCATCAATCGCCTGGAAAATGCCTTTGGAGGCATTGTGCAGGGTGTTATCCAGATCAAACAGCCAGATGGTTTCATCTGGCTGACAGGCTGACAAAGGCCGTGCCCAGGCATGGGCACGGATAGGAGCGCGCACGGATTAGTGCGAGCTGATCATGGTGCCCACACCACGGTCAGTCAGGATTTCCAGCAACAGGCAGTGAGGGACACGGCCATCAATGACATGTACGGAGTTGACGCCATTGCGCGCTGCATCCAGGGCCGAAGAGATCTTGGGCAGCATACCGCCGGAGATGGTGCCATCAGCGAACAGTTCGTCGATGGTCTGAGCTGACAGGCGACGCAACAGTTGACCTGCCTTGTCCAGCACACCGGGAGTGTTGGTCAGCATGACCAGTTTTTCAGCGCTAAGCACTTCGGCCATCTTGCCGGCAACGACGTCGGCATTGATGTTGTAGGCCTGACCGTCCTCACCGTATCCAATTGAGGAGATCACGGGGATGAACTGATCGTCCTGCAGGGCTTTGACCACTTCAGGCTGGATGCTTTCAATATCACCCACAAAACCAATATCCAGCAGCTCGCCAGGATGCTCGGCATCCGGCAGCATTTTCTTGGTAACGCGAATCATGCCACCGTCTTTACCGGTCAGGCCCACGGCCTTGCCACCGGCTTCATTAATCATCATCACGATGTCTTGCTGCACCTGCCCGCCCAGCACCCACTCCACTACTTCCATGGTTTCTGCATCGGTGACACGCATGCCCTGAATAAAGGTGCCTTCTTTGCCCACTCGCTTGAGCGCGTCATTGATCTGGGGGCCGCCACCGTGCACCACAACGGGGTTCAGGCCAACCAGCTTGAGCAAGACGACGTCATGGGCAAAGCTGCGCTGCAACGCTTCTTCAGTCATGGCGTTGCCACCGTATTTGATGACGACGGTCTTGCCGTGGAAACGACGAATATAGGGCAGGGCCTCGGACAAAACTTCTGCTTTGACGGTCGAGGAGTAATTCTGCGAATCTGTGGTGCTCATTGATGCGCTCACTTGAAGAAAACCCGGGTCCACTGCTGGTACCCGGGGTTATGTGGCTGGGGGCAGAAACAGGCTTTTAGCTGCTGGCCAGGGCTTTTTCGACGGTGGCAATGAATTCCTGCTTGTCGTAGTTACCCAGGTAGCGCTTGATGATGTGGCCCTGTTTGTCGAGTAAAAAGGCAGTGGGCGTCAAACGGACGTCCCCAAAAGCCTTGGCGATTTCGCCCTTGTCGTCATGGACAACCGTGAACGGCAGTTGGCGGGATTGGGTAAAGTTGCGCACGTAGTTGATGGGGTCGTGCTTCATGGCCACGGCAACAATATCGAACCCTTTGCCGGACATGGCATTGAAGTTCTCAATGTTGTCAGGCATTTGCGCCACGCAAGTGGTGCAGTCCGTGGCCCAGAACTTCACCAGGACGACCTTGCCTTGCAAGTCTTTGGTTTCAAAGTGCTTGCCATTCAGATCAGTAAAGGCGACATCCGGGGCGCTGGCCTTGGTGCTGCCGGACATGGTCCAGACGCCCAGACCCACGGCAATGGCAACAGCAAGGGCAATGATGACTACTTTTTTCATTGGACGGGCATAACTTCTACAGAGGAGGCGGGCGCAGGCTCAGCTGCAGGGGCCGCTGTGCCAGAACTATTGCTTGGCTGATTATTGGTGCTCAAAGGCTGTGCCAGGCTTTCGGCGCTGACGTATTCAAAGAGCTTGGCTACCTTATTCACGCCAGGGACGCTGGAGGCAGCAATCGCGGCGCGTTCACCTTCTTCGTGAGTGACGCGGCCCAGTAGGTAGACCACGCCACGCTCGGTGGTGGTGGAGATCGTGCGGCTGGGAACGTCTTTGGCGTTCAGCAAGGCGGTGCTGACGCGGGTGGTGATCCAGGAGTCGTTCGAGCGTACGCCCAAGGGGGTAGGTTCACCCACACGCAGTTCGTTGACCACGCGAGTTACCTTATCAACCTTGGAAACCAGGCGAGCAGCTTCCTCCTTGTCGGCCTGGGTAGGCACATCACCCGTCAGCAGGGCAACCCCGGCGTAAGACGTGGTATTGATGCGGCCTTCCTTGTTTTCCAGCAGGCGGCGTGTTTCCGCACCGGCTTTCATGACAATGGTTTTGTCCTCGACCTGCTCGCCCGTAGTGCGGCGGTCGGTAGCGACAACGGCGGTTGTGGCAGCAGCGCCGCCAACTACCAGCAGACCGCAACCGGTCAGCGTAGTGCTGGCCAGCAGGGCGGCCAGAATCAAACGGTGTTTCATAGTGGATCTCCGAGCAGCAGCGCATCAATGCCATCGCACATGGCGTGCAACAGAACAATGTGTACTTCCTGAATACGCATGGTTCGATCGTGCGGGACGCACAGATGGATGTCGGTATCCGAGAGCAGATCGGCAATTTGTCCGCCGCCCTTGCCAGTCAGGGCAATGATGACCATATCGCGCTCGCGAGCCGCTTCGATGGCGCGGATTACGTTTGGCGAATTGCCGCTGGTGGAGATGGCCACCAGAATATCGCCAGTCTGGCCCAAGGCACTGACCTGGCGTTCAAAGATGCTGTCAAAGCCATAGTCATTACCCACCGCCGTCATGATGGAGGTGTCGGTATTCAAGGCAATGCCAGCCAAGGGCAAACGGTCGCGCTCAAAGCGGCCCACCAGCTCAGCAATAAAGTGCTGGGCGTCGGCTGCTGATCCGCCGTTTCCGCAGGCCAGAATCTTGCCGTCGTTGGCCAGGGTGGCAAACAACAGCTCGACAGCGGCGGCCAAAGGTTCGGCCAGTTCGCGTGTGCTGGCTTTGAGAGTATCGACGGAATCGTCGAAATGCGAAGTCATTAAGGCGATAAGGTCCATAGCGCGCATTATCGCACGGAGAATTTCCCCGTGGGGCAGGCAGATCGTGTCATGTTGAAAAAAACGCCACGGTATTGAAACCAGATGCTGTAACAGGGCCGAAATACGGCGCGGCGGTTGAGATTTTTGTATAGGACAGCGTTCTTGTCTGAAAATTCCCAGGGTAGCTTTGCTGCTTTTTATTTTTCAGCGCTGCTCGAAGGCGTTCTGGATCCAGACCAGGGTGTCGTCTTCAATGGCGATAACGTCAAATCGGCAGGCGGGCAGCCTGCCCTGGAAATAGCGCTGGCATAGCGTCGGCAGCCATTGTTGGGCTGTCAGGATCAAGCGCCGTTGCTTGTCCCGGTTTACACTGGCAAGCGCCCCGCCGTAGCCCTTGTGATTGCGCTGGCGCACTTCCAGAAAGACAAGATGATCTTGATGCCACAGAACCAGGTCAATCTCCCCAAAGCGAGCACCCAGTTGACGGGCCAGAATATGGGCACCCTGCGCGGTGACATGATCGCAGGCGCGCTGTTCAGCCTGGTCGCCGCATTGCTGGCTGGGAGAGCGCCGTGGCCTGTCCTTTCTGGCTGCAGGACGACTACGCTGTTTGCGCCGCAGTTGCCGGTTTTGAGCCTGGCGAGCGTATTCAAAGGGATTCATAGGGATACACGATGATCAATAAGCAGGATCAAGCATGAGCGATACCGAAAACCGAACAGGGAATGCCGGCGTCTGGCAAAGCATGATGGACAAGGTGCAAGGCCAGGTCTGGCCACAGTCTTGCCTGTATGTGGTGGCCACGCCCATTGGCAATATGGGAGACCTTAGCCTGCGCGGCTGGCAGGCGCTGGAACTGTGCGACATTATTGCGGCAGAGGATACGCGGGCAACCCGCCCTTTTCTGCAGGCTTGGGGCATACAAACGCCTTTGATGGCGGCGCATCGCCATAACGAGGCCCAAGCCGCTCAGGCAATTATCGAGCGTCTGGAGCAGGGACAGCGAGTGGCCTTGGTATCGGATGCGGGTGCGCCTGCTGTCAGTGACCCCGGTGCTCGTGTCGTACGTTCAGTGCGGGAGGCGGGCTTTCAGGTGATTCCTTTGCCCGGTGCCTCGGCAGTCATTACCGCTCTGATGGGTAGTGGTGCAACCAGTGACGAGAACCCCGCTTTTGCTTTTGCCGGTTTCATGCCGCCCAAAACTGTGGCGCGCCGTAAGTGGCTGCAGCATTGGTCCAGCCTGGGTATGCCGGTATTGATGTTTGAGTCTCCTCACCGTTTGCGTGCGGCCTTGCGCGATATGGAAGAGGTGTGTGGCCCGGAGCGCGAACTGACTTTTGCACGTGAACTCAGCAAGCGTTTTGAGCAAATTCATACCGTGCCTTTGGGGCAGGCCTTGGGCTGGCTGGATGAAGACAGCCACCGCGAGCAGGGTGAATTTGTCCTGATTCTGCATGACGCTGTGCGCGAAGTGGACGAAGATGCGCCTGCGCTGGATGCCACTACAGAGCGCTGGATGAAAGCCTTGCTGGAGCAGGTCTCGCTGCGTGATGCAGCCCGGATTGCCAGCCAGGCGACCGGAATTCCTCGTGATGTTCTGTATGCCTGGGGTCTGGCGAACTCGCCCAAGGACTAGGGCGCCTGGGTTTAGCGAACGGCAACCGAAGGGCTCAAGCCAGTTTGCTGCTGGATACGGTAAGCCGCGTTAATTGCTTCGGTCCGATTCTGATACGGGCCAATTTGTACCCGATACAGATCGTTGTGCATCTGTACTTGGGCATCGCGATACTCTATCTGCGCAATCTGGCGATTCAACTGCTGTGCCAGGGCAGCCGCATTTTCACGGGCAGAAAAAGCGCCAAATTGCAGGTAGACCCGGCTTTGGCCGGACGGGGCCTGCGGCTTGCTGGTGGCAGCGGGTGAGGACTGCACAATCAACTGCTGATCGCTGGCGTCGCTGCTCCAGCTAGGCGAATCGTCCAGCTCCACCTCTATGTCTTGCTCAGACAAGGCGGCCAAGGCGTCCGGCGTGGGCTCCAGCTTTTCGGTAATCACCAGGCTGGATTTGGGGGCCGGAGCGGCGGGAGCCGGCTTGGGAGCCGGAGCCTCGGCAAGTTCAATGTCACCCCGGCCAAAACTGCCACTGCGTATTTCTTCCTGTGTGATGGATTCAACCACCACGGTGCCGCTGCCGGGCGCAATCAAGTCCAGCTTGGCGGCGGCAACGTAGGACAAGTCGATGATGCGTGAGCTATGAAATGGCCCGCGGTCGTTAATACGCACAATGACGGATTTGCCTGTTTTGGGCCGGGTCACGCGGGCATAGCTGGGAATGGGCAAGGTAGGATGCGCCGCCGTCATGGCGTACATATCGTAGGTTTCGCCATTGGCTGTTTTCTTGCCGTGAAACTTGCGTCCATACCAGGAGGCGGTGCCGGTCTGGGTAAAGGCTTTGTGTGAAGTGTGTGGAACAAAGCTTTTGCCGAGCACGGTATAAGGGCGGGTATTGCTGCGGGCGATGGGTTCTATTCGGGGAACTGCGTCGGGGGTGGCTTGAAGATTGGCGGGGATGCGGGCGTCGGGGCCATCGTCCTTGTAGTAGCCTCCGCCTCGGGGAGCTGAAACGGTGGCCCCTGATTTGGCTTTGGGCTTGGCGCGTTTGGGGCTGGAAGCGCATCCAGCCAATAAGGCCAGGATGCTCAGGATGGCGCCTAGTTTGCGTACAGTTGGGCTCATGGGACGGGATTAATGGGCGGTTGATTGCGATGGCGCACCAGCAAGGGGGCGTAATCAGCAAAACGCAGCGCCAGTTGTTCGGTAACGTACACAGAACGGTGCTGACCGCCGGTGCAACCAATGGCGACTGTCAGGTAGTTGCGGGTGTCCTGCATATACAAAGGCAACCAGCGACGTACAAAGCCGGCGATGTCATCCACCATGGTCTCGACGGAACCGAACTGGGCCAGCCATTTGGCTACTGGTTCGTCGCGGCCTGTCATGGGGCGCAGCTCCGGATCGTAGTGAGGGTTGGGCAGGCAGCGAACGTCGAACACCAGATCTGCATCGCCGGGCACGCCACGCTTGTAGGCAAAGGATTCGAAAGTCAGCACCACGCTGGCGCGGTCGGCTTGCACCAGATCCCGAATCCAGGCACGCAATTGGCCAGGGGTCAGGTCGGTAGTGTCGATAATGTGGCCCAGCTCGCGCAAGGGGGCCGTCATTTCACGCTCAACGGCAATACATTCTTCCAGGGAAGGCGAGCGGCCATCCTGACGCAAGCGGTCTGTCAACGGATGACGACGGCGTGACTCCGAGTAACGCTGCATCAGCGTGTGATCGCTGGCGTTCAGGAACAGGACGCGCAGGGAGTAGCCTTCTTCATTCAGTTTGCTGATGACACCGGGAAGGATGTCCAGATCACCGGCGCCGCGCACGTCAATGGCAACGGCCAGCCGCTCCAGCCCTTGTTCGGCAGAGCGCTCGACAAATTCGGCCAGAAATCGGGGTGGCAGGTTGTCGATGCACAGGTAGCCGGTATCCTCCAGCAAGCGCAAGGCAACTGATTTTCCCGAACCGGATATGCCGGTAATCAATACAACTTTCAGCATCGTGGCAAAGGGCTCCGAGTCGCCGCCCGGCGGGCAGCGTTTAGGTGAAACAGGACAAAGCCGTCAAGGCCGTTAAGTGCTAACCAGCCTTTGAGCGCCTAGTCGTCGCGACTATTCATGATAGCCAATGCTTGGCGCTCGATGAAGTCGCCCATGGTATCAATGCCGCGGAAGGCCAGAATGGTGTTGCGCACGGCGGCTTCCACCAGCACGGCCAAGTTCCGGCCTGCGGCCACTTGAAGCATCACGCGTTTGATGTCCACCCCCAGCACTTCCTGGGTCTGGTCCTGTGTAGGCAGCCGCTCGAAGCTGTCGGGGTTGGAGCGAACCAGGTGCACAATTAGTTTAAGCTTCATTCTACGACGAACGGAGGTTTCGCCGAAAATGGTGCGAATGTCCAGTAGTCCCAGCCCGCGTACTTCCAGCAGGTTCTGCAGCAGGGGCGGGCATTGGCCGTCAATCATGTTGGGAGCCGTGCGGGACAGCTCAACCGCATCGTCTGCAACCAGCCCGTGCCCACGGGAGATCAGCTCCAGTGCCAGTTCACTTTTACCCAGACCGGATTCGCCGGTAATTAGCACGCCCAGACCCAGCACATCCATGAACACGCCATGCATGGTGGTTTTGGGGGCCAGACGTTTGCCCAGGTAGATGCGCAGCAAATCGATCAGTTGGGCCGCATCGATAGGGGTGTAGAGCAGCGGCACCCCTTGGGTTTCGCAAAACTGGATCAGATCGTCGGGCGCAACGGCGTCGTTGGCAATGAACAGGGCAGGAACACCGCCTTGCCTGAGATCATCCAGATGATGCAGGCGACGTTTGACGTCAAAGCGGTTGTAAAAAGAGAGTTCTTCAGGACCGAAAACCTGAATGCGGCCAGGGTGGATCAGGTTCAGGTGGCCGACCAAATCCGCGGCAGAGGCGCCAAGATCGGGGATGGGGCGTTGGGCAGCTTGTTTTCCGGCTGCCCAGCTTACCTCGAGCTTGTCATGATTATCATTGACCAGTTCTTGAACTGTCAGCATCGGGGTGTTCCGCGTTGAGATCAGGGGTCTGGGTCAGGAGTTGGTGGATTTGAACAGGGTCCGTTTCCTGGGCCAGCGCCTGGCGGATGTCCTGATCGGCCATCAAACGGGCGATCTCGGCCAACAGGTCCAGGTGAATTTGAGTAGCCGTTTCGGGAACCAGCAAAAAGAACAGCAAGCTGGCGGTACGACCGTCGCTGGCATCAAAACGCACCGGTTCGGCCAAGCGCATGAAAACGGCACAAGGCTCCTTCAAGTCCTTGATGCGGCCATGCGGGACGGCTACGTCGTGGCCAAGGGCAGTGGAGCCCAGACGCTCGCGAGCGATCAGGCTATGGAAAACGGCTGTCCGGGCAATGCCGTGATGGTTCTCGAAAATCAGTCCGGCTTGTTCAAAAGCGCGCTTCTTGCTGGTAACAGCAAGATCCAGAACCACGTTGGACAAAGGCAAAATACGCGACAAGAGATTCATGACGGCCATTATAGGGGGGAATGTTTTTTAGCTAAACATTTTTTGGATGGCTAACAACAGGCGGACACTGTGCCAAGAAACACAAAACCCCGAACTTCTGAAAGAACGGGGTTTGTCGGCAGGCGGCTATGCCTGCTGTAACAGTTCGGCGTGATCAGGCTGCCGGAACTTCGAGCCGCTTGGCGGGCTCATGCGCATGGCTGTTTGCCTTTTCCTTGTATTTCAGAATCTGGCGGTCGATCTTGTCGGCTAGCAGATCGATGGCGGCATACAAGTTTTCGTCTGAAGAGGCGCAGTGTATATCTTTGCCGGGGACACGGACGGTCACTTCGGCATTGTGCTTCAGGCGTTCAATGGAAAGCATAACCTGCGAGTCAACCACGTTGTCGAAGTGCTTTTCAATTCGACCAATTTTGCTTTTGACGTAGTCGCGAATGGCAGGAGTTATGTCAAGATTACGGCCAGTGATGTTAAGGCTCATATAGGCTCTCCGTAGTAGTCAAACAACATGTTTCAGAGGGGGGAATATCTTCGTGTTTAGCCTCCTTACTACTGATCTTGGATATTCCAGTATACCTATATGTTGGTCAGATAACATGACCTGGATCAATCTGCGGTGTGCAGGAAAACCCTTGCTCCGACAGGCCCCGTTACAGGGCCACAAGTCGGCTTACATTCGGAAGTTCGAGCCCAGGTAAACCTTGCGCACGGCTTCGTTATCGATGATCTCGGACGGGTGCCCGCTGGTCAGTACCGTGCCTTCGCTGATGATGTAGGCGCGGTCACAGATGCCCAGGGTTTCACGCACGTTGTGATCGGTAATCAGCACGCCAATATTGCGGCCTTTCAGAAATTGCACAATGCGCTGGATTTCAATCACGGCGATCGGGTCCACCCCGGCAAAGGGTTCGTCCAGCAGAATGAAACGGGGGTTGCTGGCGAGCGCTCGGGCAATTTCTACGCGGCGGCGCTCGCCACCAGACAGGGATAGGGCGGTATTTTGACGAATGTGCGCAATTTGCAGCTCGCTGATCAAGGTTTCCAGGCGCTCGTTGATGTCGTTCCTGCTGATGCTGCGGCCGTTATCGTCCAGTTGCAGCTCCAGCACAGCGCGGATGTTTTCTTCAACCGTCAGGCGGCGAAAGACGGAAGCATCCTGGGGCAGATAGGACAGGCCCAGCCGTGCCCGCTTGTGCATGGGCATGGCGGTAATGGGCGTGCCATCAATTTCAATACGGCCTGCATCGGCGGGCACAATGCCCACAATCATATAGAAGCTGGTGGTTTTACCAGCCCCGTTCGGGCCTAGCAGGCCCACCACTTCGCCGCTTTCCACATTCAAAGAAACATCCTGCACGACCGTACGTTTGCCGTAGGTCTTGCGCAGTCCCTGGGCAATCAGACTGCCTTTGGTCGAGTGGCTGGCGCGAGTAGGGGTAGACGGGTTGTTAGAAGCAACCATGATTCAAGGGGGTCCGGGCTATTTGCGGGGGGAGGACTTGCGTTGGCATTCGGCCAGAGCAGCATCGGCATTGGCGCGTGGGCGGGCCACAGAGCGGACCCGGCCATCACGTGTGGCGGAGTCCGAGCCACCAAAGGCTTGGTACGTGCCATCTTTTTGGCGGTAGATAATGCGCTGGCCCTGGACAGAGTCCTGCAGCTTGCCGCAAACATAACGATTGACGACTGCCTTGCCAATCAGCTCGACCTCTTCGGTTTTGCCGTTGTAAATAGCTCGGACACCTTCGGCGACCATCAGTTCAAACTTGGCCGGGTCTTCCTGACGAATCGTCACGCGGGCGCGCTCGCTGACCGTGGCCGTGCCGTGCTGGAAACCTTCCGCATCTTGCTCGATCGCCAACTGGTCTGCCATCAAGGTCATGGCGCCACGGGTCAGGATGATGTTGCCTTTGTAAATGGTCTGCTTGGCAATATCGTCGTAAGTCAGGGTATCGGACAGCACGGAGGTGTCCGGTTCGGCGGCAGCAGAGGCAGCCGCTTGGGCCAGAGCAGGGGCCGTAGGCAGCAAAGCCAGGCTGGCAGTGCTCAGGCACAGGGCCAGGGCACCACGCAAAAGGCTAAGAGAGAGCTTGGGCTTGTGGCCCAGGCGGGCGCTGTCAGGCGTGGTCATGGAGGGGAATCCTTAGAGCTATTGGAAGAACGCGCTTTTTGTGTTTGTTGGCCAGAGATTTTAACGTCGGATTCCGACATGACGTTCAATTGGCGAACGCGATTATCGTAACGCATCCCGGTACCGCGCATGGTGGATTGGCCGTTGACGACCAGGGCCGGTTCGTTGGTGTACACCACGTCCTCTTCGGGCAGGATGATCAGCACTTCGCTGCGCACGTCCATCGCCTCGTCATCAGGTGTGGCCTGGCGGTGAATATGGGCATTGCCTTTCATGGTGATGGTGTCCCCGCCTGCATTCATGTGTGCCGTGTCGGAAGTGGCAATGGTCAGGGGCGAATCGGCCCGGTTGCTGACCGCGCGTGGGGAAGTAATGTCGTGCGAGTCGTCATCCGGGTAGTGATAGGCAATCTTGCCATCCAGCCGGCTGATGGCCATCCCGGTCTGGTCGGAGCTGATCATGGTGAAGTCGCGCGCCCAGGAGTCGGGTTCGTGGGTAATGCGGCGCGGCGGGTCAATGGCGACCGAGCTTTGGGTGTAATCGACCGCCCACAGCGTTGCCAGTACCAGCAAGGTCAGCAACAACAGGGAAATGACGGTGGGTAGACGGTCACGCATGATTACTGGATGACTCCCGTGGTCTTCAAAGGACCACCTGTAATAAAGGGCGCAAGGCGACCCTGGGAGGCCAGGATGGCATCACAGCATTCGCGCACTGCGCCGTGGCCGGCGGGCTGTGTGGCTACCCAGCTGGCAATTTGACTGATATAGAAGGGGGCTTCAGGCACGCTGGCGGAAAAACCCACGCGCTGCATGGCGGGCAAGTCGATCAGATCGTCACCCATATATCCCACTTCACTTAGGGACAGGCCGTTTTCCTGAGCCAGTTGGGTCAGGATGCCAATTTTGTCGCGTACGCCCTGGTAAACAAAAGGAATGCCCAGTTCGGCAGCGCGACGCGATACGATGCCGCTTTCGCGTCCGGTAATCAGGGCGACATGAATGCCGCTTTCGCCCAGCATGCGTAAACCGTGGCCGTCCAGAGCGTGAAAGCTCTTGAACTCCTCGCCGTTCGCGCTGTACCACAGGCGTCCGTCGGTCAGCACGCCGTCCACGTCAAACACCATCATGCGCAACTGACGTAATTGGGTGCGCACGTTCTCGGGCAGCTTGGCCAGAATTTGAGCTTCAGCGGGATGGAGCGGGATGGTGGGCGTATTCATCATGATCAGATTACCTTTGCAGCCAACAAGTCGTGCATGTGCAGAGCTCCCAATAGTAGCCCGTTTGTGTCCAATACCAGCATTTGGCTGATACGCAGGGCATCCATTTGCTCGGCTGCTTCAATGGCCAGGGCTTCGGCGGCAATGCTGCGCGGTTCGCGCGACATGCCCTCAGATACTGGCAGATTGCGTATATCGCCGGCACGAGCAATCAGGCGGCGCAGGTCGCCATCGGTGAACATTCCAACGGGGTGGCCTTGTGCGTCCGTGACAATAGTCATGCCCATGCCTTTGCTGGACATTTCTATCAGGGCATCGGGAATCAGGGTCTCGGGGGAGACGATAGGCAGTTGTTCGCCGCTGCGCATGATGTCGCGCACAAACGTCAGTAGTTGACGGCCCAGCGCACCACCGGGGTGGGAGCGGGCGAAGTCTTCGCGGCTAAAGCCTCGTGCTTCCAGGCAGGCAACGGCCAGTGCATCGCCTAATACCAAGGCGGCTGTGGTACTGGCCGTGGGAGCCAGGTTGAGTGGGCAGGCTTCATGTTCTACATGGGCATCCAGATGCAGGTCGGCATTTTGGGCCAGTTCGGACTGGGCATTGCCGGTGATCGCAATCAGTTTGGCGCCCATGCGGCGCAGCACAGTCAGCACCGTGACCAGTTCCTGGGCCTGCCCAGAGTAGGAAATGGCAATGACCACGTCCTGCTTGGTAATCATGCCCAGGTCGCCGTGCAAGGCTTCGGCAGCGTGCATGAAAAAAGCGGGAGTGCCGGTCGAGGCCAAGGTAGCCGCGATCTTGCGCGCTACGTGGCCGGACTTGCCTATGCCGGTCACCACCACACGGCCCTGACAGTGCACGAGCAGTTTGGTGGCTTCTACAAAACTTTGGTCCAGACGCCCGCCCAGCGCTTGTAACGCGTCAACTTCAATGGCGAAGGTGCGTTGTGCCGAGGACAGGATATGTGCGGGGTCTAAAAGTGCCGGTGTATTCATGGCGAAATTGTAAACGTGAAGTGTCTGCTTGGCATGTAGATTTGCAGGAGGCAAATTGTAAGGTCAGATGGCCTTGGACCAGTGGCAAGCCGAATAGTTTAGGGTTAAGATACGTCTTGTTTTGTAATTTCAGTAATTACTGAAAATTCAGGAAGCCATGAATCTAGGACCACAGGCAGAGCGTTTTATTCTGCACTTTGGGGAGATGGGCGGGCGCTGGGGGGTCAACCGGACGGTGGGCCAGATCTATGCGCTGCTGTTCATTGCCCCCGAAGCCCTCCACGCCGACGAGATCGCTGAAACGCTAGGCATCTCCCGCTCCAATGTCAGCATGAGCTTGCGCGAGTTGCAGTCCTGGCGACTGGTCAACATGACGCACAAGATTGGCGAGCGCCGCGAATACTTTGAATCCCCCAAGGATGTATGGGATATTTTCCGTACTTTGGTGGAGGAAAAGCGTAAGCGCGAGATTGATCCCACATTGACCTTATTGCGAAGTATCCTAATGGAAGCGCCCGTCAATGACGAAGAGGAATATGGGCAGCAGCGCATTAACGAAATGCTGGAATTGATCGAGTTGGCTTGTGGTTGGTTTGACGAGGTTCATCATTTACCGCCCGAAACCCTGCAAAATCTGATGCGTTTAGGTAGCAAAGTTCAGAAAGTGCTGGGGTTCGCCGGGAAGATTCGCAAAGCTGATCAAACTGGGGGTCGTCATGATTGATCTGGATGTCGTTACCTTGTCGCGGTTGCAATTTGCTTCCACCGCGATGTTCCACTTTTTATTTGTTCCCTTGACGCTGGGCCTGTCTTTTTTGCTGGCCATTATGGAAAGCGTCTATGTCATGACGGGCAAGGCCATCTGGCGCCGCATGATCAAGTTCTGGGGCGTACTCTTTGGCATTAACTTTGCCCTGGGTGTCGCAACCGGGATTGTGATGGAGTTTCAGTTCGGTATGAACTGGGCCTATTACAGTCACTATGTAGGCGATATTTTCGGCGCACCGCTAGCCATTGAAGGTTTGATGGCTTTTTTCCTGGAAGCAACCTTTGTCGGCCTGTTCTTTTTCGGCTGGGATCGCCTCTCCAAGCTGGGACACCTGATTGTTACCTGGCTGGTTGCCATCGGTACCAACCTGTCGGCCCTATGGATTCTGGTCGCTAACGGCTGGATGCAAAACCCGGTCGGTGCCATCTTCAACCCCCACACCATGCGTATGGAAATGACCGACTTTGCCGAGGTCATTCTCAATCCCGTTGCGCAAGCCAAAGTTGTTCATACCGTTAGTGCCGGCTATGTCCTGGGTGCCATGTTCGTGATGGGCATCAGTGCCTGGTACTTGCTGCGTGGTCGCCATATTGATCTGGCCAAGCGCTCGATGACGGTAGCGGCCAGTTTCGGCTTGGCAGCGTCCCTGTCCGTGGTGGTGCTGGGTGATGAAAGTGGTTACCTGACTACTGAACACCAGCAAATGAAGATTGCAGCCATGGAATCCATGTGGGAAACCGAGGAAGCCCCTGCCAGTTTCAATCTTTTGGCCTGGCCTGATCAGGAAGCCCGTGAAAATCGCTTTGCCGTGGAAATTCCATGGGTGATGGGTTTGATCGGTACACGCTCAGTCAGTACCCCCATGCTGGGCATTAATGAACTGGTCGAACATGCCAAGATTCGTATTGCCAATGGCTTGCGCGCTTACGAGGCACTGCAGCTGGTGCGCGCTGATGACAGCAATATTGAGGCCCGCCGCGTCTTTGACAATAACTGGAAAGACCTGGGCTATGCCTTGCTGCTCAAGCGTTATACGGACGACATTACCAAAGCCGATACCGAGACCATCGCCCAGGCTGCCTGGGATACGGTGCCACAGGTTGCACCCCTGTTCTGGAGCTTCCGTGTGATGGTGGCGCTGGGGCTGTACTTCATCCTGTTCTTTGGCGTGGCTTTTGTGCTGGCATCGCGTGACCGACTGCAACGTCACCCGCGCTTGCTTAAAGCAGCGGTCTGGAGCATTCCCCTGCCTTGGATTGCGATCGAATGTGGCTGGTTTGTGGCCGAGTTCGGACGTCAGCCCTGGGCGATTGAAGGTGTCTTGCCTACCTACTATGCGGCCTCTGGTCTGTCCTTTGTGGACTTGATGATCAGTATGACCATCTTCCTGTTGCTCTATACCACCTTGGCGGTGATTGGCATCAAGGTCATGTTGCACTCGGTGCGTAAAGGGCCGGACGAGGCTGGCGAGACCGCCACACCTTCCGCTTTGTCTTATGGTTCGCGCAACGCTCCGTTGCTGCGCGGTTAAGGAGGGGGAACCATCATGGAAAATTTGATTCTTCTCGATTACGACACCTTGCGCATCATCTGGTGGTTGCTGCTGGGCGTTTTGTTGGCGGCATTTGCCATCATGGACGGGGCCGACCTGGGTGTGGCCATGGTGCTGCCGCTGGTTGCTCGCACTGATGATGAGCGGCGCACGCTGTACAACGTAATTGGCCCGGTCTGGGAAGGTAACCAGGTTTGGTTGATCGTGGCCGGTGGTGTGGCCTTTGCGGCCTGGCCCTTGCTGTATGCCATGGCTTTCTCGGGCTTTTATCTGGCCATGATGTTGCTTTTGGTCGCCTTGATTGTTCGCCCGGTGGCCATCAAGTACCGCAGCAAGCTCAGCTCGTCGCGCTGGCGTCGTAACTGGGATGCGATCTGGACCGCCTCCGGTCTGGTTTGTGCTCTGGTGTTTGGTGTGGCTATTGGGAACGTGATGCTGGGCGTACCTTTCGGCTTTGACGAGACCACGCTGCGTCCCATGTACCAAGGCAACTTCTTCGGTCTGTTCCAGCCCTTTGCCATTCTGTGCGGTTTGCTCAGCGTTCTGATGCTGGCTTTCCAAGGTGCGGTGGTTGTTGCCTGGAAGGGCAGTGATCATGTGGCTCGTCGTGCGCGTGCCTGGGCCATGCCTTTGGGCCTGCTGTCCATTGTGGCTTTTGCTGCCGGCGGCTGGTGGATCAGTGCCATGAATGGCTATAGCATGCCTTGGCCCGAGGCGGCCCACGCCATGTCCAACCCGATTGGCAAGACGGTCGATATGGTTGAAGGTGCCTGGTTGGCTAACTATCGTACCTGGCCTGCCTTGTGGGCAGCCCCCATTGTCGGTTTTGCGGGCTTGCTGTTCGGTGCCTTGCTGGCTGGTCGTGGTCGCGGCTTGTTGGCTCTGCTGTTCTCGTCCTTGGCACTGGCTGGCATCATCCTGACTTTTGGTTTTGCCGTCTTCCCATTCCTGCTGCCTTCGTCCTTGAACCCCGGTTCCAGCCTGACCCTGTTTGATGCCTCTGCCAGTCATCTGACCTTGTGGATCATGCTGCTGGTGACACTGGTGTTCCTGCCCATCATCGTGCTCTATACCTCCTGGGTGTATAGCGTAATGCGTGGCAAGGTGTCGGTTGCCAGCATGAAAGATTCTTCTCATTCTTACTAAGGAGGCCAGCGCATATGTGGTACTTCTCTTGGGTTCTAGGTTTGGGTCTGGCCTGCGCATTCTCCATCCTGAATGCGATGTGGTTCGAGCTGCGTGAAAACACGGCTTTGCAGAGCGCAGCCGCCTCCAAGGCTAAAGCAGATATCGAGGTCTGATTGACACCGCAAAGTCCAACGGCGCAACAATGGCTGGGGCAATTTTCCAGCCGCGCCCGCACGGCTTTGCGGGCTTCCATGCTGGCCCCTGTGCTGGCCGGCGCTTTACTGATTCCTCAGGCCTGGTTGCTGGCAAAGATTGTGCAGGCAATTGTGGTCGATGGCTTGCCCTGGACCGGGCAGCTTTTCTCTATCCTGATGGTGGCCGCACTTTTGTTGCTGCGTGCCGCCATTTCTGCTTTTGGCGAGCGCCGTGCGCAAAAGGTTTCAGAACATCTGAAACAAGGGCTGCGCTCCGAGCTGTTTGCCCGACTGTTCCGCAGTACGATGCCGCGTTTGCGGGCCAGCAATAGCGGCGAACTGTCCACCAGCTTGATCACGCAAATTGAAGCCCTGGATGGCTTTGTGACGCGTTACATTCCTTGCATGGCAGCGGCGGCCCTGGTGCCTTTGGCACTAGTGCTGGCAGTGTTGCCGGTGGATGGCATTGTGTCCTTGATTCTCTTGTTGAGCACGCCCCTGATTCCCCTGTTCATGGCCTTGGTGGGCTGGGGGGCGGAAGCGGCCAGCCGTGAACAACAACAAACAACGCTGCGACTGTCCGGCTTTTTCGCCGACCGGCTGCGCGGCATTTTTACCCTTAGCTTGATGGGGCGTGGGCAGGACGAGTTGCAGCGTGTGGAATTGGCCAGTCAGGAGCTGCGCACACGTACCATGAAAGTGCTGCGAATCGCGTTTTTATCTTCGGCTGTGCTGGAGTTCTTCGCGGCATTGGGTGTGGCCGGGATAGCCGTCTACATTGGCTTGGGTTACCTGGGCTATCTGGGCGAGTCCTTCTCGGGCATTAGCCTGCAACAAGGCTTGTTCTGTTTGCTCCTGGCTCCGGAGGCCTACCAGCCCTTGCGCCAATTGGCCGCTAATTATCATGATCGGGCAGCGGCGCGTGCGGCTGCGGTAGAAGTCGACAGGCTGTGGGCAAACTTGGGCCAGGACTTGATTCCTGCGGCTCCCACCAGCGCCGACAATGAAGCGGTTTTTCCCAACTTGCCGGTACTGGTATTGCGTCATCTGCATTTGCCGCAGTTGGGCGGGCAGGGGACCTTGCTGGAAGTGCCCGGCCTGCAACTTTATATAGATCAGTCTTACGCCTTGCTGGGGGCCAGCGGTTCCGGCAAGACCAGTCTGCTGGAAAGTCTGATTGGTTTGCGCCCCTTGGCGCAGGGTGAAATTTTGCTGCGCAATAGCGATACTGCCGGGCGCTTGCTGACGCGCCATGATGGCGTCGTACTGATTTCCCAGCAGGCCTTTTTAGCCATGGGGACCATTGCCGATGGCTTGCGTCTGGCAGCCCCACAAGCCAGTGATGAACAGCTGTGGCAAGCCTTGGAACAAGCCTGTGCAGCCGAATTTGTACGGGCCTTGCCCGATGGTTTGCAAACGGCGCTGGGCGAGGGTGGTTTTGGTCTTTCCGGTGGCCAGATTCAGCGTTTGGCATTGGCCCGCCTGTTTTTGACAGACCCGCATGTGGTTTTGCTGGACGAACCCAGCTCCCGCCTGGATGCGGCGACCCGGGATCGTGTCATGCGCAATATTCTGCGCTTCTGTCAGGGGCGTTGTCTGGTCGTGGCCACGCATGACCAGCAACTGGCGGCCATGTGCTCGAACCAACTGCACATTGCCCAAGGAGTTCTGACGGCATGAAAGCGTGGTTGCGTCTCTTAGGTTCCAGCCTGCGCGCACGACGTGGGGCCGTATTGTTTACAGTTCTGCTGGCGATCAGCACGGTGGCGGCCGGTGTTGGTCTGCTGGGTGTAGCTGGTTGGTTTCTAAGCAGCGCTTTTCTGGCTACGTTGGGCATCGTATTCAATCTGTTTGGCCCTTCGGCCATGATTCGCGGCCTGTCTTTTTGGCGTATCGCCTCCCGGTATCTGGAGCGCGTCGTCGGTCATGCCCTGACGCTGGATTTGCAAGTACGCATTCGCAGCCTGGTTTTCGGACGCTTGAGCCGATTCAGTCAGTCTCGCTTGGCCCAGTTTCGAGATGGGGAGCTGGCTTCCAGTCTGACCTCTGACGTGGCTGTGCTGGATCTGGTGCTTTTGCTGATTTTGGTGCCGCTGACTACGGCTGTGGTGGCTGGTCTGGTGTTTAGCGCTGTGCTGCAAACCTGGCTGTCCTGGTGGGCCTGGCTGATTCTGGCTTGTTTGCTGATTGCCGCTTGTTTGATTCCGTATATTTGCGCCCGTGGCGCCAGCCGTGCAGCCCAGCAAGTCCATCAACTGGAAAACCGCCAGCGTGTTCTAGTGCATCAGGCCATCCGCGCCTATGCTGATATTCAGGTGTTTGCCGCTGCGGATGCCGTGCAGGAACAAGTGGACAAGCTGGGCCTGGAACTGGGGCAAGCCCGTTTGCGTAGTAATGGCTGGGGCATTGTCGGGCAGTTTTCCCAGCAGGTCTTGATGGGCGTGGCCTTGATGACCTGCCTGCTGGTTGGAGCGCAACAGGTCAATCTGCAAGCCATGAGCGGCCCCTTGTGGGTGGGGCTGGTGTTGGCTTTGCTGGGCTTGTTCGAGATCATGGCACCCATGATGCGCGGTGCGTCCCGTTTGGGAGAGGTTCAGGCAGCCAGCAATCGTTTGCTGACAATTCTGGACGAGCCCGAGGAAACCGATCAGGCGCAAGGGCAGGCGATTGCGTTGGACAAGCCAGCCTGCCTGGAAATCAAAGATCTGAATTTTTCCTACGGTTCACAGCCTGTATTGGAGCAGTTGTCGCTGCAAGTCCAAGCTGGCGAGCACATTGCTATTTTTGGCCCCAGTGGTTCCGGCAAGTCCACCTTGCTGGGTGTGCTGATGCGCTTGTTGCCTGTTTCGGGAAAGCAGTATCTGGTTGAGGGTAAAGCAGCCCAGCATTGGAGCCGCGCCAGCTGGTTTGATCATTGCGCCTTGCTGGCACAGGACTCGACGCTGTTTCTGGGTTCGGTGCGAGATAACCTTTTGCTGGCAGAACCGACAGCTTCAGAGCAACAAATCTGGCAGGCTCTTCACGATGCCCAGCTGGACAGTGTGGTACGCGATTTGCCCCAAGGGCTGGATACCTGGCTGGGCGAGGGCGGGCAGCAATTGTCCCTGGGGCAGCAGCGTCGCCTGTGTCTGGCGCGTGTACTGTTGTCGTCTGCCCATATCTGGTTTCTGGACGAACCTACGGCCAGTCTGGATGGCCCTACCAGTCAGGCCTTGATGCAGGATATTCTGGCCGCAGCGCGGGGGAAAACTGTGATTATGGCGACACACGATACCCGTTTGCTGCCTTTGGTCGATAGCGTTTATCAGTTTGAGGCGGGGCGTTTGCAGTGTAAATCCGGCGCAGCAATAGATACTTTAGGACCAAACTAAAAGGACACTTCGGGTCAAGTCTGTAGCGTTTTTTACCCAGCCGCGTCGTATTAGTACAACTTACGGGCACAAGCCGGGCGAGCCCTTGTTGCTGCTGCCCAATTGTGTACACTTGCAACGTATCCAAGTGCGCCCTTCGCGCCCGGATTTTCTGTTGTAGAAGCTTTGACATGCAAATTGATCCCACCCAGTACATCCGTCAAATCATTCGCAATGTGCCGGACTGGCCCAAGCCAGGGGTGACTTTCCGCGATATCACCACCGTCTTGCAGGACCCGCGCTCCTTCCGCGTTCTGATTGACCTTTTTGTTTACCGTTACATGGGACAAAAACTGGATCTGGTGGCGGGTGTGGATGCACGTGGCTTTATTGTGGGCTCGGTTCTGGCTTACGAGCTGAACTTGGGTTTTGTGCCTGTGCGCAAGAAAGGCAAGCTGCCTTTCAATACCGTGGCCGAAGAGTATTCCCTGGAATATGGCAATGCCAGCGTCGAGATGCACACGGACTCCGTGCGTCCTGGTCAGCGCGTCCTGCTGATTGACGACCTGATCGCGACCGGCGGCACCTTGCTGGCGGCGGCTCGTTTGCTGCAGCGCCTGGGTGCCAACGTGGTGGAAGCCGCCGCGATTATTGATCTGCCTGAACTGGGTGGATCCAAGGCCGTGACAGATTCCGGCTTGTCGGTTTACACCGTCTGTAGCTTTAACGAATCTGACCGCTAATTGCCAGGACCGGCGTATTGCCGGTTTGGTTTTGTAGCCTGAATCCCTGCCATGCCCGGAGCATCGCAGGGATTTTTCATGTCTGTCTGCTTGAGAGCGGGACTGGGGTACTGCCAGCCCCGCGCTTGGTAGTATTGCTTAGAAACGGACCTTCATGAACAGGGAGCCAGCATGGTCCTGATTGCGGCCAAACTGACCCTGGTAGTTCAGACCAAAAGAAGTGCTCTTGCCTGCTTTGAGCTCTGCGCCCAGCTCGGCAACAGCGGCATTCTTGGCAATAGGAGCACCGCTGATACGGAAGTTGCTGCCGGGCAGGGCGGCAAAGGCCAGTTCACGTTCGGGTGTGGTGTCGCCCAGGGCATGACGCCAGCCTAAACCGGCGCTCAAGGACAGCGTGGTTTTGGACAAGTCCAGTTCCGTGGTGCCGCGTAGACCCAGCGTGACAGTGCTCAGGTTCTGGCGCTGCGAGTCGCCACGCAAGGCGGCTTGACCGCCCGATTCACTAAAGGAGCCGTGACGCAGTTGATGCCAGTTCACGCTGGCATAGGGTTCCACGCTGGAGCGTGGGCTGACCGGCATGCGGTAGCCCAGTTGGGCAAAGGCCTGGATGCTGTGCGCTTTGTAATCAGCCTTCAGTGTTTCGCTTTGATGAATCGAAATCGAGCGTTCGCTGTCCAGGCTGTGGCGGGTGTAAGCACCACCTGCCAGCAGGTTCAGACTACCCGAACCCATTTCCCAAGCTTGTGTTCCATACAGGGCCGCGCTGTAGCTGTTGCTGCGTGAGGTCTGGCGACGATCATCCAGCTTGATACGGTTTTCCAAATAGCCCAAGGAGGCACCCATGCGCCAACCTTGTTCGCCGATGGCTGTATCGCCACCCAGGAACAGACCACCGACTTTATGGCGTACATCCTGGCTGTTGTCGTCGCCGTCCAGATCACGTTGTTGATGGATGACCTCAGCCCAGAGCACTGCCTCTTTGCCTACGGTATTACGCGCGCTTGAAGCCTGTTTGCCCAAAGTACGGGGCAACAGATCTCCGTTGCTTAGCAGGGCGGAAGTCGTACCTGCATGGATCTGGCCTTGTAGCTGTTCCATATAGCCTGCCACGCTACCGGATTGGGCATTGAGTACCGTGTCATACAGCTCAGCCATAGCCGCAGGGGGCTGCGTTGAGCCAGCATCCAAGGCCTGTGCGACAGATTTCTGATTGCCTGTATGAGCAAAAGCGGCAAAGGGGATGTCATTGCGTTCGACCATCACGGACAGACTGGAGCCGTAAAGCAGTGTGGGTGACAAGAAGGCCATGTCATAAGCGATGCTGCTGTATTGCCCGGTCACGCCATTGGCCGCATCCAGGAAGGAATAAGCGATGTTCTGGCGAAAAGGGCCACCGGCCAGTTTCAGTGTGCCGTCGATATGGGCGGCACCACCTACTACTAAACGATCGGTGGCACCTGCAGGGCCAACTTCCAGCTCATGCACCGAACCGGCATGGGCAGTGTAGTCTCCGCTGACGGTCAGAGTGCCAACAGAATTACCTGGAGCCAGGGTGCCGTAGTTATCGACTTGAGCGACTGTACCGGCCCCCCCCAAGGTGCCTTCGCGTTCCACTGTGACCGCAGAAGCCAGCGTGCCATTGACGGCCAGACGGCCCCCGCTGACGGTGGTGTCACCGGTATAGCTGTTATTGCCCGTCAGCTCCAGGGAGCCGGAACCGCGCTTGTGCAGCCCACCCGTGCCACTGATGTCATTGGCGAAGGTGGAGTGGTAGCCCAGCGTATCGACGTCGAACAGACGAGTAAATTGTGCTGGCCCTTGCACGGCCTTGCCCACATTCATCAGACCCCAGCCGTAAATGCTGGGGTCTCCCAGAGGGGTGGCGGTGGTCAGCAGGGTTTGTTGCAGATGATAGGCGGTGAAGTAGGGGAACGCTTCCTTCACCAGCGCCGCACCGCCCGCGACGTGCGGGGAGGCCATGGAGGTGCCACTTTTATAAATATAGCCTCCATCCGAGTTGACGGAGTTAATGCCAGGGGCCCACTGCCCCCCTGGCGCGGTCAAACACCACTCGGCGGCAACACCACATTTATTGGCGTAGACGGCCAAGGAACCATCTTCCCCGACTGCCGTCACGGCCAGCCAGTTGTCTTTCAGTTCGGGAAACCAGTAGGGAGAGCCGGCCAGAAAATCAGGGTGGTCTTGAGACTCATTGCCGGTAGCAAATACCATCAGGGAGCCAGCCTGCGCACTGTTCTTGAAGGACTCAATGATCAGAGGTTGAGCCTCTAGGGCGCTTTGAGCTGAGCCATAGTCCACAATATGGCAGGGTGGGTTATAGGACCTTGAGCAGTCATTGAGCCCCAGACTGCTATTGATAATGGGCAGCTTGAACTGGGCGAGATAGTTCCAGCCATTAGAAAGCATTCGATCTTGAAAGGCCCTTATATCGTCTGGAGTCGGGGTAGTGTCGTCACCACCATCATCATCGTCGTCATCGTCATCGTCATCAGTATTGATGCCGTAGGCAACCGCAAAAAGCTGGCTATTGAAGGCGACGCCGTGCATGCCTGCTTCGTCGCGTCTCGCACCAATGATTCCGGCAACATGGCTCCCGTGTCCGGCAGGGGGCTGAGTATCGACTCCTTGGCCATTGGCGTAGGGGGTATTGTTGGCAAAGTCAAAGCCCCCAGCAATGGCGCCGGCAAACTCAGGGTGATTTGCCTGAATGCCCGAGTCCAGATAACCGACCGTGACGCCTTTGCCGGTAAAGCCCAGCGAATAGGCTTTGGCTGCATTGATCATGTCCAGGCCGGGTTGACGCTTATATTCTTTGGTGTGCCATTGCTCCAGTGAGCTCTCGGAATCGGCATGGACGATGCCAGGTAAAGTCAGGCTTAACAAAGCCATCTGCACCAGCATAGAGGTGTTGCGTTTCTTGTTCGACATGTCTTATCTACTTGGATCTTCTAAGGAGGGTGGCCACTCGTTGTGAAAACCTGCCTTGGAGGTTCTCAAGGCATCTTTAATTTAACGGCATAGCCGTTTAAACCGGCAGTTATGGGCTGCTGTATTGTTGAGGTCGTGTTCTTGTGGGCCCCTGCCATGCACGCGCATCGCAGGGATTTTTGATGGCCGTCTGTTATGCCTGCCGCGGGATTGGCGGAACGCCAAGCCCGCCTCGGGGCCTTAAATCAGAAACGTACCTTCATGAATAGCGAGCCAGCATGGTCCTGATTGCGGCCAAACTGACCCTGGTAGTTCAGACCGAAGGATGTGCTCTTGCCGGCTTTCAGTTCAGCGCCCAATTCGGCCACAGCGGCGTTCTTGGCAATCGGCGCGCCGCTGATGCGGAAGTTGCTACCGGGCAAGGCGGCAAAGGCCAGTTCACGCTCGGGTGTGGTGTCACCCAGGGCATGACGCCAGCCTAAACCGGCGCTCAAGGACAGCGTGGTTTTGGACAAGTCCAGTTCCGTGGTGCCACGCAGACCCAGCGTCACGGTGCTCAGGTTCTGGCGTTGCGAGTCTCCGCGCAAGGCTGCCTGACCACCCGATTCGCTAAAGGAGCCGTGACGCAACTGGTGCCAGTTCACGCTGGCGTATGGTTCTACGCTGGAGCGGGGGCTGACGGGCATGCGGTAACCCAGTTGGGCAAAGGCCTGGATGCTGTGCGCTTTGTAATCAGCCTTCAGCGTTTCGTATTGGTGAACGGAGAGAGAACGCTCGCTGTCCAGGCTATGGCGGGTGTAAGCACCACCTGCCAGTAGATTCAGACTACCCGAACCCATTTCCCAAGCTTGCGTTCCGTACAGGGCGGCGCTGTAGCTGTTGCTGCGTGAGGTCTGACGGCGGTCATCCAGCTTGATGCGGTTTTCCAGGTAGCCCAGAGAGGCACCCATGCGCCAGCCTTGTTCGCCGATGGCGGTATCGCCACCCAGGAACAGGCCGCCCACTTTATGACGAACATCCTGGCTGTTGTCGTCACCGTCCAGATCGCGTTGTTGGTGAATCACTTCGGCCCACAATACAGTGTCTTTACCCGTTGCATTGCGAGCGCTTGAGGCTTGTTTGCCTAAAGTGCGGGGCAAAAGATCCCCGTTGCTTAGCAGGGCGGAGGTCGTACCCGCATGGATTTGGCCTTGCAATTGCTCCATGTAGCCTGCGACCTGTCCGGACTGAGCATTGAGGACCGTGTCGTACAGTTCGGCCATGGTGACCGGCGGTTGATCCGAGCCGGTATCCAGCGCGTTGGCCACGGCTTTCTGGTTCCCCGTATTGGCAAAGGTGGCAAACGGCGTGTCATTGCGCTTGATCATCAAGGACAGGCTGGGGCCGTAGAGCAGCGTTGGCGACAGGAAGGCCATCTCGTAAGTGATGTGACTGTACTGACCTGTCACACCATTAGCCGCATCCAGAAAGGAATAAGCCACATTCTGGCGGTAGGGGCCACCGGCCAGTTTCAGCGTGCCGTCGATATGGGCTGCACCGCCAACCACCAGACGATCTGTTGCGCCTGCGGGGCCCACTTCCAGTTCATGCACCGAACCGGCATGGGCGGTGTAGTCGCCGCTGACGGTCAAGGTGCCAACAGAATTACCTGGAGCCAGGGTGCCGTAGTTATCGACTTGAGCGACTGTACCGGCCCCCCCCAAGGTGCCTTCGCGTTCCACTGTGACCGCAGAAGCCAGCGTGCCATTAACGGCCAGGCGACCGCCGCTGATGGTGGTGTCACCGGTATAGCTGTTATTGCCCGTCAGCTCCAGGGAGCCGGAACCGCGCTTATGCAGGCCGCCGGTGCCACTGATGTCATTGGCGAAGGTGGAGTTGTAGCCTAGCGTGTCTACATCGAACAGGCGGGTGAATTGCCCGGGTCCTTGTACGGCCTTGCCTACATTCATCAGGCCCCAGCCAAAAACGCTGGGGTCGCCCAGGTCAGTGGCGGTGGTCAGCAAGGTCTGCTGCAGGTGATATGCCGTGAAGTAGGGGAAGGCTTCCTTCACTAGCGCAGCACCGCCCGCGACGTGGGGGGAGGCCATGGAGGTGCCGCTAAAGGCGACATAGCCGCCAGAGGATTGGACCGAATTAATCCCTGGATTGTCGTCACCACCGGGGGCGGCCAAACACCACTCGGCTGCTACGCCGCACTTGTTCGCATAGGAGGCTAAAGATCCATCCTCGCCCAGGGCTGTCACGGCCAGCCAGTTATCTTTTAGTTCAGGAAACCAGTAGGGGGAGCCTGCCAGCAGGTCAGGGTGGTCCTGCGATTCATTGCCGGTGGCAAAGACCATCAGGGAGCCTGCGTCTACGCTGTTGTGGAAAGCCTCGATCGCCAGTGGTTGCCAATCCAGTACGCCTTCAGGCGAGCCATAGTCCAGGACATTGCAAGGTGGTGGGGAACTGGCATCGTTGCAACCATTGACGCCCAGGCTGCTGTTGATGATGGGCAGTTTGAACTGTGCCAGATAGTTCCAGCCTCGGGAGGCAACGCGGTCAAATGCGGCGGCTTGTTCGCGTGGGTCCGGTTCATAAGGATCGTTGCCAAGCATGTCATCATCATCGTCTTCTCTCGCATCGTAGGCGACCGCAAAGAGCTGACTGTTGAAGGCGACACCGTGCATGCCTTTGCCGTCGCGACGTGCGCCAATAATGCCCGCAACGTGGCTGCCATGACCTGCTGGAGGATCGGCATCTATGCCTTGGCCGTTGGCATAGGGGGTATCCGTGTTGAAGTCAAAGCCACCCGCAATGGCACCCGCAAACTCCGGGTGTTTGGCTTCAATTCCCGAATCCAGATAGCCGACCGTCACGCCTTTGCCTGTAAAGCCCAGTGAGTAGGCTTTGGCCGCATTGATCATGTCCAGGCCAGGCTGGCGTTTGTATTCTTTAGTACGCCATTGCTCCAATGAGCTGTCTGCTTGCGCATGGGTAAGGCCAGGCAAAGTTAGACTTAGCAAGGCCATCTGCACCAGCACATAGGTGCTGCGTTTCTTGTTCGACATCTCTTCCTCTCCTGGGTGTTTTTCTCTGTGTGGCGGCAACGTGTTGCGAGGTCGTGTTGTCGAGTCCTTGCGTGCCATTTAACGTCGTAGCTGTTGAATCTTATAGCGGCCAAATTTACGTTTTGTCATGCTTGGCGTTTGAAACACACGAAAACGGACGAGTGCACCGGAAGGGCAAGGAGAAGGAGTGGCGATTTCTCTGGTGAGAAAGGCGTTTAATGAGTGATCTGTTTTCTTTGTCTGGAAATCAGTTGGTGACGCCTTTGTTGCAGAGTCTGCAACATTTTGGGTGCAGGCCGGGGCTTGTAAGGGGCGAAGGCTTACCTGTTTGTCGTGGTATTAAGGTGCTTTGACGTGGTGAAGGCTGGAGCACAGATCCAGCGCTTCCAAGGCTTGCTGCGATTGCGAACTCGGGGACTTCAACCGGCCACAGGCTCTGCCAGCAAGGCACGCACTAGCTCAGGTTTCAAGGTTCGTGCCGCCGCAAACCCGGCAATATGGCGCACCCTGACCAGATCCAGAGCGAAGAAATGAAAGTCCGTAAAGCTGCTTAGAAATTCCATATCGGGAAAACGGGCGGTATAGGCTCGTTTGGCCTGTTCCCAGTCGGGCTGCTCGCGCTCCAGTTTGCGGGCCTTCATTTGGAAGGTGACGCGGGGCAAGTCATGGACAGCATCCTGGCCATGCTCGCTTTGGCTGACCATCAGGCTGGCATCGGGACGTTGCAGCAAATAACGGGTGTGAGCCGCCATTTCGCTGATGTGGATGATGATGCTGGCTTGTTCGGGGCAGATCGCAAAAGGGACGCGAGAGACCACCGGCAAGCCCTGATTGCTGAGTGTGCCCAAAGACGCAGTGCGTTCGCTGCGGAGCAGGGCCTGCAGGCTGTTTAGCAATGGATCATCAACAGACATAAAGACACCTATTCTGAAAAAGCTTCCATACTGCGGTTGGGACTTCATTCGTCCCTAAGGGAGTTTCCTTGGGCTGCTCCGCAGAAAAATCTCCGCGCAGCCCCTTTGCTTTATTGCTATCCGAGTGGCGCTTCTGGGGGAGGGCCTGGCGATGAATAGCGATCACGCTGAGCTTTCTCCCCACCAAGGGGCATTTTTATCCTGGAGCAGTCCAGCGGTAAAAGATACTTGCTCACCCCTTACAAAACAGGCCGACATAAAGCCGGCCTGTTCAGGGGGAGTGATGCGTTTGGTTCACACCAGAACGCGCTCAATACCACCGTCGTTGGCACGGCGTACGTAGTCCGCCATCCAGTTCTCGCCCAGCATGTGCTTGGCCATTTCCACCACGATGTAATCCGCATCCATCTTGGTTTCGTCCTCGTAGCGGGACAAACCTTGCAGGCAGGACGGACAGGAGGTTAGCACTTTGACTTCGCCCTGGAAACCATCGGCACGGACGGCGTCCTGGTTCTTTTGCAGTTCTTCGTGCTTGCGGAAACGGATTTGCGTGGAAATATCCGGACGCGACACCGCCAGCGTGCCCGACTCGCCACAGCAGCGGTCGGCCTTGATGGTGCTGTCGCCCACCAGGGATTTGACCGTTTTCATGGGGTCTTGCAGCTTCATGGGGCTGTGGCAAGGGTCGTGGTACATGTAGCGCACGCCTTGCACGTCTTCCAGCTTCAAGCCTTTTTCCAGCAGGTATTCGTGGATGTCGATCAGGCGGCAGCCAGGGAAGATCTTGTCGAATTCATAGCCTGCCAGCTGGTCGTAACAGGTACCACAGCTGACCACCACGGTTTTGATATCCAGGTAGTTCAAGGTGGTGGCCATGCGGTGGAACAGCACGCGGTTGTCGGTGATGATCTTCTCGGCCTTGTCGCTTTGACCGCTGCCGCGCTGCGGGTAGCCACAGCACAGGTAGCCAGGAGGCAGAACCGTCTGCACGCCGACATGCCAGAGCATGGCTTGAGTAGCCAGACCCACTTGCGAGAACAGACGCTCCGAACCACAGCCGGGGAAGTAGAACACGGCTTCCGAATCCACGGAGGTGGCTTCAGGGTTACGGATGATAGGTACGTAATCCGAGTTCTCGATATCCAGCAATTTACGGGCAGTCTGCTTGGGCAGGCCGCCGGGCATCTTGCGGTTGATGAAGTGGATGACCTGTTCGCGGATTGGTGCCTTGCCGATGGTGGCAGGGGGAGCGCTGACCTGTTTGCGAGCAGGGGCAGCCAGCAGATTGTGCACCGCACGCTGGGCCTTATAGCCCACTTCAATCATGGCGGTACGAGTGGCCTTGATGACGCGCGGGTCCTTGGCGTTCAGGAAGAACATGGCCGCAGCCGAGCCCGGATTGAAGGACTTCTTGCCCATGCGGTTCAGTAAGGAGCGCATTTCCATGGACACATCGCCAAAGTCGATGTCCACCGGACAGGGGTTGTAGCACTTGTGGCACAGGGTGCAGTGGTCGCCTACGTCTTCAAACTCTTCCCAATGCTTCAGGCTGATCCCGCGACGTGTTTGCTCTTCGTACAGGAAGGCTTCGATCAGCAGGGAGGTGGCCAGGATCTTGTTGCGGGGCGAGTACAGCAGGTTGGCGCGTGGCACGTGGGTGGCACAGACCGGTTTGCACTTGCCGCAACGCAAGCAATCCTTGATGGCGTGAGAGATGGAGCCAATTTCGCTGCGTTGCATGATCAGCGATTCGTGACCCAGCAGGTTGAAGCTTGGGGTCCAGGCGCGGCTCAAGTCCGCACCGGGCATCAGCTTGCCAGCGTTGAAGTGGTTGTTCGGGTCCACTTCGCGCTTGTAGTTCTGGAAGGGATCCAGCTCTTCCTGCGTCAGGAACTCGTACTTGGTCAAACCAATGCCGTGCTCACCGGAAATCACGCCGTCCAGACCGCGCGCGATTTGCATGATGCGGGCTACGGTGACATTGGCTTGTTGCAGCATGCCGTAGTCGTCCGAGTTCACGGGGATGTTGGTGTGTACGTTACCGTCACCGGCGTGCATGTGCAGCGCCACAAACACACGGCTTTTCAGCACACGATCGTGAATGGCTTGCAGTTCGGTCAGCACGGCTGCGCAGTCGGCACCCGGGAAAATATGTTCCAGGTTTTCGCGGATCTCGCTCTTCCAGGAGGTGCGGATCGTGTGATCTTGCAGCAGCTGGAAAATCGAGGTGTTCGGGTCTTCTTGCAGACGGGCCTCGATCGCGGCGCTATCCAGCGGCACACCAATCTCGGCTAGCTCAGCTTGCGAGTCTTTCAGCGGCTTGTCCAGATTGTCCTGCAGCCACTGCCAGCGCTGGCGCACATCGCGCACGATCTGCAGGGCGTCGTGACGGCGCTCGTCCAGAATCTCTTCGCGAGTGTGCTCGGCGTCGTTGTGATCTTCGATCTTGCCCACGGGCAGATCGCCTTGCAGGAAGTCTTCCAGTTCACGGGTCAAGCGCAGCTTGTTGTCCGTGGACAGCTCAATATTGATGCGTTCGATTTCTTCGGTGTACTCACCCATGCGGCGCAGGGGGATCACCACGTCTTCGTTGATCTTGAAGGCGTTGGTATGGCGGGCAATGGCAGCGGTGCGGGAGCGGTCGGCCCAGAACTTCTTGCGGGCTTCAGCGCTGACGGCTACAAAGCCTTCACCGGAGCGGCCATTGGCTAGACGCACTACTTCCGAAGCGGCGGTTGCCACGGCATCGGGATCGTCGCCCACGATGTCGCCAATCAGGACCATCTTGGGCAGGCCGTCGCGCTTGCTCTTGGTGGCATAGCCCACCGCACGCAGATAGCGTTCGTCCAGGTGTTCCAGGCCGGCCAGAATGGCGCCGATGCGCTTGCCTTCGCCGTTCAGGTAGTCAATGACTTCCACAATGGAGGGCACGGCCTGTTTGGCCTGGCCGAAAAACTCCATACAGACGGTGCGTGTATGCGCCGGCATGCGGTGCAGCACCCAGCGGGCCTGCGTGATCAGGCCATCACAGCCTTCTTTCTGAATACCGGGCAAACCTGCCAGGAATTTGTCGGTAACGTCTTTACCCAGGCCTTCCTTGCGAAAGCGCCGACCCTCAATGTGCAGGGTTTCGCTGCGCAGCAACTGGGCACCAGGGGCGTAACGGCCATCAAACCATTTGACTTCAAAGTGGGCCATTTCCACGTCGTGGATCTTGCCCATATTGTGTTCAAGACGGGTCACTTCCAGCCAGTTGCCTTGGGCATCGACCATGCGCCACCAGGCGAGGTTATCCAGTGCAGTACCCCACAGCACGGCTTTCTTGCCGCCTGCGTTCATGGCGATATTGCCGCCCACACAGGAGGCATCGGCCGAGGTCGGGTCTACCGCAAACACGGCACCGGCGGCTTCGGCAGCGTCAGCCACACGACGAGTCACCACGCCAGCACCCGTCAGAATGGTGGTGACGGGCTCGGACATGCCGGGCAACGTGGTTTGTTCAGGCTTGCCAATGGCATCCAGCTTTTCGGTGTTGATGACAACCGAGCGCCAGCTAAGTGGAATGGCACCGCCGGTGTAACCGGTACCACCCCCACGCGGGATGATGGTCAGCTTCAGTTCGATACAGGCGCGCACCAGTGCGGCCATCTCGTTTTCGTGATCGGGGGTGAGCACGACAAAGGGATATTCCACACGCCAGTCGGTGGCGTCAGTGACGTGCGAGACGCGCGACAGGCCATCAAACTTGATGTTGTCCTTGGCGGTCAGGCGCGACAGGGAGCGCACAATTTTCTGACGCAACTCGCGGGTATCGGTAAATTCTTGTTCAAACGCGGCTACTGCACCCCGAGCAGCGTGCAACAGGCGCAGGACCTTGGCATCGCGATCGGGCACGGCGCTGTCGCGGCGCTGGTCAATCTCGTTCAAGCGATGGTTCAGGGCCTCGATCAGTTGATGCTGGCGCTTGGGATTGTCCAGCAGATCGTCCTGCAGATAGGGGTTGCGCTTGACGACCCAGATATCACCCAGCACTTCAAACAACATGCGTGCGGAGCGGCCGGTGCGGCGTTCGGAGCGTAGCTCGGACAGCTTTTCCCAGGCCTCTTCACCCAGCAGTCGCAGGATAATTTCCCGGTCTGAGTACGAAGTGTAGTTGTAGGGGATTTCACGCAGGCGCGGCGTGTCGTTGTTGCGTGCCTGGGCAGCCAGGTGCTTGCTTGCAATGGGGGCGTTCATGGCGATAGTTGGCAAGGCCCGTCAAGGGCGGCTCAGCGAGGAGCAGATAGGCAAAAGACAAGTGTATACGAATCGTAGCCGGGCTGCCCCCTTACTACAGGGCCAAGTCAGGGTTAAGGGGGCGTTTGCGGCCAGTTTGCTGCAAATTACCAACCCAATTTGGGGAAAATCCACAGCAGGCCAGCGGTCATGGTGATATAGCGCGCCAGTTTTCCCACCGCCATGTAAAACACGCTGGGCCAAAATGGCAGGCGTAGCCACCCGGCTACGGCACACAGGGGGTCGCCTACCACGGGTAGCCAGGACAAGAGCAGGGCGGGTGGTCCCATGCGGGTCAGCCAGCGCTGCCCCAGCTCGTGCCAGCGGCCTGCTGCCTTGTTCTTGGGAGTTGCGCCGTCTTCTGTGTGTTGCGGGTGCTTCTCGCGCCAGGCTTCGTAGGCTTTCTCGGCGCCCAGACCCATGGCATAGCTGATGGCCCCACCTGCCGTATTACCCACAGTGGCAACCAGCACGGCGGGCCAGAACATATGTGGAGCCAGATTGATATAGGCGAATACGGCGGGTTCCGAACCCAGGGGGAGCAGGGTAGCCGAGACCAGGCTGATGATGAAAATGGCGCTCAAGCCCACTTCGGGCAGAGATAGGGCGGCCAAGAGCCACGAAATAAGATCAGAGATCCAGGCTTGCATAAGTAAAGTGGACGGGTTTTGTAGGGAATAATGGACGCCAGTTAGGGCATCCGCCTATGGTATTCTGTTTTTCTTTTCCGGTGAGCGGTCTCAGGCAGGGGCCTGCGGCTGGCCTTGGTGGCAAAACCGGTTGTTATTAAAAGCTGAGTCATGTCGAACGATTACCTAAAGCGCATTCTGACCTCGAAAGTGTACGATGTTGCCATCGAAACACCACTTGAACCCGCTCCCCAGGTATCGGCACGAATTAGTAACACGGTCCTGCTCAAGCGCGAAGACTATCAACCTGTTTTTAGCTTCAAGCTGCGCGGTGCCTATAACAAGATGGCCAATCTGTCGGCCGCGGAATTAAAACGGGGTGTATTGGCCGCTTCGGCGGGTAACCACGCGCAAGGCGTGGCCATGGCAGCGCGCAAGCTGGGTTGCCGTGCCGTTATCGTCATGCCAACCACCACCCCGCAAGTGAAAATTGATGGTGTACGTAATCTGGGCGGCGAAGTGGTCCTGGTGGGCGAGAGCTATTCGGATTCCTACCAGCACGCTCTGGAACTGCAAAAGAACGAAGGCCTGACCTTTGTGCACCCTTTTGACGATCCTGATGTGATCGCCGGGCAGGGTACGGTGGCCATGGAAATTCTGCAACAGCACCCCGGCCCGATTGAAGCGGTCTTTGTCGCGATTGGCGGTGGTGGTCTGGCAGCGGGCGTAGCCACATACATCAAGTCCTTGCGTCCTGAAATCAAAGTGATCGGCGTGCAGACCGAAGATTCCTGTGCCATGGTGCGCAGTATCAAGGCCGGTCGTCGTGTGAATTTGTCAGACGTGGGCCTGTTCTCTGACGGTACTGCCGTCAAGCAGGTGGGCTCCGAAACTTTCCGTCTGGTGCGTCAGTATGTGGATGATTTTGTCATCGTGGATACGGACGCGATTTGTGCGGCTATCAAAGATGTGTTCCAGGATTCGCGTAGCGTGCTGGAACCGGCGGGTGCCTTGGCTTTGGCGGGTGCCAAGCGCTACGCTGCTCAAAACAAGCTCAAGAACAAGACCCTGATTGCGGTTACGTCCGGCGCGAACATGAACTTTGACCGTATGCGCATGGTGGCGGACCGTGCGGATGTGGGGCAGGCTCGTGAAGCTTTGTTCGCCCTGACGATCCCCGAGGCAAAAGGCAGCTTCCGCCGCCTGTGCGATGCCCTGGGCACCCGCTCGGTGACGGAGTTCAACTACCGCATGTCCAATCCTGAAAAGGCGCATGTCTTTGTGGGTATGTCGATTTCCTCGGAAGCGGAGATCGAAAAGCTGGAAGAGCGTTTCGTCAAGAAAGGCTTTGGTACCTTGAACCTGACGGGCAACGAACTGGCCAAGACCCATGTGCGTCATATGGTGGGTGGAGTGTCCAGCCAGGCTACGGACGAAGTCCTGCTGCGGTTCGAGTTTCCAGAGCGCCCCGGTGCTTTGCGTAAATTCCTGTCCAGCATGAACCAGGACTGGAATATCAGCTTGTTCCACTACCGGAATCAGGGTGATGACTACGGTCGTATTCTGATTGGAATCCAGGTGCCGCCTTCCGATAAAAAGGAATTCAAGGCTTTCCTGGGCAATCTGGGTTACCCGCACTGGGACGAAACGGATAACCCGGCTTACAAGCTGTTTTTGTAAGTCTATGGACGGCGCACGGCATTCGCTGTCTTGCGTCAGACCAAATGAAAACACCTCGCTTGGAAAAGCGAGGTGTTTTTTATTGGGGCTTGAATGTGGTGGCTGTCGTTGGAGCCGTATTGAGTCTGGGAGCCAAGAGCAGTGGGTGTCTGCTCCTGAGTTCGTCATGGGGGATTGGTTCAAGCCGCCTTACTGCCTTTGCGGCCTGATGGGCCGTTTGGCCATACGAATGTGCGATAAGGCCAGATGCCCGTTAGTACGGTGGTGTCTTAACACACTCTATGCCACACACTGTTTTAGAGCCTGCCGCAAAGGTTCCAGGCTGTCATTCAGACGTGCAAAAGCCTGCTCCTGACGGGCAGCCAGTGCATGGGCCTGTTCTACCGTCACCACTTCAAAGCTCAGATTCTGACCGGGCAAGCGCTGGGCAACTTGAGCCAGATCCACGCTGGCGACTTGTCCGATACGCGGATAACCGCCGGTGGTTTGCCGGTCCGCCATCAACACAATGGGCTGACCATCGTTGGGGACCTGGATTGTTCCAAAGCAGGTGGGGGCGGACAGCAGTTCTTTTGGCGACTTGCGCTGCAAGGGCTGGCCTTCCAGGCGATAGCCCATGCGCTCTGACGCTGGGCTGATGCGGTAGCTTTGGCTTTGGAACAATTCCAGCGATTCGTCGGTAAACAAATCGGCCTGATCCAGCATGACGCGCAGGCGTTCCCGTGGAGCCAGGGCCAGGGCGGCGGGCATGTAAATGCGCAGCTCATCCAGCTCGGCTTGCAGACTGTTCAAGGTCGTTTCGTCATTGGGTAGTGGTCGAGCCAATGCGATCTGGTCGTCTTTCTTCAAGGCGCGGCCTTCAAAACCACCCAGGCCAACGCGCATGTGGGTGCTTTGACTGCTCAGCAGGGATTCGACCTGAAAACCGCCGTAAACAGACAGGTAGCTACGGGCACCTTGGCCGGGTTTGGCGGACTGCATCGTCAGGGTTTGTCCGGCACGCGCCAGAGTAGGGCGCAGGACCGCCACGGGCTGGCCGTCCAGGCTGGCGTTCATGTCCGCACCCGTCAGGACAAACAGGGCGGGTTCTGCAAAGCGCAGGCTGGGGCCTTGCACCGTGATTTCCAGGCTGGCCAGATCCTGCTCTGCGGCATTGCCTGCCAGCAAATGGGCCAGTCGGTGGGCACGTTCGTCCATGGCACCGCTGGGCGAAACCCCCAGGTGCTGATGTCCATAACGGCCTCGGTCTTGCAGGCTGCTCATCATGCCTGGTTTGAGGATATGCACCGTCATGCGGGTGTCCAGTGATCAAACTGCTCGTGAGGCAGAGGCACAAAGCGCACTTGGTCGCCGGGGGCGAGCAGGGCGGCGGGCGAGCGCCGGGCATCGAATAAATTAACCGGCGAGCGGCCAATCAGATGCCAGCCGCCGGGAGATTCGTTGGGGTAAATAATGGTTTGCTGGTTGGCAATGGCCACCGAGCCTTTAGGCAATACAGTGCGGGGTGTGGCGCGGCGCGGCACATTCAGTTGCTCGGGCAAGATGCCCATATAGGGAGCGCCGGGGGCAAAGCCCACCATGAATACCAGTTGCACCTGGCTGCTGTGCAGTTCGATGACTTGTTCCTGGCTTAGCCCCAATTGCTCGGCAATGGCAGGCAGGTCCGGACCGAAGAGGCCACCGTAGCACACGGGAACATCCACCAGTGCGCCAGGAGCGGCCTGGTCCTGGCTGGCATCTAGTTCGGCCAGGGCTTGGTGAACATAGTCGTGCAAACGGGCAAGCTGGTCGCTGCTTCCATCCGGGTAAAAGTGGATGGCGACTGCGGTAAAGCTGGGGACCAGATCACGGACACAGGCGGGGGCGTGGTCGCGCAGCAAGCGGGCGGCGCGGGTACAGCGCAAGCCGGTGTCCAGAGAAAGCGGGCCGCTGAACTGCACTAGCAGACAGCGGTCGCCTTGCTCGTTAAGTTGCCAGGATTTGTGCATCTTTATTTGGCGAAAAGCGAATCCAGGCTGTTGAAGGCCTTGAACTCCAGGGCGTTGCCCGAAGGGTCCATGAAGAACATGGTGGCCTGTTCGCCGGGCTCGCCCTTGAAACGGATATAAGGTTCGATAACGAATTTGGTGCCAGCGGCCACCAGCTTGTCAGCCAGGGTCTGCCAGGTGGCCATGTCCAGCACGACGCCAAAGTGGCGCACTGGCACATTATGGGCATCCACCGCGCTAGTGGCGTTGCTGCCACACTCTGAAGGGGCCAGGTGGGCCACGATCTGGTGGCCGTAGAAGTTGAAGTCAATCCACTGATCCGAGGATCGGCCTTCGGGACAGCCCAGTGTCTGTCCGTAGAACTGGCGTGCAACGGCCAGATCATGGACCGGAAAAGCCAGGTGGAAAGGGCGCAGCTCGTTGGTATGGGACATGCTTGGCTCCTGTGCGGCATAAGGCCGCCAACGTGGTCTTCAGAGCCGTTTATTGTAGGGCCAATATGGCCCCACATGTTCTAGCTGTCCTGGAGTCGAACCCGGCTCTTGGGGAAACGCAACATAAACACGCTGCCCACACCCAGACGGCTCTGGATTTGTAGGTCGGCGTTATGTCGCACGATGATGTGTTTGGTGATGGCCAGGCCCAGACCCGTACCGCCAGTGGAGCGGGAACGGCCCTTGTCTACGCGGTAAAAGCGTTCGGTCAGGCGGGGAATATCCTGGGCGGCAATACCGATGCCCGTGTCTTGCACCGAATAACAGGCCTCGCCATTGTCATTCAGATACCAGCGCACGGTGATGGTGCCATCCTTGGGGGTATAGCGCACCGCGTTGGTAATCAGGTTGGAGACAGCCGAGCTCAGTTCGGTTTCCATGCCCTGAATGGCAATGCGAGGGTCCAGATCTGTGACAAAGCTATGCTGGCCGCCAGAAATAGCCTCGCCTTGTTTCAGCGCGCTTTCAATCAACTGGCTGACCTGTACTGTCTCCCCTTCCACTGTGGGTGAGGATTCCAGCGTGGATAAGGTCAGCAAGTCGGACACAATCGACTGCATGTGGCGGGTCTGCTCCAGCATCATCTGCTCGTAGCGTTGACGCTGTTCCAAAGGCAGGCTTTCGGGCGGCATGTCCTGCAGGGTTTCCAGAAAACCCAGCAAGACGGTAAGTGGTGTGCGCAGTTCATGGGAGACATTGGCCACAAAGTCCTTGCGGGTGGTCTCCAGCATTTCCACCTGGGTGACATCACGCGTCACGATCAGGAACTGGCCCAGTCCATAAGGGGTTAATTGCAGCAGCAAGGAGCGCTCACGTCCGTCTTTGCTCAGATGCAGCAGCAAAGGTCCATCCCATTGAGGCTGACGGGCGTAACGAGAAAACTCGGGTTCGCGCAGGATATTGAAGATGCTGTGATGGCGGTCCGTGGCCAGATTCAGGCCTATGTGCTCACAGGCGGTCTGGTTGCACCATTGCAGTTCCATCTCCCCATTCAGGGTAATGGCACCGTCGGGCAGGGCCTCGGCGGCCATCATGATGCCGTCTACGTAACGATTCAGATCCTGAATTTCTTGGCGATCACGGCGCAGTTGGCGGTAGATGGGAGCCAGAATGGCATCCCAGGGGCCAACCGCGGGGGGCGGAGGATCATTCAGGTTGCGGGTCCAGCGTTCAACGCGGGAAAGCTGCAGGGTGCTGATGACAACCAGCAATAACAGGCCACCACAAAACAAGGCCAGACCGGTGAATGGCCCTAGCCACCAGCCGATCAAGCTGCCCAACAGGGCCCAGATAACAATAGACGTAAATATGCTGAACATGGGATCAGGCGGTCGGCGCCTTTTCCAGTGGGGAAAGGGCAAAACGATAGCCCGAGCCACGAATCGTTTCAATATGTTTGTCGTGTCCGCTCGGTTCCAGCGCCTTGCGCAAGCGACGAATGTGCACGTCTACCGTACGTTCTTCCACAAATACATGGTCGCCCCACACCTGGTCCAGCAACTGGGAGCGGGTGAATACGCGTTCGGTGTGCGTCATGAAAAAATGCAGCAGACGGAACTCGGTAGGCCCGATGGTCAGCGCCATGCCCTGGCTGGACAGACGGTGCGTGCTGGGGTCCAGCTGCAGGTTGCCAATGGAGATCACATCGTCAGTTAGCTGGGGAGCGCGGCGGCGCAACACGGCCTTGATGCGGGCAATCAGTTCTTTGGGCGAGAAAGGCTTGGTGATGTAATCGTCCGCACCGGCTTCCAGGCCATCGACCTTGTCCTGTTCCGAGCCTTTGGCGGTCAGCATGATGACCGGAATATGACGGGTACGTTCGTCCGAGCGCAGTTTGCGGGCCAGATTGATGCCCGAGGAGCCGGGCAGCATCCAGTCCACCAGAATCAAATCTGGCAGTTCCGCGCGAATGAGGATCTGGGCTTGTTCGGCATCGAAGGCGCGCAGCACTTTATGGCCGGCAAAAGACAGATTGACAGAGATCAGTTCCTGGATCGCAGGCTCATCTTCCACGACTAATATGCTTGTACTCATTGTTAGCTTCAGACTGGTCCGATAAAAAATAATAGAGGGTCAGGCTGGCTGTCTGTATTGTGCTTGGGCGCGGGGCCTGCTGTTGCCATCAGGCGGCTCAAGGGCAATACGGCAGGCGCTTCAAATCCCTGACTGCACGTAATAGCGCCATCATATGGCGTTAATGTTTCAGGTTTGTGAACGTGTAAAAAAGGGGAGCACTCAGCGAGCCGGATTTTCGTTTCTGTACCGGGAAATCTGCGTTACGATTATGCACTATGGAAAAACAGCGTCCTCAAACCTCCTCCGCCCAGAACGCCGATACGCACTTCGGTTTTCAAACCGTGGCCGAAAACGAAAAAGCGGGCAAAGTAGCTCAAGTTTTTCATTCGGTGGCTAACAACTACGACATTATGAACGATCTGATGTCGGGCGGCCTGCACCGTATCTGGAAAGCCTTCACGATCGGTCGCGCAGCAGTGCGTCCCGGCATGAAAGTGCTGGATATTGCCGCGGGTACGGGTGATTTGACCAAGACTTTTGCGCGTCAGGCCGGTGCGGACGGTGAGGTCTGGCATACCGATATCAATAGCTCCATGCTGCGCGTGGGTCGTGATCGTTTGCAGGACAAGGGCATCATCACGCCCGTTACGGTCTGTGATGCCGAGCACCTGCCTTTTCCTGACGGCTATTTTGATCGCGTCTCGGTGGCCTTTGGCTTGCGCAATATGACGCACAAGGATCGCGCACTGGCTGAAATGAAGCGGGTGTTGCGTCCGGGCGGCAAGTTGCTGGTGCTGGAGTTTTCCCGCGTGGCCAAGCCCTTGCAGGCCCCGTATGACTGGTATTCCTTCAATATCCTGCCCCGTATTGGCAAGTTTGTGGCCAAGGACGAGGAAAGCTACCGCTATCTGGCTGAATCCATTCGCATGCACCCCGATCAGGAAACCCTGGCCGACATGATGCGCGAAGTGGGCCTGGAGCGCGTGCAGTATTTCAATCTGACAGCCGGCGTGGCCGCGCTGCATGAAGGCATCCGCCTGGATTGATGCCGGGCGTTCCCTCTCTATATACAGCGGCACCTTCTGGTGCCGTTCGTTTTTTGTCTGTAATGAACGGTAAAAAAAACATGGTGCATGAGAACTTGTCATGTTAATGTTCAGCTTATCGTAAGTTTTCTTGAATAATCGACTGGGATGGCATGGCCGGGGGCGTCAAAACCCTGTGTGTTAAACGCTTGTTCTGGTCAGGAGTTTGTGACTATGTCTGGACGGCTTTCTCGTTATTTCATGGCCGCTGTATTGGCTTTTAGCACCGGCGCCTTGCTGACCGTTTCTTATGATGCGGAAGCACGACGCATGGGTGGTGGCTCCAGTTTTGGCCGCCAATCCTCCAACATCACCAGCAACCGCTCGGCAGCGACGCCTCCTGCTGCAGCGAATAACGCGACTCGCTCGGCTACGCCTGCTGCGGGTGCCGCTGCTGCCGGTACGGCTGCGGCTGGTACTGCTGCCAAGTCGGGCATGTCCCGCTTCCTGGGCCCGATCGCCGGCATCGCCGCTGGTCTGGGTATTGCCGCCTTGCTGTCCAGCATGGGTCTGGGCGGTGCTTTCCTGGAAATGATGTCCAGCCTCTTGTTGATCGGTCTGGTGATCTTCGCCGTTCTGTTCATCGTGCGTCGTCTGCGTGGCTCGGCTGCTCGTCCTGCCATGCAACAAGCCGGTGGTCAGTCCATGATGCGCAATGCTGATCCTGCTCCTAGCCCATGGAAGCAGCCCCAAGCTGCGCCAGCACCTATGCCTGCTGCCGCTCCAGCTGCTCAGCCCGCTGCTGCCGCCGCTGTTCCAGCGCCGCCAGTAGACGAAAGCTGGTTCATCCCCGGTGATTTTGACACGCCTACGTTCCTGGCCAATGCCAAGACCCAGTTCGTGGAAATCCAGAAACTGTGGGACAAGGGCGACGTGGAACAACTGCGTACCTTCCTGACCGACGACCTGCTCAAGGAAGCCGCTCCTCAAATCGCTCAGCGCCAAGGCGAGAACGTGACTCAAGTGGTACTGCTCAATGCAGAACTGCTGGGTATCGAAAAAGTAGCCGACGGCCACCTGGCCAGCGTGCGCTACTCCGGTATGCTGCGTGAAGAAGTGGGTGCAGAGGCTTTCCGCTTTGAGGAAGTCTGGAATCTGTTCAAGGCCGACGGCGCAGGCTGGCTGCTGGCTGGTATTCAGCAGATCCCGGTTGACCCCAACGCTTGATCTCTATCTATACAGACAGCCGCCTTCTTACCCAGGCGGCTGTTCTGTTATGAGCGCACCCGTTTCGCTGTGATCCCATCTGCCCGTGTTCCTGTCGCCCTGTACATCCGGCCGTGTCTGTGTCGGGTTAAACTGGCTGTTTTAATTGGACTGGTTTACTCGCCCCGGCAGTAGACTTGCATGGACATGCTTGGTATCCCTTCATTCCTAGAACCTGGCGCCGTGGGCGTGCGTTTGCTCAATGCCTTGCTTGATCGCGAGGATTGGGCGCGTGAGCGTTTGCGCAGCCATGCAGGTAAAACCGTGTCGCTGATTGTGGGCCGTTTGCAACTGGTCTACACCATCAGCTCTCAAGGAAAGCTGGAGCAAGGCCATCCTGCCGTCGTGCCGGATGTCACGTTGACACTGCCTCAGGACAAGCTGCCTGAACTGCCACAAATCCTTCAAGACGGCGATTTCAGCCGTGTCGCCCAGTTAATGCATGTGCAAGGCGAGGCCGGGCTGGCCAATCTGGTGTCGGACCTGGCGGCCAATCTGCGCTGGGATGCCGAACACGATCTGGCCAAAATCGTGGGTGATGTCATGGCGGTGCGCCTGTTCAGCGGGGCGCGCCGGGCCTTTTCCGGGTTAAGGGATCTGGGCCAGCGTCTGGCAGGTAATGCCAGCGAATACCTGACTGAAGAAAGCGCCTTGCTGGTTACCCGCCCCGAACTGGAACGGATGCGCGAGCAATCGGCTGGTTTGGTCCAACGCCTGGACGAACTGGACCAGCGTTTGAAACGTCTTGACGCGCGTCGGCGGGAGTCCTGAGCATGTTCTCCTTGTGTCGTCTGCTGACCATTTTGCTGGTTGTATTCCGTTATCGCCTGGACGAGCTGGTGCTATCGAGCATCCGCCACCCTTGGGCATCACGTATGTTGCGCATTGTGCGCCTGGGTCGCAAACCCAAGCTGCCACGTGGCGTACGTTTACGGCTGGCCCTGGAAAGTCTGGGGCCCATCTTCGTTAAATTCGGCCAGGTGCTCTCCACTCGCCGGGATTTGATCCCGCTGGATATTGCCGAGCAACTGGCGTTGCTGCAGGACCGCGTGCCGCCATTCCCTTCGGAGGTGGCGGAAGCCACAATTCAGAAGGCCCTGGGTGCTTCGCCTTACGAGCTGTTCCAGAAGTTTGATCGCGAACCCATCGCTTCGGCGTCGATTGCGCAGGTTCACTTTGCCGAGCTGCATAATGGCCGCGAAGTAGCCGTGAAGGTGTTGCGCCCTGGCATGCGTGAGGTCATCCATAAAGACTTGCGTCTGATGCGCGTGCTGGCTGCGTTCATGGAACGGCTGGGCCCGGATGCCCGTCGCCTGAAACCGCGCGAAGTGGTGGCCGAGTTCGACAAGTACCTGAACGACGAGCTGGACCTGATACGCGAAGCCTCCAACTGCAGTCAGCTACGCCGCAACTTCACCAAAGATGTAGAGCGTACCCAGCTTTTGATCGTGCCTGAAGTGCATTGGGACTATTGCGCCTCGACCGTGTTCACCATGGACCGCATGAAGGGCATCCCGGTCAACCAGATCGATCGCCTGCGCGCCGCCAATGTGGATTTGAAGGATCTGGCCCGCAAAGGGGTGGAGATTTTCTTCACCCAGGTGTTTACTGACGGTTTTTTCCATGCTGACATGCACCCCGGCAATATTTATGTCTCGGATGCACCGGAGAGCTTGGGCCGTTATATTGCCCTGGACTTTGGCATTGTGGGTTCGCTGTCCGAGTTCGACAAAAACTATCTGGCGCAAAACTTCCTGGCTTTTTTCCGGCGCGATTACCGCCGGGTGGCTCAATTGCACATCGAGTCCGGCTGGGTGCCACCTGAAACCCGTGAAGAGGAGCTGGAAGGCTCGGTACGCGCGGTATGTGAACCGTATTTTGATCGGCCCTTGTCCGAGATCTCGCTGGGGCAAGTGCTGTTGCGCCTGTTCCAGACCTCGCGCCGGTTCAATGTAGAAATTCAGCCGCAGCTGGTGCTGCTGCAGAAAACCCTTCTGAATGTGGAAGGGATGGGGCGGGATCTGGATCCGGAGCTGGATCTGTGGGATACCGCCAAACCTTATCTGGAAAAGTGGATGTACCAGCGTATTGGTCCATCGGGCTTTTATTCGCGTTTGAAACAGGAAGCAGGGCAGTGGGCCCAGATCATGCCGCAGCTTCCGCGTCTGGTGTATTCCGCTTTGAATAGGCCAGAGACAGGGCAGGCGTTGAACCAGGAACTCAAGCTGCTGCGCCAGTCGCAGCAGCAGACCAACCGATTATTGACTGTCTTATGTGCTGTATTGGCGGTTGCGGTCGGGGTGGCCATCTGGGCTTTGGTGGGGCGATAAGTGTGACGACCCCGCAACGCGTCAGTTTTTTTGTGGCTGACATATTTCTGATAACTGCAGGTTCTACGATAGACGCAGGTCCGCCAGCTGATTGCTAAGCTGGCGCTTTCCGGCGCCTTCCGGACGGTGAATGGCCGCCCTCAAGGAACCGCTTGATTCTTTTTAGGAATCGTTATGCTTTACCATGACTTATTTAAATCCATGGAAGCGGTGCGCTGGAATTTTGCGCATGACATACCGTGGGATGACTTTGATGGCAGCAAGCTTACAGACGAGCAAGCCTACACCATCAAAATGAACGCCATTACCGAGTGGGCAGCCTTGCCTGCTACCGAAATGTTCCTGCGTGACAATAAAGATGACAGCGATTTTTGCGCTTTTATGTCCGTGTGGTTCTTTGAAGAACAAAAGCACTCGCTGGTTCTGATCGAATACCTGCGCCGTTTCCGCCCCGAGCTGATGCCTACCGAAGAAGAACTGCACAAGGTGCGTTTTGACTTCGATCCGGCCCCGGCCATGGAAACGCTGATGCTGCACTTTTGCGGCGAAGTGCGCCTGAACCACTGGTACCGCCGTGCTGCCGACTGGCATACCGAGCCGGTGATCAAGGCCATCTACAAGATCGTGGCTCAGGACGAGGCTCGTCACGCCGGTGCTTACTTGCGCTACATGAAGCGTGCCCTGGTGCACAAGGGCCAGGAATTTGGCCTGCAAGCCCGTCTGGCTTTCTCCAAGATTGGCGTTCTGATGGCTTCGGCCCATCGCACCGCTCAGGCGCTGCATCCCACCAACTTGCACGTGAACAAAGCCATGTTCCCGGAAGATACCGTGCAGTCCAAGCTGCCATCGCCCGGTTGGTTGGAAAACTGGCTGGATACGCAGATTCGTTTCGACAAGGAATGGGAGCACAAGGTCAGCTCGCGCATCTTGCACAATATGTCGCTGCTGATGGGGAGCTCGTTCGAGACCGTGCAGGAACTGAACCGCTACCGCAAGGATCTGGCACGTCAGGTCGGCTCTGATTCGACGCTGGTGCAGGCTTGATATGAGCGCACGTTTCGAGGCCAAGGTGATGGGTCTGGACGCCTTGCGTGAAGCGGTGGAGCAGGGGCGCCTGGCGCGCCCGCTGGTCTTTACCAACGGTGTGTTTGATATCTTGCACCGTGGGCATGTCAGCTACCTGGACGAGGCTGCCCAATTGGGTGCCTCGCTGATTGTCGGTGTGAATACCGATGCCTCGGTGCGCCGTCTGAACAAGGGGCCGGAGCGTCCCATCAATCCCGAGCAGGATCGCGCCGCCTTGCTGGCTGCATTGGCCTGCGTGGATGCGGTGGTCCTGTTTGACGAGGACACGCCTGAAGCCTTGATCGCAGCACTGCGCCCGGACCTGATCGTCAAGGGTGGCGACTACGATATGGAAGCCTTGCCTGAAACGGCCTTGGTGCGTAGCTGGGGTGGTGATGCTGTCGCAATTCCCTTCGAGTTCCAGCGTTCCACGACAGCACTGGTCAAGAAGCTGCGCGACTAAAAGCGCAGGACAAATTGATGTGTTGAATCCCGGCTTGGTCCGGGATTTTTTTTGCTTCTAAGTCGTGAGCTCGAGGTTCTGCTGATGCCCAGGATTGCTTGGCGTTTGAGATATGCCGGGGCATTGGGCCCAAGCCAGACTGGGTTGCTGATGCCACTGTCAGTGACTGAACAAGGTTTGATGTGACCCTCGTGCTTGATCTGGTTTGCTTGGCGTGTCTGCCTCAGAGGCAGATATTGAGCATATTTCGGAGATATTAAATCTGGCTGGAGAGGTCTCGCTTTAAAGGCCAGATTGCGGTGCCTAGTCTGTATTTTTTGCCAGCGCAGGCTTCAGGATGCCGGTTCAAGCAGATCGTTGACAGCACGCAGGTCGTTTTCGTTCAAGGTGCCGCTGGCTGCTTTCAGGCGCAGGCTGTTCATCAGAACTTCGTAACGCGCTTGGGCCAAGCTACGTTGCGCTTCGTACAACTGCTGCTGGGCATTGAGTACATCGATGTTTACACGTACACCGACCTCGTAAGCCAGTTTGTTGGCCTCCAGGGCATCCTGACTGGATTTGGTGGCTGCTTCCAGTGCCTGCACACGGACCAGGCCTGTGGTGACGCCAGAGAAGTACTGGCGCGTCTGCTGGATGGATTGCTGAATAGCGAACTGATGATCGTAGCGGGCCTGTTGCAGGCGCGAGCTTTGTTCGCGTACTTGCGAGCTGGTTTCACCACCACGGAAAATCGGGATGCTTAACTCCAGACCCAGAGCGCTGTTCAGCGAACGTGGGCCACCGCCCGCTTGGCCAAACAGAGTCTGGTCGCTACCGCTGCCGGTTTGGGCTTTCAGAGCCAGGGTGGGCTCGTGCAGGGCCTGGGTGCTTTTCAACTGCTCTTCGGCAGCACGGGCCTTGATATCAGCCAGTGCCACGGTCAAGCCGGATTGGCTGGACTGATCCAGCCAGTCTTGCAAATTCGCAGGCTGCGGGGCGGGAAGACGCAAAGGCTCGCGCAGGCGCGCCAGCGTGTCATAACGCTCCAGCGTCAGCGCAGCCAGCTTGTCCTGAGCCACTTGCAAGGCATTTTCAGCCTGCAAGACGCCAGCCCGGGTCAGGTCCAGGCGCGATTTGGCTTCGTAGGTATCGGTAATCGTGGTGCCGCCCAGTTGAAAGTTCTGATCAGCAGCGCGCAATTGCTCGTCAATGGCGGCTTGCTGGGCTTTCAGGGTGGACAGCGTATCTTGCGCAGCCAGCACATCAAAATAGCTTTGGCTGACGCGCAGCATCAAATCCTGCCGATCCAGCGTCAGCTGAATATCCGCACCCTGCGCCAGTAATTGGGCACGTTCGTAACGGGCCCAGGCATTACGGTTGTACACGGGTTGGCTCAGCGTCAAGGTCCAGGCAGCTCGGTCACTGGAATGCTGATTGGACAGCTTGCTGGTTTGACGACGCTCCTGCAGTTCGGCTGTGCCGATGGCGCTGATCTGTGGCAACAGTTGTGCCCGGCTTTGGGGTACTTGTTCCTGATCGGCTTGATGCGCAGCTTGCGCAGCGCCAAACTGCGGTTCATGTGCCAGGGCCTGGTTCCAGGCCTGCAGCAGATCTTGCGACTGGGCGGTGCTACTTAAGGCAAGCAGCGAAAGCAATGCCAGGCGCAAGGGAGTCATGAACCGCATATGTGCTTAAAAGCGGAATTGCGAAACGGCGGTGCCGCGCAAAGGTTTGATCCAGGTGTCGAACAGGGGGGTCGTCTCGAAGCTGGCCGCGCTGGTGCGAGTAATACGTACAGCCGTCATGACCGGGTTTTGACCGACCACTACAACCAGACGGCCGCCGATACAGAGCTGGTACTTCAAAGCATCAGGAATGGTGGGCACGGAGCCGGTGACCAGAATGGCGTCGTATTCGGTGGTGCCCCAGCCTGCGTGTGCGTCACCCACTTCAACCTTGACGTTGCGCACATTGTTGCGCTGCAGGTTTTCCTGGGCGAAAGCGGCCAGCTTGCTGTCAATTTCGATGGAGGTAACTTGTTGGGACAGGTGAGCCAGCAAAGCAGCCTGGTAGCCCGAGCCGGTACCAATTTCGAGCACACCGTCGCTAGGCTGCAGCAGCAGCTCTTGAGCCAGACGGGCTTCGACTTTGGGCGAGAGCATGGTCTCGTGCGTGTCCACGGCATTGATGATCAGTGGCAGCTCGGTGTCCGAAAAGGCCGAAGGGCGCAAGGACGAGGGAACAAAGCGTTCGCGCTGGACCTCGACCAATGCTTGCAGCACTTTTTCGTCGGATACGTTCCAGGGACGGATTTGTTGTTCCACCATGTAGTAACGGGCACGTTCGAGTTCAGACAGCGCAAAATGGTTCATAGCTTCCAGAAAACTAAAGGCTTGGCAAAGAGCCGATTATAAGCCAGCACATCGATAAAGATGCGCAGTTGGGCTTAGCAGGACGGCACCATTGCATGGAGCAAGGTGCTGGCGTTGTTGACGGCAATGGGCAAGAAGGTATCAAAATCCATGTGCGCTTCACTGTTGGCATTGTCTGAAATACTGCGTATGCAGACAAAAGGTACCTTGTTCAGATAGCACACCTGGGCAATGGCGCCACTTTCCATTTCGCAGGCTAAAGCGTTGAAGGTGGCGCTTAACCACTGTATTTTATCGTTACATGCGATAAATTGGTCGCCGGTAACAATTCGGCCCGTATGGACCTGGTGGCCTTCGATCTGCTGGGCGGCGGTTTGAGCCACGGTCAGCAGGGCGGGGTCAGCGGGGAAATCGAAGGTATCCAGACGGAAAACCTGTCCCGGCGCCAGACCCAGGGCTTTCAGTTCCACATCGTGCTGGACCAGGGTATCGGCAATGACGATATCGCCCGGTCGGATGTTGGGTTCAACCGCACCCGCAATGCCGATATTGATAATGCTGCCCACGGCAAATTCCGAGATCAGCATCTGGGTGCAGGCGGCGGCGTTGACCTTGCCCACGCCGCAAACTACGGCCACAACGGGCTTGCCCAGATAGCTGCCGCGATGAAAATCCATGCCGGCGCGCTGGATGGTCTGGGGCTCTTGCAAGCGCTCCAGCACAATCTCCAGCTCTTCGCGCATGGCGACAATAATTCCAAGTGTAGACATAAGACAGGGGCCTTCAAGCGGCCCGATCAAACGGCACGTATCAGGACGATGGCCACAGTTTATGGAAGTGATGCACCGGACCGTGTCCGCTGCCCACTGTCAGTTCACCCGAACGGGCAATGGCTTCGTACAAGTACTTTTTGGCAGCCAGAGCAGCGTCAGGCACATTGCTGTATTGGGGTAGCAGGGCGGCCAGCGCAGCCGACAAGGTGCAGCCGGTGCCGTGCGTATTGGCAGTATCAATACGTTTGGCGGGCATTTCGATCATCTTGTCGCCATCGTGCAGCAGGTCTATGCAGTCCGAACCGGGCAGGTGACCGCCTTTCAGGAAGACCCAGCGTTGATCGCTGTGATTCATCAGGCGACGCAGACGCTCGGCAGCCTGACGCATTTCCTTGACGGTTTCTACCGGGCGGGCGTCCAGCAGGACACCGGCTTCGGGCAGATTGGGCGTGATCATGGTGCACTGGGGCACTAACTGTTCACGCAGGGCATGGACGGCCGACTTTTCCAGCAGATGATCGCCGCTTTTGGCGATCATGACCGGGTCCAGCACCAGATGCCTGGGTTTGAAGTGAGCCATGCGCTCGGCCACCACGGTGGTGACGGCCTCCTGGCCCAACATGCCGATCTTGACACCATCAATGCGCACATCGGCAAACAGCGTATCAATCTGCTGGCGCACAAAGTCGGCAGGAACCGGGCTGATACCGGTTACCCCTTGAGTATTTTGTGCCGTCAAAGCGGCAATCACAGCGGTGGCATAAGCACCCAGGGCGCTCATGGCTTTGACATCAGCCAGAATACCGGCGCCGCCGGAGGGGTCAACCCCGGCAATGGTCAGCGTGTTGGGAATCATGTCTCAATCAGGTACGGGAGTGAATCAGGCCTTCGGTGGGGGAGCTGGGGTCGGCATCGTAGTATTTGCGGGGCACACGGCCAGCCAGATAAGCCTGACGACCGGCTTGTACAGCCAGGTTCATGGCGCTGGCCATCATCACAGGCTGGCGGGCACCGGCAATCGCGGTGTTCATCAGGACACCATCACAGCCCAGTTCCATGGCAATAGCCGCATCCGAGGCTGTACCGACACCGGCATCGACCAGCACAGGCACCTTGCTCTGATCGATGATCAGGCGCAGGTTCCAGGGGTTGATGATGCCCATGCCCGAACCGATCAGGGAGGCCAAGGGCATGATGGCCACACAGCCAATCTCTTCCAGCATACGGGCCTGGATAGGATCGTCGGCGCAATACACCATCACATCAAAGCCTTCATCCACCAGGGTTTTGGCGGCTTTCAAGGTTTCGGGCATATTGGGGAACAGATTGCCGGAGTCGCCCAGCACTTCCAGTTTGACCAGTTTGTGGCCGTCCAGCAGTTCGCGGGCCAGACGCAAGGTACGCACGGCGTCCTCGGCGGTATAGCAACCCGCGGTGTTGGGCAGCAGGGTGTATTTGGAGGGGGGCAGGTAATCGAGCAGATTGGGCTCGTTGGCGTTCTGGCCGATATTGGTGCGGCGAATGGCCACCGTCACAATTTCAGCGCCGCTGGCTTCAATAGCCTGACGAGTTTCATCAAAATCTTTGTATTTACCGGTGCCTACCAATAGCCGGGATTGGTAGCTGGTTCCGGCCAGGATAAAGGGATCGTTGTTCACTGTTTGGGTCATGGTGGTGCTTTGTTGCGCATCCGTCTTTGTTGACGGATAAAGAATTGGTTTTTTGCTGGGCAAACACTGCAAGAATAATCCATTTGGCCGGTGCCCGCAGGAAAACCCGTATGCCGGCTTGCTGGTGTGCGGTAGGGATTTGGCTCGGGCAGGGGGCTGGCCACGGATGCGAGCCTGATTGGCCTGTGGCTGTGGCAAATATATACCTTGGCATATTTGCCTTATGTTTAAGGCCATGCGCAAGGCCCCAATGCAGGCTGGCCCTGCCAGAGTTGCGATGCGAAAATTCTGTTGTTCCTCAAGAACGGGATTTTTCTTGAGGGATCCGTAGATTTCATCCGTTCTTTCTGTTTTATCGCTCGGACACAAGCCTCAGGTGCTGATGTACCTGGGGCTTGAGTTCGATTGGCATTGTTTGATTGTTAAAGGAGCACGTTCTTGGGCCCTGACCCTGAATCTGAAAGACGCACATTTGCGTTGCGCCCCGCGTTTCATGTCCGCATGAAACCCCATTGCGAATTGAGCACCGGCTCCAGGTTCCTCACGGTCTAAGACGTGTGGGGCGCTTCTGTGGCCGTGTGCCCAGGAGAATCTCATGCTGTTTTCCCGCCCTCACGATAGCTTGCAGCGCGCTTTGCGTATGGCTGTCGCCACTTACCGCCCTGTCGCCGTGTGCGACTTGCTGGCCTCGCACGGCACCCTGGCTTTTGCCCAGGCCTTGCCCGAGCTTTCGGCTCGTGTCCGCGCCGATGTTCTGGCCATGCTTCCCGAGTTTGATCGCAGTCAGGTCTACAACGCCATGCATACCGGCGTGCGAGTAGGGCATTTGGGTCGCCGCCGCACTCATGGCCCGTCGCCCAGCCTGTTCACCCTGTTCCCGCACCGCTACGGCACGCAGGACTGGCTGCGTGAGTATCGCCAGCCCCAGCGCTCTTGAGCACTGGACCCTACCCCTTTTCTGTTCAACCTGTCACAGCAGACCAGCCCATGCGGGGCTCGCACCGTCATGGACGGCTGCTGTGGCTTTCATCAACCCAAAAGAGTGCTATGCCGCAAACCATTCCCTCTTCCTTGAGCAGCAAACCGTATCAGGACAACTCGCTGGCCGCCCAGGTCTGGACCCGCTCGGCGCGTCGCCCCAGTGTTGCACCGCTCAAGGGTCGCAAGCGTTGGTCGCGCTACGAGCGTCTGTCCTTTTCCATGCTGCTGTCTTCGTGGGGCATTTTGATTGTGGTGGTGAGCTGGCTGTTTTTCAGCAACTCGCACCTGGAAACCCGGACCAGTTCTACCTCCGGCTCGCATTCCAGCTTTTACATGGGTACCACGACGCCGTCGCCCGATGCGTCCAGCACCCAAGAGACCCGTTCTGATGGAGATCAACAATGACGGACCAAGGTAAAACGCCGCCGCTCTTTGGCAACGACGGCCAGCCCAATAACTGGATGCGCATCAGCATCCATGCCACCGAGCAGATCAGTGGCCTTCGTAAAAAGCTGGGCGTGGAAATTCCACAGACCTTGCAGAACAGTCCCACACAGGAAGGCCCCTTCAGCTTTGTGCCTGTGACGTTTCTGAACGTGGACAAGGGTCAGAAGAAAGCCAGCCGTGTGGTGTTCATCCTGAGCCGCGAAGCCTTGGTGTCCATTGAACCTGATCCCAGCCCCAAGCCACTGGCCCAGGCCCTGCAGCGCTTGCAGCGTGATGGTCGCGAGAACGATGCCTTTGAAAGCTTTGCGGTGATTTTGCAATCCATTAACGATGCTACCGATGAACTGCTGGACTCCCTGAGCCACGATCTGGGCAAAGTGCTGACTCAGACCAACGCCGTGCTCAACAGCCTGGAAACCAAGGACCGGGACTTTGGCGTCAGTGATGTGGTCTCCACCCAGATGGATTTGAGCGAAGTAGAAGAACTCTTGTCCGACTGCCTGGAAAGCCAATTGCAGCTGGCCATGGCTGCTCGTCATGCCCTGGCGCGTTTACCCGCAGATCAGGAAAAACTGAAGCCTGTTTTTCATACCCTGATCGACGACATCGAGGCCGTGGAAAAGCAGGTGAACTTTGTGCACGACCGCGTCCGCCTTTTGCAGACCACCAACAATATGGCGCTGAACGTGAAGCAGAACCAGATTGTGAAAGTGTTCTCGGTGGTGACCGCCGTGTTCCTGCCCGCCATGCTGATTTCAACCTACTACAGCATGAACTTTGCCTATATGCCGATTCTGCAATGGGAGCACGCCGAGATAGTGGGGATTATTTCCACCGCCTTGTTCTCCATGTTGCCGCTGATCTATGTGAAACACCGGGGCTGGCTGCGCTAGAGCGCGCTGCCTTTGATACTTAAATGAATGGGAAGAATTTCGTATGTTGAACACACTGAAAAGCAGTACCGAGGTGGCAACGGCAGGCTCGGATAAATTACGCGGACTGGTTTGGAATGAAGACTTGAGCCTGCAGTCGGATTCCAACGCGGCCGTCCAGCAGCGCCGTCAGGCCATTGACCGGGCGCGTGCCAACCGCCCACGCACCGCGCATATCGAGCGCGAAATCATGATTGCGGTGGTGGTGCTGTACATCCTGATTCTGGGCAGTTTTGCCGGTCTGCATTTGTATGGCCACTACATGGTTTCCCCGGAAGCGGAACAGGTACAAAGTGAGGACTAAGCCATGACTGAAAAAAAACACGGGGGCGCGGTGGTGTCCAGCCTGAGCGACAAGCGCGGGCAAAAAACGGCATGGTTGCAACTGTCGGCCAGCCGGCACGATGAACTGGCCGAGGCGCAAGCCAAACTGGGCCTGGACCTGAGCGTCAAACGGGGCCGTGCTGCCGCGGAAGAAGCGGGCTTTATTCTGATTCCCGTGGAGATGGTGATACGTCAGGGCCAGCAGTACCGCGAAACCAGCCTGCTGTTCGCCTTGAGCAAGGACCGCCTGATCAGCGTGGAGCAGGACGTGCGGGTTGATACCTTGGAGCGAGTCAGCCAGCAGTTGAACGCCATGGCAGAGGCCGGACAAGCTGCGCCCAGCCCCGCGTCAATTCTGTTCATGATCCTGCAGGCTCTGAACGACCAGGCTCGTGCCACGATTTCCGATATTGCCGGGCGTCTGGACGAGCGCAGCGATACGGTGGCGGCAGCCAGTGGCGGCTTTGATACCTCCGGCCGTCAGGCCGGGGTAGCGGATATTGCCAGTACCGCTATCGGTCTGGGTGAGGCCGAGGAACTGGTCGCCAAAACCGTGGAAGGGCAATTGATGCTGGCTCGCGCAGGCCGTTGGCTGCGTCGTACGCCCGGTGGCGAAAGCGCAGAGAACCTGTCCATGTTGCTCTCGGATATTCAAAGCTTGCGTCGCTATGCCCGCTTTCAGCACGACAAGATCCGCAACTTGCAGCAGTCCTTGATGACCACGCTGGATTTGAAGCAGAACCAGGTGATCAAGGTCTTTACAGTGGTTACTGCGGTGTTCTTGCCGCCTACGCTGATCGCGGCGTTTTACGGCCAGAACTTTGCCAATATGCCTGAGCTGGAAATTATCGGTGGCGAGTGGCTGGTCATGGGCATGACCGCCGTATTTGCCTTGGCTCCCTTGGCCTATGTAAAGCGTAAAGGGTGGATGCGATGACGGCCCGTTTCAAGGATATGGCTTCCTGGCGGCGCTTGCAGGCCCCTGACCGTCAGGCGCTGGAAGATCTGGGCAAGTTGTATCGCGTGGATTTGTTGCCACAAGCCCAGGCCAGCCTGGGGATGGCCACACGCATACGCTGTGTGCGAGTGAGTGACGAACAGATGCAGGTGTCTGACCTGATCTGGTGTTTGGGGCAGGACGATCAGCCTTTGTATACCGTGGAAACTGGCCATCGTCTGCTGCGTCCCGGCCAGGCTCTGGAGCGCTTGAGTGCCCAGGAAATGTCCTTGGCCAGCTCCCATGCCCTGGCTTTGACTTTGCTGTATCAATTGCTGGCGCAGACCTCGCAAGTGCTGGACCGTATTGATCAGGGCCTGAGTGTCTCGACCCTGTCCTTGCGCGGCTTTTTGTCCAATGTTGGCACGGACTATTCGCGCGGTGCCGAGGACATGATTGATCTGGACAGCCATATGGCAACTCTGCACAAACCGCTGTCTCATGTGATGCATTCCATTGACGATCTGGAGCAGGCCGCACAACGCTTGCGCCGCTGGGTGTATCAGGAAAAAAGCCTGGAGTTGAGCCGAGTGGACGAGCTGATTGCCGCCATTGAAGGCATGCAGCGCCGTGCGCATTTCGCCATTGAACGCCAGCGTTTTCATTGGCGTGCCGCCGGAGAGTCCGTGGCCATGAGCGACCTGAACGTGACCAAGGTCTTTACGGTGCTGTGGGCCTTGCTGGTGCCCGGTACAGCCTTGATCAACTGGTACGGTCAGAACTTCCATGTCATGCCCGAGTTATCTTGGGAGGGCACCATGTGGGTGCAGTTGGTGACCGTGTTGGTGTTGACGGCGGTACCGATCTGGACAATCAAGAAATCGGGCGCGTTGCGTTAAGGGGGAGTGCTGTGTGCTGGCCTGGTTAGGCGCTAACTCCTACCCGAATCAATTCGCGATTTTTGTCTTTCCACTGCGACGGTAAACACATCCTTAGCTTTTCAGAGCGGGGTGGCCGTCCCTGCACCAATGTGTAGAGGTACCCATGAATGCAAGCCGGTTTTTCCATCCCGATCACAGCGCCGTCGTACACCAGAGCCCGGTGCGTCTGGTACGCCGCGCCCACTGTGCGCTGAGCTACTACGCTACCCGCAGCGTGCCACAAGTGTTGCAAGCCTTGAGTACCCAGCGCCATGGCTTGGCCTTTGATGAAGTGTTGCGCCGTCTTATACAGAACGGCCCCAATCAAGTACGGGTACTGCGTTCCAGCCCCGCTGATCTGACCCAAGTGGTCCAGACCATGAAAAAACAAACCTGTCAGGTGCGCCGCGATTTGACTATGTACGATCTGGCACGGGATCACCAGTCCCGCGTGCCGGCTCGTATGCTCGTGACTGGCGATATCGTGCTGTTGTCTGCCGGTGATTACGTGCCGGCGGATCTGCGCTTGATCCATCAGGATCACCTGATTCTGAACCGCGCCATTTTGCAGGCTGCTCCCGATACATGCGCCATGGGCGACCGGGTTGTGGCCGGGACCGCACAAGGTGTGGTGGTGGCGACGGGTAATCAAACCTTGTTAGGAGTTCTGATGCGTGAACCTGTTCCTGTGGCCTGCGGCTGGCGTCGTGTGCTGGAGTGCAGTCCTTTTCAATTGAGCAAAGCCGCTTCTTTGGCAGCTGGCGTGGCCCTGTTTGGTCTTGCAGGAGCGCTGATGATGCCCAGCCACAGCCATGCTGAAACCTCGGTGCAGCTCTATGGCACTTTGGATGCCGGTTTGGGTTGGACTCGCGTGAGCGGTGAAGGCTCGCAGCGCGACGTATTAAGCGGTGGGCAGACGGACTCGCTGTGGGGGATTCGCGGCCATGAGGATCTGGGCGATGGGCTGCGCGCCACCTTTAATCTGGAAAGCGGTATTGATCTGGCTACAGGCCGGGCCGAGGATTCCGAGCGTCTGTTCAACTATCAGGCCTGGCTGGGTCTGGGCAGTGATAACTGGGGTGAGCTGCGTTTTGGGCGCCAGTACACCGTGGGCCAGGAATTTGTCTCTGCCATTGAAGTGGGTTCCTGGAAAGACTTTGGTATGGGCGCTTTGATGCGTGCTTCGGACAACTACCAGATCTCCAATCAGTTCAGCTGGCGCAGCCCGGAATGGGCGGGTATGCAGTTAGGCGCTAGCTATAGCGCGGATGTGGGCGAGCAGGGCCTGGGAGGGTCTCGCAGCAAGCTCTATAGCCTCGCTTTGCGCTACGAGGACGGCCCCTGGCTGTTGGGGGCCAGTTACGAGGGCTTGAGTCGTGTCGAGTCCCATCGTCCTACGGCCTGGCAATTGGGCGCGAGCTATGACTTTGAGGTAGCCCGCCTTGCAGTTGGCTGGAGCCGTCAGAGCAATGGCTTCGTGGGCCTGAATGGTGATGATGGTCCTGCCCATCTGCAAGACAAGGGCTTGGAAGGCTTGGGCCCGGCGGAGTTCATCAACGGTGGCCGACTGGACACCTGGTATGTGGGCACGGCGATTCCTGTAGGCAAGGGCGAGTTCCAGCTGCAATGGTCTTTGGGCCGTCCGAACTGGACCTGGGAGGATACCGATGAGCGCGCACGTCGCATTCAGGTTATGTCTGTGGGCTATGTGCATGCCTTGTCGCCCCGAACCAGCGTCTATGCCTTTGCGGCTCAAGGACGTCGCTTTGATATGGAAACGGCAGCCAGTGCCAGCGAACCGCGTAGCAGCCGTGTGGCTTTGGGTGTGACGCATCACTTCTAATGAAATGGCCGGTTTCCTGCACCTGAGTCCGTGTTCTCACTGGCCCTGGCGCAGGAAGGTCGGGCAGGGCTGAGTGCTTGTGGGGACGGCTCAGGAGACATATCCCTAAGTATAAATTTGATGTCTGCAAGGCGATGGAACGTGTGCCAATGCCTGGCGGACAAGCCCACACTCAGATGCGAAAATACTGTTGGTGCAAAAACCGTTGCACCTTCTTTTTTAACTACTCACGTTTAAAAGTAAATGGACCCTGATCCTTCTTTATGGCTTTGTTCCTGTAAAGGACAAGCCTCCTTAATGACCAGTCAATTGGACACTGGACCACAAAGCGGGCCCCTCTGATGAGGTGAGCACTCTTTCTGGACCCCTGTGTCCGAAGGAGAATGCTATGTTCCGCCTCAACCTGTTTCGTTCCACCCCACACAACAACGCTCTGCAAGACGCTCTGCGCCTGGCCGCATCCCGCCAGCGTCAAGGCTACCTGCTGGAGCTGCTGCAAACCCACGGCGCTCGCGAGTTTGCTTACGCACTCAACGACCTGTCCGGTCGCACCATCGAAAATGCACTGTCCACACTGCCCACCGTGGAGCGCAGCCAAGTCCTCAAGCATCTGTCCCGTCGTGCCAAAGCCCGTCTGAACGATGTAGAAGGCTTTCGCTACCAGCCCACTCATGCCGTGCTGACACTGCCTTCTTTTGTGATGTAAGAGCTTGGCAGATGCCCCTGACATTCGGGGCGTACTCCGGCGCCGCAGCAATGATCTGTGCAGAGATCGTTGGGCGGGCATGGCTTTATAGCTATGTCCGTCTTTTTGATTGCAGCCTGAACGCACTTCTTTTTTTTACGGCCCTGCAGGGCGAACAGTTGTTTTCATCGATGATCTGTCGTGAGCAGACGACGCTTGCGGCGCTCGCAATCAGAATCCCTGCCTTTTCATGTCATAATTTTGGAATGAGAATTATTATTGATTAGTTTGATCAGGGTCTATGGACTATTCGTCAGCGCCCATAGGGATGGGAGATTTCTATCAAGATCACCGTAGCTGGTTATTGCGGTGGTTGCGCGCGCGTCTGCATTGCAGCTTTACGGCGGAAGATCTGGTGCAGGACACCTTTGTGCGTCTGCTGTTGGCCCCCTCTACCGTTCATCATTTACGTCATCCTCGTGCGTTTCTGGCTACCACGGCCAGAAGGCTGTTAATTGATCGCAGCCGACGCATGGCTGTTGAGCAAGCCTATCTGGAAGCCTTGGAGGCGACCTTGGCCGAAGGGGCGCAAGCACCCTCGGCAGAGCAGTGCGCCCAAACCCTGGAGGCGCTGGCCTTGTTGGCTCAGGCTTTGGACGAGTTGCCCGCGCGGGCTCGCATGGTGTTCCTGAGCTGCTATCTGGATGGGGAAACGCAATCAAGCGTGGCCAAGAGCTTGGGGGTTAGCGAACGCACTGTGCGTAATGATCTGGTGCAGGCTTTGCTCCATGTTCAGACCTTGATTCCAGCTTGAGCCCCATGTCCAACGAGGAGATAGAGCGACAGGCCGCCCAATGGGTTGTGCTCTTGTCTGATCCCGAACAATTCACCGAACAGGCCCAAGCCGAATTCATGGCCTGGCGTGCGCAGGACCCGCGTCACGAAGCGGCGGCTGCAGGTATGGAAGCGGTCTTGGGCAGAGTCAGAAAACTGGCGGTACAGGCCAATACCACCCCTGGCCGTAGTGCGCTGGATGCAGGATTGTCGGCGCGTCCCAAGCTGTTGCGTGATTGGCGTCAGGGCATGATGCTGCTGCTCTGGGCTGTGGTGTTTATCTTGCCGATTCTGGCCTTTGTATTGCCCTGGTCCAATCAGTCCGTACAGACCGCTGCCGGAGAATGGCGCAGTGTGGTGCTGGAGGATGGCACTCGTTTGGAGTTGGCCGGAGCATCAAAGGTCAAGATTTTGTATAGCAAGCAGTACCGGGATATTGAGCTGCTGGAAGGGCAGGTCCGGGTGGTGGTAGCCAAGCAGCCGGATCGACCCTTGCGGGTCTTGAGCAGCCAGGCGGTATCGCAAGCCTTGGGAACTGAATTTATTGTGCAGGAACAGCCGCAAGGCACGCTGTTGACGGTGCTATCTTCTCGGGTGCTGGTTTATCCGCGCCCCCAGGGCCCGCAAGCCGCTCGCGAGTTGGGGCCAGGCGATCAGGTGCAGATCAATGCGCAAGGCCTGGGGGCGAACCGCCAGACCGATGTAAGCCGTGTCATGCGCACTTGGGACCAGCGGCAGTTGCTTCTGGAGCATGTGCCTTTGACGCAGGCTCTGGAGCATATCACTCGCCAGTACTCCGGCAAAACACAGATCAATCCGCAAGGTATGGAAGGCTTGACGGTCAGCGCTGTCTTGCCTGCCGACAAGCCCTTGTCGGCTCTGGCTTTGCTAAAGGACTTGTATCCCCGATTGCAGGTGCAGAACATGTCAGACCAAGGATTGATGATTAATTTCAGGCCTTGATTGCCGCTTTTTTGAGCTCGTGCGTCTTTAACAGATAGACCTTGCCAAAGAAGGAGAGATTTCATGGTCCCGAAGAATGCGCCGCCTTTGGCGCTTGTGAAGACGCCGTTCATGCCCAATACCTGCCGCTGCCTGCTGGGCTTGGCCTTTGTAGGGGCCTTGATGCTGAGCGTGGCGCCGGCCTCGGCCCAGACAACCCAAGCCTACGCGCTGGAAGCCGGGGATCTGGCCAGCCGCTTGAGCCAGTTCGCTCAACAGGCCGGGGTAGCGCTGGTGATGGATTCCTCCCGATTGCAAGGTTTGCGCGCTCCGCGCTTGCAGGGACAGTATTCCGTGCAGGAAGGCTTTGCCGCCTTGCTGGCTGGGCAGCCGTTTCAGGTGCAAAGCCGGGATCAGGGCTATGTCTTGATTGCCTTGCCCGATAGCGACACCTTGGCGGACGACGCCAGTGTGCAGTCTTTGGCCAGTATTGAAGTGCGTCGCAATGCGCTGGGCGACATTACCGAAGGTTCAGGCACGTATGCAGCGGGCACGATTGCCACGGCAACCCGCTTGCGTCTGACTCCGCGTCAGACGCCGCAGGCCATCAGCGTGACTACACGCAAGAAGATGGACGACTTCAACCTGACCAGTATTGATGACGTGGTGCGCCATACACCCGGCCTGAGCATCATTACTTATGACAGCGAGCGTACCGTTTACGAAGCACGCGGTTTTGGTGTCCAGAACTTCCAATATGATGGCATCCCTACCTTGCGCGATTCACCATACTCGGCAGGCCATTCGCTCACGGACACAGCGATTTACGATCGTGTCGAGGTATTGAAAGGCGCCTCCGGTTTGCTCACTGGCAGTGGGACCCCAGGCGCGACTATTAATATGATTCGTAAAAAGCCGACGCACGAGTTTCAGGGATATGCCAGTGCGGGCTTGGGCTCCTGGAACAATTACCGCAGTGAAGCGGATTTCTCCGGCCCTTTGAACGAGTCAGGTTCGCTACGTGGCCGTCTGGTTGGTGCCTATCAGGACAAAAAGAGCCATTTGGACCACTACCAGCGTCAGACTTTGGTGTTATACGGCATCGTTGAAGCAGACCTGACACCGGATACCCGCTTGACCCTGGGTGCAGATTTGCAGGACAACGATCCCAAAGGATCAACCTGGGGGGGCATCCCGATTTATGACGCGCAGGGCCACTTCAACGAGATGGACCGTTCCTTTAATAACGGTACGCGCTGGAGTCGCTGGAACCAGTACACCCGTTCGGCCTTTGCCACTTTGGAGCATGAGTTCGACAGTGGCTGGATGGCCAAGGTGCAGCTCAATCGCTTGGTCAATGGTTATGACTCTGAGCTGGCGGCTGCGGCCGCTGGTAACCCTGATCCTTTGACCGGAAAAGGTGTGTCGCTATGGTCCGGGCGCTACGTGGGCAAGACGGTCTCGAACACGGCGGACTTCTATGCGACCGGCCCCTTTGAACTGTTCGGACGCGAGCACGAGTTGGTGGTTGGGGGCGGCGTATCGCGCCGTCGCTGGACCAATGCGTCTTACGGTGAAAACAGTAATACCGATGTCTCGAATTACTACCAATGGGATGGCCGTTGGCCGCGCATGAACTGGAAGCACCTGGGCGATGATCGTGAAGTGACACGAGAAAATGGTTTGTACGTCAGCACGCGCCTGAACCTGCGTGATGACTTGAAGCTGCTGCTGGGTACACGTTATGCCAACTACAACAAGCTGGATATGCGCGAGACAGGTGTATGGGTGCCTTACTTTGGGGCTGTGTATGACCTGAACGACAACTTCTCGGTCTATGCCAGCTACACCAATATCTTCCAGCCCCAAGATTTGCAAGACGAGGGCGGTCGTACTCTGGATCCCTTGCGAGGCGATAACTACGAGGTCGGTGTCAAAGGCGAATTCATGGGCGGCCGTTTGACGTCCAGCCTGGCTTACTTCCAGCTGCGTCAGGATAACTTTGGCAAGGAAACGGGGGGGCGCACACCGTCGGGGGGTATCGCTTATGAGGGCACTCAAGGTGTGCGTACTCATGGCGTAGAACTGGAAGTGGCCGGTCAGTTAACGCCGCAATGGCAGATGCATGCAGGCTATGCCTACAAGCTGTCGCGCCGCGATGGTGAAAAGGTGTCGACCTTATCGCCTGAGCACCAGTTCAACATCTATACCACCTACGATTTCGAGGGCGACTTGAATGGCCTGACCTTGGGTGGCGGTGCACGTTGGCAAAGCAAGACCTGGGGGGATGTCAGTCGACCTGGATCGCCGGGTAAGGTGCGGCATACGGTCTCGGGGTACTGGCTGGTAGATGCGATGGCGCGCTATCGCTTCAACAAAAATTTGTCGGCCACTTTTACTGTCAATAACTTGTTCGACAAGCGCCATTACTCCATGTTCTCCTGGTACAGCACCTATACCTGGGGCGAACCGCGCAACATGATGCTGGCGGTGAAGTATCAGTTCTAAGCCGAAGTAGAAAACCGCTCAGGATACCTGGGCTCGATAGCGATCCAGTTGCTCGCATAGTTCGCGAGTAGCCTCTATCAGCCTGGGGCCGGGGCGGTACAGCGCATCCGGGTTCAGGTTCAGCAAGGCGTGGGGACTTAGCCCCAGATGCTTTTCCCAGAACAGGTGGCGGGCGCGTAGTTGGGCCGGATCACGGTAGGCCATGATGACCACTTGCGGGCGCTTGTGCAGCACGTCTTCCAGACTGATGGTGGGGGCGACGGCAGCATGGCGAGCGTAGATGTTTTGCGCTTTGCAGGTGGTCAGCACATCTTGAATCAAGGGATCGCGCGCCAAGGTGTACAAAGGCTCGGAGCCGATTTCCAGAAACACGCTGACCGTCTCGCCCAAGCGGCTGTTCTGGCGCAGGGCGGCAATCTGATTGTCCAGCAAAGCAGCCATCGGAATGGCCACCTCCGCCGTATCCAGACTGTCTCCTGCCAGACGGACAAAGGCGGGAATATCGTCCAGTTTTTCAGGGGCGGCAAAGATCAGGCTGATATGGGTTTGCTGTAGCTGGCGCTGTAATTCAGGGCCGATCTGGTTGGCTTGCCAGGCCCAGACCTGATCAGGCTTTAGCTCCAGTAGCCGTTCCGGGTTTACGCGCAAGGCGTCCCCAATGCGGGGCAAATCCTTGGCGGCAGGCGGGTAGTCACTGGAACTGTCTACGGCGATCAAGTGCTCTTGGGCACCGGCGGCAAACAGAATTTCAGTGATGTGAGGGGCCAGACTAATCGCGCGGGCTGGAGCGACAGTTTGTGGGGGTTGGACTGCTTGCCCTGTCGCGGCTTTTTGTACCGTTTTATCTTGCTGCTTGCTCTGTACTTCTTGAGTGCTTTGCTTTGTGCTTTGCTCTGTGCGTGTCTGTGTCTGTGTCTGTGTCTGTGTCTGTGTCTGTGTCTGTGTCTGTGTCTGTGTCTCGGGCTGTGCTTGAGACTGCGCCTGTGACAGCAGCGGGTCTTGCTCTTGCGCTTGCGCTTGCGTCAAGATGGGCAATCCCAAAAGCAGGGCGAACAGGCAAAGCAAACCCCATAGCCCCAATCCGCTCCAGACAGAGCGCTTTGAGTGCTGAAGACGACAAGTCGCAGGCAAAGAGGGCATCGTGCGCCTTTAAGTAAATGGCGCGGCTCTTGTGCAGATCCGCGCCAAAATCAAGCAAAGCTGATTTTACTGATTACATGCGCCAGGCAAAGTTCAGGAACACGCTGGAGCCGGCGTTGTTATAGCCCAGACGAGCCAGGGTGTAGTCCTTGTCCAGCACGTTGTTCCAACGCAGTTGGGCTTCCAAGCTGGAGGTCAGCGGGTAGCTGGCGGTCAGGTTCAACAGGCCGTAACTGCCCAAGCGTTCAGTGTTGTCGCTGTTTGCAAAGCGGTGTGAGGCGAATAAATATTCCGCCCCAGTTTTCAGCGCTCCAAACTTTTGCTCCACGGCCACTTTGTAGTTTTGCTTGGCACGGCGCACCAATTGCTTGTCGGTGTTTCTATCTTTTGGGTTAGTGAAGTCAGCACTGGCGCTCAGTGTGGTATCGCCCAGTTGTGTCATAGCCGTTAAGGTCAGGCCAGTGATACGTGCTTTTTCAGTGTTTGTCGTCGTGCAGTCGAAATTGGCATCACAGGCATAGGTATTGATCAGGTCGTTGATGCGGTTTTGGTAGACCACCAAACCCAGTTCAGTGGTGTCATCCGTGTAGCGGATATGACCTTCCACGTTGCGGGATTCTTCCGGTTTGAGGTTGGGGTTGCCCGAAAAACTACCGACCGTATATGCCGCGTAAGGGGTGTAGAGGTCTGCAAAAGTTGGTGCACGAAAACCTGTGTTAGCGGCCAGACCCACTGTCCAGTTGTTGGTGACATCCAGGTCGTAGCCCAGACCACCTGTTACTTTATGGCCATATCCGCTGATATTGTCATTACGTACGCTAGCTTGCAGGTGGTGTTGATTAATATCTCCACGGTAAATCAGAGCAAACGCGTTGGTGTTGCGCTGGTCATTATTGTGTACGGAGGTGTGTGTCATGCGCTCTTCCAGACGCTCGGCCAGCAAGGAGACAGTGTGACCTTGCGCAAACATTAGGTCATTCTGCCAGCTGTATTGGCGTTGCAGTGTGGAGTAGCGAGCAGCATAGGCGCGGTTTTCTACCGTCTCTTTGCTCAGTGAGGCGCTTAGACGGCTGGTCCACAGTTCAGTCAATTTGTTCGTGCTAGTCAGGCCGTAGGCTTGCTGACGTGTTTGGGTGCTAGGGGTGCGGGAAGTGAACGTCCCGTTGTCAAACTGGCCGTCCATGTAGCTGTTGATAGCGGTTAGGCCCAGATGCTGGCCTTGTGCCCACTCGTAACCCAAGGAACCGCTGAGCCCGTGTTGGGTGTAGCCGTTTTTGTCTGGGTTGTAGGTGTAAATACCTGCAAGTGGATTAGTAGCATTAAAGCCATCGCTTGTGCCGTAGCTGGAGGCCAGGCTGTAGTCCCAACCTTGAGACGCACCCGAAAACCCGGCGCTCGCTTTGAAGGTGTCTTGCGACCCAATGCCAACATTCCCCCAGGCGCTCAAGGCACGGTCACCGCCACCTTTTTTGGTGATGATGTTAATGACACCACCAATAGCATCTGCGCCATACAGGCTGCTACCTGCTCCACGCACAATTTCAATACGTTCGATTAACGCTGGGTCCAAGGCTTGCCAGTTCACCGAACCACTGGTGGAACTATTGATGCGCATACCGTCTATCATGACGCGCGTATGTTGTGGGTTGGTGCCGCGTAAATAGACCCCACTAACGGTTTGAGGGCCGCCCTCGGTGTAAATCTCCACCCCAGGCTGACGCTGCAAAATTTCGGCCACACTGCTTTGACCCGCTTTCTGCAAGGTTTCCTGATCAATCACCGTCACGTCACCCACCACGTTTTTCAGTGGCTGAGCCATGCGGCTAGGGGTAACAACAATTTGATCCAGTTTGGCGACAGGGGCAGTTTGGGCCGTGGCGATCAAAGGCAGGGCGCCCGCCAGGGCGACCATCAAAGGTCTGATGGACAGTAGTGTCATGGAGATTCCTGTGAGATGTGCGTCCCCGCACATCAGTAAGCGAAGCCGCCCACCGTGGGACGGCCATGAATTCAGGGTCGAGAAGCAGGCTGGTGTCGGGCTTTGCGCGTAGCAGGTACCGTTGCGGGGGCAGCACGTTTGGCAGTTCCAGGGTGGAACCGCTCACGTTTCCCATTTGACTTTCCCAGGCCCAAGGCTGCATGGGCCGGAAAGCACCTCTTTCCGAGCGGAAAATGTTACATGCCGCTGGGGCAAAGGTTAAGTGTTTAGGGTGGATTCGCTGTACAAAGCGCTACAATTGTGGCGCCAATCCACCATTCTCGCGGCTCTTGCTGTCAGATGCCGTCAATGTCCCGTTTCGTGTTACGGAGCTTTTAGTGTCTTATCCTGCCTTGCCTTATCCGATCTCTGCCTATACGCGTGGTGCCGAGTTTGCGCGCCGTTTGGGGCAGCAAATTCTGATTCTGGACGGTGCGATGGGCACCATGATTCAGCGTTACAAATTGGGCGAGGCCGATTTCCGGGGCGAGCGCTTTGCGGAGCATCACAAGGATGTGAAGGGCAATAATGAATTGCTGTCGCTGGTGCGCCCTGACATCATCCGCGAAATTCACGAGAAATATCTGGCCGCCGGGGCCGATGTAATCAGTACCAATACCTTTGGTGCAACAGATATTGCCCAGGGCGACTACGATTTGCAGGGCATCAGCTATGACCTGAACCTGGCATCGGCCCAACTGGCCTGTCAGGCGCGCGATGCTTTCAGCAAACCTGAATGGCCGCGTTTTGTGGCCGGTGCTTTGGGCCCACAGCCCAAGACGGCTTCTATTTCTCCGGATGTTAATGACCCGGCCGCCCGAAACGTCACCTTTGAGCAACTGCGTGTGGCTTACACCGAACAGGTGCGTGCCTTGCTGGATGGTGGCGTCGATATTCTGCTGATCGAAACCGTCTTTGACACGTTGAATGCCAAGGCGGCTGTTTTTGCTCTGGAAACGGTCTTTGATGAACGCGGCGAGCGCGTTCCGGTGATGGTGTCGGGCACGGTCACGGATGCCTCGGGCCGTATCTTGTCTGGTCAGACCGTGGAGGCCTTCTGGAACTCCATGCGTCATGCCCGTCCTATTACGATTGGCCTGAACTGTGCCTTGGGCGCTGCCTTGATGCGCCCTTACGTGGCCGAGCTGTCCAAGATTTGTGACACCTATGTGTGTGTCTACCCCAACGCTGGTTTGCCCAACCCCATGGCGGAGACCGGCTTTGATGAAACACCTGCCGATACGTCCAGCCTGCTGCAAGAGTTCACGCAAGCCGGTTTGGTGAATATGGTGGGTGGCTGCTGTGGCACGACGCCAGAGCACATTGCCGCCATTGCCGAGCTGTGCCGCAAGCTGCCTCCCCGCATTGTTCCTGAAGTTCCTGTCAAAACCCGTTTGTCGGGTCTGGAACCACTGAATATTGACGAAGAAACCCTGTTTGTGAACGTGGGTGAACGTACCAACGTCACGGGCAGCAAGGCTTTCTTGCGCCTGATTCAGCAAGAAAACTACGAAGAAGCCTTGTCGGTGGCCCGTCAGCAGGTGGAAAACGGTGCACAGATTATCGACATCAATATGGACGAAGGCATGCTGGACTCGGCAGCCTGTATGCATCGTTTCCTGAACATGATTGCCTCCGAGCCGGATATTGCCCGCGTGCCCATCATGATCGACAGCTCCAAGTGGGATGTGATCGAAACCGGTTTGCGTTGCGTTCAAGGCAAGGCCATCGTGAACTCCATTTCCATGAAAGAGGGCATTGAGCCTTTCCTGGAACATGCCCGTCTGTGTCGTAAATACGGTGCCGCCATTGTTGTGATGGCGTTTGACGAGCAAGGTCAGGCTGATAGTTACGAGCGCCGGGTGGAGATTTGTGAGCGCGCTTATCGCTTGCTGGTGGACGAAGTCGGTTTCCCACCTGAAGACATTATTTTCGACCCCAACGTCTTTGCTGTTGCAACCGGCATGGACGAACATGCGACTTACGGTCTGGACTTTATTCGCGGTGTTGGCTGGATTCACAAGAATCTGCCGCATGCACGCTTGTCCGGTGGTATTTCCAACGTCAGTTTCTCCTTCCGTGGCAACGAAGCCATGCGCGAGGCCATCCACACCGTCTTCCTGTACTACGCGATCCAGGAAGGCCTGACCATGGGTATTGTGAATGCCGGTCAGTTGGGTGTGTACGCCGATATCGAACCGCATCTGCGCGACTTGATCGAAGACGTGATCCTGAATCGGGCCGAGCCCAAAGGGAAAACCGATCCGGCGGACGAACGCACCCCCACTGAACGCCTGGTGGAAATGGCCGAGAGCGTCAAAGGCTCCGGCGCCAAGAAAGAGGAAGACCTGAGCTGGCGTGAAACCACCGTCGAACAGCGTCTGATCCACTCTTTGGTGCATGGCATTACCAGCTTCATCGTGGAAGATACGGAAGAAGTTCGTCAGAAGATCGACGCCCAGGGTGGTCGCCCCATCAGCGTGATTGAAGGCCCCTTGATGGACGGCATGAACGTGGTGGGCGACCTGTTCGGTCAAGGCAAGATGTTCCTGCCGCAGGTGGTGAAATCCGCGCGTGTAATGAAACAGGCCGTGGCCCACCTGATTCCCTTTATCGAAGAAGAAAAGCGCCAGATCGAGGCCGCAGGTGGTGACGTGCGCTCCAAAGGCCGCATGGTGATTGCCACGGTGAAGGGCGACGTCCATGACATTGGCAAGAACATTGTGTCCGTGGTGATGCAGTGCAATAACTTTGAAGTGGTCAATATGGGCGTGATGGTGCCTTGTGCCGAGATCCTCGCCAAGGCCAAAGAAGTGGAGGCCGATATCGTGGGTTTGTCCGGCCTGATTACTCCCAGCCTGGAAGAAATGGCCTATGTCGCTTCCGAGATGCAGCGCGACCCGTACTTCCGTGAGCGCAATATTCCTTTGATGATTGGTGGCGCAACCACCAGCCGCGTGCATACGGCGGTGAAGATCGCCCCGCATTACGACGGCCCGGTTATCTATACTCCGGACGCCAGCCGCTGCGTGGGTGTGGCTACCCAACTGGTGTCGGACAATGTGGAAGAGTTTTTGGCTGAAGTGCGCGAGGAATACGAGCAAGTGCGCCAGCGCCATGCCAATCGCAAAGCCACGCCTTTGATCTCGCTGGAAAAAGCGCGCGAAGACAAGCCTGCCATTGACTGGTCCACTTACGTGCCACCACGCCCTAAATTCATTGGCCGCCGCACCTTCAAAAACTACGACTTGGCCGATATTGCCCAGTTCATCGATTGGACGCCGTTTTTCCAGACTTGGAGCTTGTTCGGCAAGTATCCGGCCATTCTGGAAGACAAGGTGGTGGGCGAGCAGGCCAAGACGCTGTTTGCCGAAGGGCAGGCCATGTTGAAGAAAGTCATTGAAGGACGCTGGTTGACGGCAAACGGTGTGATTGCGTTCTACCCCGCCAACACCGTCAATGGCGAAGATATCGAGGTCTACTCGGACGAATCGCGCAGCGAAGTCCTGTTCACCTGGCGCAACCTGCGCCAACAAGGCGTCAAGCGTGAAGGCGTGGATAGCAAGTGTCTGGCTGACTACATTGCACCGAAAGAAAGCGGCGTGGCCGATTACATCGGCATGTTTGCGGTTACTGGCGGGATTGGCGTAGACAAACTGTCCGAGCGCTTCCAGGCTGCCGGCGACGATTACTCGGACTTGATGATCAAGGCACTGGGCGACCGTTTTGCCGAGGGCTTTGCCGAATGTCTGCATGCTCGCGTACGTACCGACTTGTGGGGCTATGTCACCGACGAGCGCCTCTCCAACGAAGAGCTGATCGACGAGAAGTACCAGGGCATTCGTCCTGCTCCCGGCTATCCGGCCTGCCCGGAGCACGTAGTCAAGCACGATATGTTCCGTGTCCTGCAGTGTGAAGACATCGAGATGTTCATCACCGACAGCTACGCCATGATTCCGGCTTCCAGTGTGTCGGGCTTCTACTTCAGCCACCCGCAGTCCAAGTACTTCAACGTGGGCAATATTGGTGAAGACCAGTTGCAAGACTATATCCAGCGCAGTGGTCGTACGGAAGAAGACGTACGCCGCACCTTGTCGGGCGTATTAGGCTGATATGGGAACGACGGGGCCAACAGGGGCTAATCCGGGCGGCGCCGAGAGCGCCTCTCAAACCCGGCGTCAGGCTTTGGGACGATTTTTGCGTAATGCACGCGAGCGTATCCAGCCTGTAGACCTGGGGCTGGCCCCCGGTGTGCGCCGTCGCACTCCTGGTTTGCGTCGCGAAGAAGTGGCGCAGCTGTGCGATATCAGCACCACCTGGTACACCTGGATCGAGCAGGGTCGCGACGTTACCGTGTCCCCCACGGTCTGCGCCCGCCTGGCGACTGTCCTGAAACTGGCCAGAGCCGAGCGCCACTACCTGTTTGAACTGGCCGACTGCGCCGATCCCGAGCATTGGCAGGGCGATATTCAACCTTTGCCGCAAGGCCTGAGCGCATGCGTCGATAGCATCTCCGCCCCGGCTTACATTCTGGACCGCAGCTGGAACGTACTGGCCCGCAACGAAGCCTTGCTGGGCTTGTTTGACGGCTGGCCCGACCGTAGCGAGCAGCCCAATCTGCTGCGTTATATCTTCCTGGACCCCGCAGCGCGGGAGCTGGTGGTGGACTGGGAGCAGCGCGCCAGCCGCGTCGTGGCCGAGTTCCGTGCTGACGTAGGCGCCCATGCGGACGAGGCCGATATACAGGCTTTGATCCAGGAGTTGGCGCAGCAAAGTCAGGTATTCGCTTTCTGGTGGGGACGCCAGACCGTGGTGGAGCGGGAGGGCGGCTTGCGGGATTTCCGGCACCCCAGCCAGGGAGTGCGCCGCTTTCAGCAATTTACCTTTCGCCTGGCGATACGGCCGGATTGCAAGCTGGTGATGTTGCTGGAGGATGAGGATAAGCCGGCGTAAGCGCAGCTTGAGCAAGACAGCAGCTTGAGCCGCTGCGTGCCTTGCTCCTTCAGTCTTGCTGGCCTACTTCTTCTGCAAAGACTCACCATCACTGGCTGACAGTCGGGCAAAGGACAGGCTGGAGATGGCGGTGATAGCACCCAGAATCAGAAAGGCCCAGATCGTATCCTGGGTCTCCACGCTGCTGGCTCCGCGCAATGCCATGCTGATATTCAGCGTTACCGCCGCACATGCTACCCCCAGACTGATAGCCAGTTGCTGCGCCATGGCAGCAAAACTGCTGGCCTGGCTCATGGCCTCAGAATCCAGGTCGGCGTAGGTCAGGGTGTTGACTGCGGTGAACTGCAGGGAGCGGAAAAAACCGCCTGCGGTCAGGACGGCAATCATGAGCCACATGGGCGTGGTGGCCTGGAACATGGCGCATAGGGCAATGAACAGGCCCGTCAGCCAGGCGTTGACGATCAGGACTTTGCGAAAACCGTAACGCCGGATGATGGGTGGGGCCACCAGTTTCATGCCCAGAGCACCAATCGCGCCGGTGAAGGTAATCAGGCCTGCTGATAATGCGCTCATGCCAAAGTTGGTTTGCAGCATGATGGCCAAAAGAAATGGCGCAGCGCCCAGCGAGAAACGACACAGATTGCCGCCCAGCACGGAAATGGCAAAGGTTTTGGTGCGCAGCAAGGACAAATCAATTATTGGGTAGGCAACTTGCCGGGAGTGCCAGACGTACCATGCGCCAGCGACCAGACCGGCCAGTGTCAGCCAGCCCAAGGTATCCCAGCCCAGCGTGCCATGGCCTACGTTCTCGAAGCTGGTCACCAGAGTGGCCAGACAGATGGCGCTCAAGATAAAGCCCAGCCAGTCCAGGGGCGGGCGCTCTGTGGGGTAGTCCTCGCGGATATAGCGCAGCACCAGGGCAATGCCCAGTATGCCAACGGGGATGTTGATCAGGAAAATCCAGTGCCAGCTGGCGTACGTGACTAAAAAACCACCCACGGGCGGGCCGATGATGGGGCCCAGCAAGGCAGGCAAGGTCAGCACCGCCATAGCGCTTAAAAGCTCATCTTTAGGGACGCGCCGCAGTAAGATAATGCGTCCCACCGGCACCATCATGGCTCCGGCCATGCCTTGTATCACGCGGGAAATGATCAGTTGTGTCAGGGTCTGGGACAGGGCACATGCAACAGAACTGGCGGTAAAGAGTAGAATGGCGGCCAGGAACACCTTGCGAGCACCAAAGCGGTCTGCAGCCCATCCACTGATTGGAACGAATACCGCCACGGCCAGCAGGTAGCTGGTAATGATGGTATTCATGCGGATGACGCTGGTATCCAGCGACAAGGCCATCGTGGGCAGGGCAGTGGCTACAACCGTAGAGTCCAGCATTTGCATGAACAATGCACATCCCACAATGTAGGGAATAATGCGTATGGCTCGACGCTCTTGAGGGGACATGGTCGCCGGTTTGGCGGCTTCGGTCTGTTCAGATGCCATGCGGCGAACTCTCTGGTGTGCGGTGCAGTAAACTCAAACTTTTCTGTTATCCAATTTATTTAGGCGTACAGGTATTATGGCAAAGAATTTCGAATCCGAAATTACCCAGTTTCTTAAACAGTATAAAGAGCAGAACGCGGATACCGAAGCACGGCAGCGTGAAGGCCGTTATCGTCTGTGGGACAAGCAGATTGACCAGGAACTGCAAGACGGTTACAAGGCTGCTCGCACGCCTCAGAAACCTTACGTGTACTACGAAAACAACTAAATCTGTACACCTGCGCCTGTGACTGAGATCGCACAGCAGACTGTTGTGGATACGCCAGCTCCTCAGCCCGAGGATGTGCTGGCGCGTCTTTATGGTGAGCCGCTGTTTGCGATCCCTCAGGATCTGTATATTCCGCCTGATGCGCTGGAAGTATTTCTGGACGCCTTTGAAGGCCCGCTGGATCTGTTGCTGTATCTGATCCGCAAGCAAAACTTCAATGTGCTGGATATTCCGATGGCCCAGGTCACCGGGCAGTATCTGGCCTATGTGGAGCAGATCCGCGCCACCAATCTGGAGCTGGCAGGGGAGTATCTCTTGATGGCCGCGCTGCTGATCGAGATTAAATCCCGCATGTTGCTGCCAGTACGGCGCGCTGACACGGGCGAAGAGGTGGATGATCCGCGTGCCGAGCTGGTACGCCGGCTGCTGGAATACGAGCGCATGAAGGAAGGCGCGCGTCGTCTGGACGAGCTACCCTTGATGGGGCGCGACTATCTGCTGGCCAATGCCCAGGCCGAACTGGTTATTGAGGCCATTCCACCGGAAGTGAATGCGGATGATTTGCGCGAGGCCTGGCTGGGCATCTTGAAGCGTGCCAAGCTCAATGCCAGTCACAAGATTACGCGTGAGCAGTTGTCGGTGCGTGATCACATGAGCCAGATTCTGCGACGTTTGCAGCATGTGCGCTTCATGGAGTTTACAGAGCTGTTTAATGAACGCCTGGATCAGGGTGATCCGGCGGCGGTGCTTGTCGTGCATTTTCTGGCGATGCTGGAATTGGCACGAGAGTCACTGCTTGAAATCACGCAGGCCGAGCCCTACGCTCCTATTTATTTGCGCCTGACTTATATTCGAGCGCAGGCCGATGGGCCTGATCTTATTCCGTAGCGGAGAATTTTTTGAAAGTCGTCCATAACATCCAAGAACTGCGCGATCAGCTCCAGGGCCAGACACGCGTGGCATTTGTTCCAACCATGGGGAATCTGCATCGAGCTCACCTGGACTTGATGAAGTTGGCTCGTCAGCATGGCGATCCGGTGGTGGCCAGTATTTTTGTGAACCGCCTGCAGTTTGGCCCTAACGAGGATTTTGATCGTTACCCGCGCACTTTGCAGGAAGATGCGGCCAAGATGGAGCAGGAGCGCGATGTGTATGTCTTGTTTGCTCCTTCGGAGCGCGAGATGTACCCCGAGCCACAGAGTTTTCGCGTCAGCCCGCCTGATCATTTGGGCCGTATCCTGGAAGGTCATTTCCGTCCTGACTTCTTTGAAGGCGTGTGTACGGTTGTGTTGAAGCTGTTTTCCTGTGTGCAGCCGCGTGTGGCTGTGTTTGGGAAGAAGGATTATCAGCAGTTGATGGTGGTGCGCCAGATGGTGCGTCAGTTCCAGTTGCCGGTAGAGATTCTGGCTCACGAGACGGTGCGGGAAGAGGATGGTTTGGCCATGTCTTCGCGTAATCGCTATTTGAGTCCCGAGGAACGCGCTCAGGCTCCGCAGATTTATTACGCACTGCAGGAAATGAATGAGCGTTTGCAGCAAGGTCAAAGCCGCGAGGAGATTGAGGCTTATGCGACCAAGAAGATGACGGATCTGGGCTGGAAGGTGGACTATATGGCCTTGCGTCGTCAGTCGGATTTGCTGGAACCGACGCCAGAGCAAATTGCAGCTGGCGAACCGTTGGTGGCATTGGCTGCTGCCAAATTGGGCGCGACGCGTTTGATCGACAACCTGGAAATGGTTAAAGCCTGATTTTTTTGTTTTGTTTGGTGAGAAAAGCACAGTTTTTACTGTGCTTTTTTTATATCTGCGTGGTTCGATTTTGCAGTCTTTGTCTTTGTCTTTGTCTTTGTCTTTGTCTTTGTCTTTGTCTTTGTCTGGTTCTTTGGTTGGGGGGCGCAGTCCAGGTCCACTCATGCCAGGGAGGGACTCAGTAAGACGCCACTCTGGCGCGCAGCTCTGGGGGGCGGCTGACTACTTGCCGGTGCTGCGCACCGGTGACCTTGTCGAGAGATAGCTACGGGCGCACCCTGAACTCACCCGGTACTTGGTCCCCCGGACCAAGTACAAGCGTCGGGTTCAAACAGCAGGGTGCTTGCATCCCTGCGCTATCTCCCGCCGGCGGCAAGCAGTCTGAATCGCCGCCCCCCAGAGCTGCGCGTCAGAGTGGCTCATGGCCGTGAATGCTCATCTCTGCTGGCAGTTTATGGGGCCGGGTTTGTTGTGTTGTGTTGCGTTGTGTTGTGCTGTGGTGAGGTGGGGTGTTTGACCGATCCGGGGGGGGACCCAGGTGATTGTTGTGTTTCTTGGGGGGGATGAGGCTGTAGCTTTGTCTGCGTTTATCCCCAATTTGAGGCGTAAAAAGATTGTTTTCCGACGCATTGAAAACTGTGTATCTATATTAGTCCTGTGACAAAAACATCCCGTACAAGTTAACAGTCGCGTAGTCCCTGCCTAAAATGACAAACTCTGTCTATGGTTGATTTTTCACATCGCAGGCGGCCTGTTCGCCTGGTACAGATATACGAGACTGACATGGTATTGAATAGTCATTTGCCCGCCTCTGTGCTGTTTGAAAGTCTGACTCCGCGCGAGCGCGACGTGCTGTCTTATATCGCCATCGGCAAGGCGAACAAGGTGATTGCGGCTGAATTGGCGATTTCCCAGCGTACGGTGGAGGCGCATCGGGCACGCGTTTTTCAGAAGTTACGCGTGCGCAATGCGGTTGAATTGACCCGCTTTGTATTTAGCGAGCCGGGCTTGCGCGATGTGCTGCCGCCCAGCCTGGTGGGCAGCCTGTCTATGCCTTAGATTAGCGGCAGGCGGGAGTGGCCTGGCCGTCCAGCTCGCTGATCGGGTCGATGTCGGCTTGGCGAGTCAGGTGGCTCTCCAGCGTAGGGCGTTGCTGGTTAAAGGTGTGAATGCGCAGTACGTTGTTGTTCACAAAGCTCAGATCGGCCAAGGTCGAGTCGTTGTTGGCCAGCAAAGCGATGCGGGTAGGCTGTGTGCCGATAGGTACCCAGCAGCCGCTCATGCGGTGTTCTTCGCCAGCACCCAGCGGGGTGGCACGCAAGCGCCATTGGCCAGCAGGAGCCAGGGTTACGCTGATTTTGTAGGGCTCACATGCGCCGCCTTGTGGTGGGCAGGACAGGGTGCCCAGAAAGGTTTTGGGCTCGGTCAGCTCTGGAACGCTACGGTCGACCATGGCGGCAGGCTGCTGGGCGCGGGCCGGTGTGATGGCGTGCAGGCCTTCCTGGTTACCGAAGCCTAAATTGATTTGCGAGGGGGCGCGGGCGGTGCCGCTACCTTGCGCTTGGCGCAGGGCGTCTTTCTGGGTGGAGTCGCGACCCTCGTTGGGGGTAGGCTGAACGGGTGCCTGGGCACATGCTGCCAGCAAAACGACCGAAAGCAAGGTAAGGGAACGCAGGGGGGAAATCTTGGTGAAAGACATGGCGGGCTTCCGTGGACTGGTTGATAGCTGAATTCTACGCTAGACCTGGGGCGGCGGGACAGTATCAGGTCTATTCAGGGTAGGAGGATTGGCGCGGGTACGTTACAGTTTTGTTTTTTATCCGTGGATTGCGCATGCTGACAATTGGGCTGACTGGTGGAATTGGATCGGGCAAAAGCCAGGTGGCCAATTTTTTTGCCTCTTGGGGGGCGGCTGTCGTGGATACGGATGTCATCGCGCATGAGTTGACCGCGCCCGGTGGTCTGGCCATTGAGCCGATTCGCGCTGCCTTTGGGGCACAGGCCTTGGCCGCGGATGGTTCCATGGACCGGGATTGGATGCGGGCCTGTGTATTTGCCGATCCTGATGCCCGTCATCGGCTCGAGGCGATCATTCATCCCCTGATTTGGAACGTAACAAAAGCACAGACCTTGAAAGCGCAAGGATGTTATCTTGTTGTGGTTGTACCCTTGCTGGTGGAATCAGGACGATGGCGAGACCGTGTGGACCGGATTTGCGTTGTGGATTGTGATGAAGCGACCCAGATCGAGCGTGTTCAAAAGCGCAACGGGCTGGCAGTGGCCACAATTGAACGTATCATGGCAGCACAGGCGCAACGTCAGCAGCGCCTGGATGTGGCCGACGACGTGGTTCTGAATGACGGGCAGACGACTTTGCCCCTGTTGGAAGAGCGGGCGCGAGCAGTACACCAACGCTGGTGTGCCTTGACTGCCTGACAACACGACGTGTCTGACCCTCCAGTCGACAGAAAAAGGTTTTTAAACGCGTGACTCTATACGAATACCCCTGCAATGAGCGTGTCCGGGCTTTACTGAGAGTCGAATACTTGTTCGATAGGCTGTTTCATTTTTCGGCCAACCAGGATGCGTACTCGCATCAGATCGCTGTAGCGACTTTGTTTGATTTACTGGACATCTCGGATCGAACCGATTTGCGTTCTGCTGTTCTTCAAGACCTGGAGCGTCAACGCGTGGCGCTGGCTGCGCTGCGTGAACACCCCGGTGTTCAGTTGCAGGCGCTGGACAAGATGATTGAACAAATTGTGCGCGCTTCTGCTGACCTCTCGGCCCAGGGACGGGTGGGGCAGGGCCTGCGTGAAAATGAATGGTTGGCCAGTTTGCGGGGCCGGGTTGCTGTGCCCGGTGGTACGTCGCAGGTGGACATGCCTTCTTATTATTCCTGGCAACAGCGCCCCGATGCCGATCGTGTCCAGGATTTGCGCCGTTGGTCCGAGTCTTTCCTGCCACTGTATCAAGGTCTGGCCTTGATTTTGCGCTTGCTGCGTCAGTCGGGTGACTCGGCAGACCAACTGGCCCGTGACGGTTCCTATCAAGAAATGCTGGCAGGCAAGACCTTCCAGTTGCTGCGGGTGTGGGTGGACGCCGGTGCGTGCATCTATCCGGAAATGAGCGCTAACCGCTACGTCATCTGGATACGCTTTGTGCAGCAAGATAATCAATTGAAACCGCAGGCCGTGACGGGGGATATCCCCTTCAGGCTGGCCCGTTGCAATTTCGGCTGAAAACGCTGTTCATATAAGGTTCAGACTGCCGCTTTTATACTTGCTGTGCCAGCGTGGTCTAGCAGGGATGCGGTTTTGTCAGCGCTTGTATCTCTTTATCGTTTGAAACTAATTGCTATCGTGTTTTGGCTGCATAATGCGTGTCGCCGTCACGATCGGTAGTGCTTAAACGCTTATTTAGACCGTGCATAGAGACAATCAAGTTTTAGCCGGGGAGTATTCATGTCGGAGTTGAACACAGGCAGAGGTCGGCGGTCCCGATCCTTCTATGTCTGGGTGGTGGTGGGGCTGCTGGTGACAGCAGGCCTCGTTTATTACGCCCTGTCTTCCCCTTCCAGTACGTCCACTCCCATGCGCGGGCCTCGCGGCATGATGGGGGCGACTAAAGTCCCGGTGCAGGTGGCCACGGTCAAGGAAGGCCTGATCGACCAAACGGTCAATGCGATTGCCACGGTTAAACCTTTGCAAACAGTCGCCGTGCGCGGTGAAGTTGATGGTGTGCTCGAACGCATCCACTTCAAGGACGGCCAACGTGTAAAGGCCGGCGATTTGCTGGCCGAGATTGATCCGCGTACCTATCAGGTGCAACTGGATCAGGCGCGTGGCCAATTGGCGCAGAATCAGGCTCAGCTCAAAGGGGCGCAGCAGGAACTGGCCCGCCACCGCGTCCTGTTTCAACAGAATTCTATTGCTCGCCAGGCCTTGGAAACCAAGGAAACGGCCGTTCAGCAACTGCAGGCACAGATCAAGTCCAATCAAGCAGAGGTGGCCCGTGCGCAGGTCCAGCTGGATCGCACTCGTATTACGGCGCCTTTGGATGGCCGCCTGGGTTTGCGCAAGCTGGATCAGGGCAATCTGGTGTCTGCCGGTAGTACTGATGGGATTGTCGTCATTACCCAGACGGATCCCATAGGCGTGGAGTTCTCCTTGCCGCAGAATCAATTGAGCAGCCTGCTGGAGGCCATAAAACAAAGCGAATCGCCTTTGCGGGTGTCCCTGATCGACAGCAAGGGTCAGCTCTTGTCGGACAAGGGCCGTTTGCAGGCACTGGATAACCAGATCGACATCAATACCGGCACGCTGAAAGTGAAGGCCGAATTTGATAATGCCGATGAAACCTTGTTTGCTAATCAGTTTGTCAATTCCCGTGTCTTTTTGGGCCAGGAACAAGGCTTGCTGATCCCATCGCACGCGGTGCAACGGGGTTCGGTGGGCACGTATGTGTACACCCTGGATGCCGAGGACAAGGTCCATATCCAAGTGGTGGAATTGGGTACGGCCACGTTGGAATTGACCTTGATTAAAACCGGCCTGAAAGAGGGCGATCGTGTGGTGGTTGAAGGGACTGACCGTTTGCGTGAAGGCTCGGAGGTCGAGGTGATGCAGCAAGATGGTCAGGCCAAGGAAAAGCCTGCGCCCGATGATGCCGCCGACAAGCCAGAGCAAGGCAAACGTCCGGGTGAGGGTCGCCGTCCACGTCCTGCAAGCGAGTAAGCCGTGAGCATGTCGCGTATCTTTATCCTGCGCCCGGTGGCTACCACCTTGGCGATGGTGGCCTTGCTGGTGTCCGGCTTGCTGGCCTATCGCATGTTGCCCGTAGCCGCTTTGCCGCAGGTGGATTACCCCACTATTCAGGTGGTCACGCTCTATCCGGGCGCTAGCCCGGATGTAGTGGCGGCCTTGATCACTTCACCGCTGGAGCGGCGCTTCGGCAGCATGTCGGGCCTGTCGCAGATGATTTCGTCCAGCTCGGGCGGGGCATCGCGCATTACCTTGCAGTTTGATTTGGGTTTGCCCCTGGATGTGGCCGAGCAAGAGGTGCAGGCGGCGATTAATGCCGCCTCCAATATGCTGCCCAATGATTTGCCTGCACCGCCTATCTATAACAAGGTCAATCCGGCTGATACCCCGGTTATTTCTTTGGCGGTGACTTCCCCCAATATGCCCCTGCACGAGGTGCGCGACCTGATTGATGTGCGGGTTGCACAAAAACTCTCGCAGGTGACGGGTGTCGGACTGGTCAGCATTGCGGGTGGTCAGGAACCAGCCATGCGCATTCAGGCTGATCCCAACGCCTTGGCCGTCCGCAATCTGACCTTAAGTCACCTGCGGCAGGCGGTGGTCGCGGCCAACGTGAACCAACCCAAAGGCAATCTGGATGGGCCTCAGCGTTCCACCAGCATCGGCGCCAATGAACAATTGAAAACGGTACAGGATTATGAAAATCTGATCGTCAGCTACAAGGACGGTGCTGCCGTGCGTCTGGGCGAACTGGCCAAGGTGGTGCGGGATGCACAGGATGTGCGTCAGGCCGCCTGGATGGGGACTGTGCCTGCGATCTTGCTGAATATTCAGCGTCAGCCTGGCGCCAACGTCATTGATGTAGTGGACCAGATTCAAAGCCTGCTGCCCGAGATACGCCGTTCCTTGCCGGTCGGTGTGGATGTGGAAGTCGCCACGGACCGCACCCAGACCATTCGGGACTCGGTTGACCATGTGCAAAAGGAAATGATGCTGGCCATTGTGCTGGTGGTGCTGGTGACTTTTGTGTTCCTGCGCACCTGGACGGCTACGCTGATTCCCAGCGTTGTCGTGCCTATCTCCCTGATCGCCACCTTTGCCATCATGCTGATGTGGGGATTCAGTATTAATAACCTGACCCTGATGGCCTTGACGGTTGCCACCGGCTTTGTGGTTGATGATGCGATCGTGATGATCGAGAACATCGCCCGCTATATCGAAAAGGGCGAAACCGCCTTGCAGGCTGCCTTGAAGGGCGCGGCGCAGATTGGCTTTACCCTGCTGTCACTGACCATCTCCCTGATCGCCGTGCTGATTCCGCTGCTGTTCATGAGCGATGTCATCGGCCGTTTGTTCCGTGAGTTTGCCATTACCCTGGCCGTCGCCATCCTGCTGTCCCTGTTCATTTCGCTGACGCTCACGCCCATGATGTGTGCGCGTATGCTCAAGCCCGAGGACGAGCGCCAGTATGGCCGTTTCACGACCTGGTTGGGCGATCAGATGGACCGCATCATTGCGGCTTACGACCGTGGCCTGATTGTGGTGCTGCGCCACCAGACGCTGACCTTGTGGGTAGCTCTGGGCACAGTGGTGTTGACGGGCCTGCTGTACGTGATCGTCCCCAAAGGCTTTTTCCCGCAACAGGATACCGGCCTGATTCAGGCGATTACCCAAGGACCGCAAACCGCGTCGTTCCGCGCTATGGGGAATTTGCAGCAGCAAGCCGTTGCGATTGTGCTGGAAGATCCGGATGTGGAAGCCGTCACGTCCTTTATCGGGGTAGATGGCACGAACGCCACCTTGAACAATGGCCGTCTGCAAATTGCTTTGAAGCCCATTGGTTCAGGCCGGGCCAGCGCCAATGAAATCATGGCCAGGCTCGATGAGCGTCTGAAAGATATTCCTGGTTTGTCGGTTTACCAACAGTCCATTCAGGAGCTGACGGTAGACGATCAGATCAGCCGTAATGTGTACCAGATGGCCTTGTCGGACCCGGAAACAGAGGTGCTGACGACCTGGATGCCGCGCTGGCTGGATGCCGTCAACGCCTTGCCGCAGATTAAAGATGCATCCATGAGCCTGCAAAACGATGGCCTGCAAGTGCTGCTGGATATAGACCGGGATGCGGCAGCCCGTGTGGGCGTGACCAAGGCAAATATCGATGATGCACTGTACGACGCGTTCGGACAGCGTTTGATCTCCACGATCTACACGCAGTCTGCCCAGTACCGTGTCGTGCTGGAGGTAAAGGATCAATATCGCCAAGGCCCGCAGGATCTGGAAAATATTCATGTAATGACAGCGGCAGGTACACCTGTGCCGATTACTTCCCTGGCGCGCATTCAGCTGGTTCCCACAACGTTATCGGTAGAGCGCTTGGGACAGTTCCCGTCCGTGAACGTGTCCTTTGACCTGGCTGATGGCTATTCCTTGTCCGACGCCATTGAAGCCATTGAAACCGTGCCCGACCAGATCGGTATGCCATCCTCGGTGGATACCCGCTACCTGGGTGCCGCCAAGGCCTTCCATGCCTCTTTGTCCAGCACGCTGTGGCTGATGTTGGCCGCCGTGCTGACCATGTACATCGTGCTGGGTGTTTTGTACGAAAGCTATATCCACCCCATCACTATTTTGTCGACGCTGCCTTCGGCTGCCATCGGCGCGCTGCTTGCCTTGCTGTTGGCCGGGCGGGATCTGGACATGGTGGGGGTGATCGGGATCATCCTGCTGATTGGTATCGTGAAAAAGAACGCCATCATGATGATCGACTTCGCCCTGGAGGCGCAGCGCGAGCAGGGCATGAAACCGCAAGAGGCCATTCATCAAGCCGCCTTGCTGCGTTTCCGCCCCATTCTGATGACGACTCTGGCGGCCTTGTTCAGTGCCATCCCTTTGATGCTGGCCACCGGCTCTGGCGCAGAGCTGCGTCAACCCTTGGGACTGGTCATGGTGGGTGGTCTCTTGGCTAGCCAAGTGCTGACCCTGTTCACGACTCCCGTGATCTATCTGTTTTTTGACCGCTTTACCCGTAATGGCGCCAAGTCGGTACGCGAGTCGACATGAAACGCTTGTTAGGGCTGTTTATCTTCCGGCCAGTGGGCTCCAGCCTGCTGGCACTGGCGATGGTCTTGGTGGGCGCATTGGCCTTGCGGCTCTTGCCCGTGGCGTCTTTGCCGGAAATGGATTTTCCGGTGATTGCGATTTCGGCCAATTTGCCCGGTGCCAGCCCTGAAACCATGGCTTCCAGTGTGGCCACGCCACTGGAGCAGGCTTTAGGTTCTATTGCCGGGGTGTCGGAAATGAGCTCTCGCAGCAGCGAGGGTTCCACCCAGATCATGCTGGTATTTGAACTGGACCGAGATATTGAAGGGGCTGCACGCGATGTGCAGGCCGCTATCAACCAGGCCCGGCCCATGTTGCCTTCGGGCATGTCCAGCGTGCCCACCTACGAGAAGGTCAACCCGTCGTCCATGCCTATCATGGTGCTGGCGCTGACCTCGCAGACGGCAAACAAGGCCCAGCTGTTTGATATGGCCAGCGGCATTGTGCAGCAGAAGCTGGCACAGATTCCGGGCGTGGGTTCGGTAGACGTGGGCGGTGGCTCCTTGCCAGCGGTACGGGTGGGATTGAATCCCAAGGCATTGGCCTCGGCTGGCATTGCGCTGGACGATGTGCGTTCGGTGATCAATAACGCCAACAGTTTGCGTCCTAATGGCTACCTGGAAAGTGAGCAGGGCCAGTGGCAGATCAACTCGGGCAAGCAGTACAACCAGGCACGGTTTTTTGACCCCTTGATTCTGAAGAATCAGGACGGGCAGGTTATCCGTTTGGGAGATGTGGCCAAGGTCGAGGACTCTGTTGAGAACATTCACAGCATGGGTTACTGGAATAACCAGGAAGCGGTGCTGTTGATTGTGCGTCGTCAGGCGGGCGCCAATATTATCGAGACGGTCAATACCATTCGTGAACGCCTGGCTGGTATCGAGGAAATGCTACCCAGCCAGGCGCAATTGACAGTGGCTCAGGATCGTACGCCCAGTATTCGCGCCACGCTGGAAGAGGCTCAACTAACACTGATTATTGCGGTGGCCCTGGTGGTGCTGGTGGTCCTGCTGTTCCTGCGAAACTGGCGCGCTGCTTTAATTCCGGCCATTGCCGTCCCGGCGTCCTTGATCAGTACCTTTGCCTTCATGCATTTGTTCGGCTTTACGCTGAACACCATTTCCCTGATGGCCCTGATTGTCGCTACTGGATTTGTGGTGGATGACGCCATCGTGGTGCTGGAAAGCATTATGCGTTACCTGGAAAAAGGCTTGTCCCCCATGCGGGCAGCCTTGCGCGGGACGCGGGAGGTGGGCTTTACCGTCACGGCCATGAGCTTGTCGCTGGTGGCCGTGTTCATTCCATTGTGGCTGATCGGGGGGCTGGCGGGGCGCTTGTTCATGGAGTTTGCCGTCACCTTGTGTACCGCCGTGCTGGTGTCCCTGGTGATCTCCTTGATGCTGACTCCCATGATGTCATCGCGCCTGCTGCGTCCTGGGCCGCAAGAGCATGAGTCCACCAACCCTATCAGCCGCTTTTTGGGCTGGATAGGCAGCGTCAGCTGGCGTGGCTACCGTCGTTCATTGGGGTGGGCGCTCAAGCACCATCGCCTGATGCTGTTCTCCTTGTTCGTCACGATTGGCCTGAATGTGTACCTCTACGCCGTGGTGCCCAAGGGACTGTTCCCGCAGCAGGATACTGGCCAGTTGATGGGTTTTTTCCGAGTCGACCGGGGGACCTCTTTCCAGTCCATGGTGCCCAAGCTGGAATACTTCCGTTCTATCCTGAATCAGGACCCGGACATTCGTTCGGTGGCCGTGTTTGCCGGTGGCCGCAGTGGCAGCACCTCGTCCTTTATTCTGGTTGAGCTCAAACCTATGGACGAGCGCAAGGCCAGCACGACGGATATTGTGAATCGTCTGCGCGAGCCTTTATCCACCACGCCGGGGGCGCGCATGTTCATGGTGCCGCAGCAGGATATTCCGGTCGGTAGCGGGGGCGGTGGGCGCAGTGGCTCTTACGACTATTCCTTGCTGGGCAGCGATCTGGAGCTGTTGAAAACCTGGTTGCCCAAGGTTCAGCAAGCCATGGCCGAATTGCCAGAGCTGGTGGACGTGGACACTGGCACGGACGATAAGGCAGGCTTGGTCCAGCTGGAAATTGACCGCGATATGGCCACGCGCCTGGGCATTGATATGTCCATGGTGGCGGGGACTTTGAATAACTCCTTTTCCCAGCGTCAGGTTTCCACGATTTTTGGCCGCTTGAACCAGTATTACGTAGTCATGGAAGTGGAGCCGCGTTTTGCGCAGGATCTGGAGTCCCTGAAGGAAATCGAGGTTGTTGCCAAAGACGGCACCCGCGTTCCTTTGTCTGCCTTTACGCGCTTTACGACCGGCACCGCGCCGCGCAGCATTAACCATATGGGTTTGCTGGTGGCCGAGTCTGTGTCCTTCGGTTTGGCCGAAGGCGTCACCCTCAGTCAGGCAACGGCGGCCATTGAGCAGGCCATGGCTCGTATTCAGCTTCCTACACGCGAGATCCAGGCCGGGTTTGAAGGTAATACGGCGCAGATGCTCGATGCCCTGGCCAAGCAACCCATGATGTTCCTGGCTGCTTTGGTGGCTTTGTATATCGTGCTGGGGATGTTGTACGAGAGCTATATGCACCCGCTCACCATTCTGTCCACTTTGCCTTCGGCTGGGATTGGGGCATTGCTGGCCCTGATGATGACTAGTGGCGAGTTCAACCTGATTGCCATGATCGGGGTGTTCTTGCTGATTGGTATCGTCAAGAAGAACGCCATCATGATGGTGGATTACGCCTTGCAAATGGAGCGTGAGCGCGGCATGGGTTCGCGTGAAGCTATTTACGAAGCCTGCCTGGTGCGATTCCGCCCCATCATGATGACGACCTTGTCCGCCATTTTTGGTGCTATTCCTTTGATTCTGGCCTCCGGGCCGGGCGTGGAAATGCGACAGCCCTTGGGCGTCACCATTGTGGGTGGTTTGGTGCTCAGTCAAATCCTGACCTTGTACACCACGCCGGTGGTTTATCTTTATCTGGATCGTTTGCGCCATCGCTTCATGCGCCGCAAGAACCAGACAACTTTGAATATATAAGCTGATATGCCTACTTCTAACGCCATGATTCTTCCGCGCTTCGCACTGGCTGGGATGGTGCTGCTCCTGTCCGCATGTGCTGTTGGCCCTGATTATCAGCGGCCCGAAGCGCCGGTGGGCGAGCACTTCAGGGAAGAGGTACGGCCCACGGCCTGGAAGCAGGCCGAACCGGCTGATTTGAAAGACCGCGGCCCCTGGTGGGAAAGCTTCAACGATGGCGTGCTCAACACCCTGATGCAAAGCCTGAACGAGCAGAACTTCACTTTGCAGCAGGCACAGGCACGCGTTCGTCAGGCGCAGGCCACCCTGTCCAACACGCGTTCGACCCAGTTCCCGCAAGTAGGCAGTTCGGTCGGCACGACACGGCGTGGCAGTGGGTCGGGTGATACCAGCCAAAGCAGCAGCGCCTATGACGCCAGCATCACGGTGAATTGGGAAGTGGACTTGTGGGGGCGGATTCGCCGTCAGGTAGAAGCAGGTGATGCTGGCCTGCAAGCCAGTGCTGCGGATATGGCTGCTACACGCTTGAGCCTGCAGTCTCAATTGGCACAGACTTATTTGCAGTACCGCAGTGTGGAGTCCAGCGAGCGAGTGCTGGATGAAACCGTGGCCGCGTACGAGCGTTCTTTGCAAATCAATCAGAATCGCCTGGACGCCGGGTTTTCGGCACCGGGAGATGTGGCTGCAGCCTTGAGCCAGCTAGAGGGGGCTCGCACCCAGCGCTTGGCCTTGAATCGCGAGAAGGCCATCTACCTGCATGCGATGGCTGTGTTGGTAGGCCGCGCACCTTCCCAGTTTGAGGTGGTGCCTCATGCGCCCTGGCCTGTTGCTCCGGATATTCCGGTGGGTCTGCCATCCAGTTTGCTGGAACGTCGTCCCGATGTGGCCCGTGCCGAGCGTCGCATGGCGCAGGCCAATGCCCAGATTGGTGTGGCCAAGGCTGCCTGGTTTCCCAGTCTGAGCCTGAAGGCCAGTGGAGGGTTCAGCAGCAGTGATCTTAGCGAATGGCTGACGGCACCCGCGCGTGTCTGGTCCCTGGGCCCAGCCTTTGCCCTGACTTTGCTGGATTTTGGGGCACGCCGTGCGCAAGTCGAGCAGGCCGAGGCCAGCTATGACGAACAATTGGCTGCCTATCGTCAGACGGTGCTGGATGCGTTGAAGGAAGTGGAAGATGCCTTGTCTGAACGCAATGGCCTGGAGCTGGAGCAAGCCAGCCAGGCGCGTTCTCTGGCCGCGGCACGCGAGTCCTTGCGGCTGACACGCAATCAGTTTGATGCTGGTCTGGTGGATTTCCTGAGTCTGGCACAAACCCAGGCTACGGCACTGTCGGCCGAGCGGCAGGCTTTGGATCTGGAGTCTCAACGCCTGCGGGCGGCGGTCAAACTGATGGTGGCCTTGGGCGGTGGCTGGGATGTAGCGACAGGTCTGAATCCCGAAGAGCCGAAAGCGGTGGAAGTTGATCCAGCTGCGAAAGCAGAATAGGTTTGGCCTGACCTACACTAATCTGACCTGACCTGACCTGACCTGACCTGACCTGACCTGACCTGACCCGATCCAATCTGGTCTTAATCAAGTTTAGTTTAGTTTGGTTTGATGTGGTTCGGCGTTGGCTGAACTTCTTGGCGCTTGGTTTGGTTTGGCCGTTTTACCGTGCTCTCCGGCCTGGCTGGGCCGGAGCTTCAACGCCCGGTTTGCTTCGTATGGACCAAGCAAGGATTGGATTACCGCCCAAGCTTTGGGCTGCAGTTTGCTTGCTTGTAGTTCAATAGCGGCTCATTCCTTGCTTGATAGTGCGCGGAAACCGCCTCAGTCCTGGTCCATCCAGGCATACAGTCCGTCAACCCATTCCTCGCCGTCGGCCAAGCCCAGGGTGGCGTGGATCTCTTCAGCCCGCTGGTACAAGTCATCAAAGTCAATTTTTGGCGGGTCAGCAAAAGCCAGGGCGACCAGATTGCCATCGTGCGTTTCAGGTAACCAGACCACGGCCGGGAAGCTTTCTTGAAGCGCATGCAGATTGCGCGCATGGACCAGTTCCGAGCCCAGCAAATTCACCGTTAACAGTCCTTGTGGCCCCAGAGCCTTGCGGCATGCCTGATAGAAAGCTTCGCTTTCCAGGGCAGGGTGTTCGGCCTGGTCGGAGTACACATCAATTTGCAGCACATCCAGCTCGCCGTAGACGGCATCCAGATAGTCCAGCGCGTCTACCGTGTGCACGTTCAGGCGTTCGTCGTCGGGTGGCAGATTGAATAGCAGGCGACTGGCCTGCACCACTTCCGGGTTGATTTCCACGGCGTCGATGCGCGCCTGGGGGAAGTGCTGGTAGCAAAAGCGTGTCAGGCTGCCTGCGCCCAGGCCAAGCTGGGCAATACGGCGCGGATCGGTCTGGAACAAGGTCCAGATCATCATTTGGCGAATGTAGTGCAGCTCTAGCTGATCGGGAGCATCCAGGCGCATCGCACCCTGCACCCAGGCAGAGCCCAGGTGCAGGTAGCGTACGCCTTCATGTTCCGAAATAGTGACGTGTGGCGTCATGCCGGGTCGTTGTCCAGCATGTGGCGTATACCGGCAATACCGTGTGCACCGTGGTTGCGGGCGTCAGCCAAGGTCTTGGCCGACTGTCCGCCTATGGCAAACACAGGTAGACCAGCCTGTTCCGCCAGGCTGGCGAAACGGGCCCAGCCCATGCCGGGATCGCCGGGATGGGAGGAGGTTTCCAGGACATGGCCCAGAACCAGAAAGTCCGCCTGGATTTTGCGGGCTATTTCAATATCACTTTCATTGTGCGTGGACATGCCGATCAGGCCTTTGCTGATTGCGGGAAATGTCGTCAAGGTGTCGTGGCATTTCGCGGACAGGGCTTGGGCGTCGCTGGCGCGCAAATGCACACCATCGGCATGGTCCCACCAGCTCTCGGGGTGCAGGCTATTGACCAGGCAGCGCGCTTGGTAGCGCTGGCACAGGTTCACAACTTGCAGGAACGCTTGGTGCAAATGGAATTCGGCATCGGGCCGGGCAGCCCAGGCTGGCTCACGAAACTGGACCAAGGCCGGGCCTTGTTGCAGGGCTTGTTCCAGTTGTTCCAGATAGGCGGGTAAGCGGGCCGGCTCGTCGATGTTGGTAATCAGATAGCGTTCAGGCAGTTGCAGCCATTTAAGCGGCGGTTCGGTAGCAGGCAGTACAGGGCCGACTTCCAAAGGACCTTTAGGGTTGACCCAGGCAAGCTCTTGGCCTTCCAGGCACTGGGGTTCGCCTTCCCATTCCCGCACCAGGCAGAAAGAGAGTTTGACGAAATTCTTGGGGTATTCGTGTGTATAGGTAACCCAGGGGTGTGCGTGGGTGGTTTCAATGCCGAGTTCTTCGCGCAGTTCCCGTACCAGCGCCTGTATGACGTTCTCGCCCGCCTCAATCTTGCCGCCTGGCAGTTCCCACCAGCCCGGCCAGGGTTTATCGGCTGGGCGTTTTCCCAGTAGCACTTGGCCGTGTTGGTTCAGTAAAACGCCAACGGCCACTTCCAACGTGGGTTTAGACATGTCTAGCGGTCCAATCTCTAGCAAATTGACGTGCTACCCGGCCGGAGCGAGAGCCACGTTCCAGAGCCCATTGCAAGGCTTCCATACGCGAGCTTTCAATGTGTTCTGCAGGGCAACCCAAAGCGCCAAGCCAGTAATACACAATGTCCAGGTAGTCGTCTTGTTTAAAGGGGTAAAACGACAACCATAGTCCAAAGCGCTCGGACAGGGATACCTTTTCTTCAACGGCTTCACCAGGGTGGATCTCGCCGTCTGCAGACGTGGAGGCACTCAGGTTCTCTTTCATGTACTCGGGCATCAGGTGACGTCGGTTGGACGTGGCGTAGATCAGTACATTGTCGCCAGGGGAGGCCAGCGAGCCGTCCAGCACGGATTTAAGCGCCTTGTAACCGGCTTCACCTTCTTCAAAGGACAGGTCGTCGCTGAAGATGATGAAGTGTTCGGGGCGGGTGCTGATCAGGTCAATGATGTAGCCCAGGTCGCCCAGATCGGATTTGTCCACTTCGATCAGACGCAGGCCCTGATCGGCAAATTTGGCCAGCATGGCTTTGACCAGCGAGCTTTTGCCCGTACCGCGAGCACCTGTCATCAAGACGTTATTGGCCGGTTTGCCTGCCAGGAAATGGCGGGTGTTGCGCTCAATAATGCCCTTTTGGCGTTCGATATGGTGCAGGTCTTCGGTCTGGATGGTGGCTACGTGCTGGACACCTTCAAGCCAGCCGCGCGAACCATTGGTACGCCAGCGAAAAGCAATGGAATCCCAGTTGATAGGGGGTGGAGCAGGGGGCAGCCAGGCTTCCAGTTGAGCGAGAACCCGCTCGGCCCGGCTGATCAGGGTACTCAGGTCTTGCGAACTCAAGACAGTCTCCGTTTCAGGTTGAAATGCTTATTATCGCTAATTTGGCCCCTTTTTCTGTGATCACTGTTGTGCTTGACGCGTAACAATAGGCCCAAAGCGATTCAAAATCGTATAATCATCAAGTTACGGTTGGCCGATAGCGGCCCCCTCCCTTACTCGTCCGGAATTCTGTTTTGAACCTGTCCACCCTGATTGAACCTATTGCCGACGACATGAAGGCTCTTGATGTCGTCATTCGTGAGCGCTTGAATTCGGATGTGGTGCTGATACGCACAATCGGCGAATACATCGTTAGTGCTGGCGGCAAGCGCATGCGTCCTGCGCTGCTGTTGCTGGTAGCCCGCGCGCTGGCTTATCAGGGGAGCACGCACCATCTGTTGGCAGGTGTGGTGGAGTTCATCCACACCGCCACCTTGCTGCACGACGATGTGGTCGATGAATCCGATATGCGACGCGGTCGCCACACGGCCAATGCGGTCTACGGTAATGCCGCCAGCGTGCTGGTTGGCGACTACCTGTACTCGCGCTCCTTCGAGATGATGGTGCAATCGAACTCCATGCCGGCCATGGCCGTGCTGTCGGCAGCCACCACGGTGATCGCCGAAGGCGAGGTCTTGCAGCTGCTGAACGTACACGACCCGGACGTTTCCCTGGAACGTTATCTGCAAGTCGTACGCTACAAGACAGCCAAGCTGTTTGAAGCGGCGGCGCAAGTGGGGGCGATTGTGGCCGGTGCTTCGCCTGAAATGGAAGAAGCCATGGCCGCCTATGGCCGCCACCTGGGTACCGCCTTCCAATTGGTCGACGACGTGCTCGATTACACCGGTGATGCCCAGGCCTTGGGCAAGAACGTGGGTGACGATCTGCGCGAAGGCAAACCCACCATGCCACTGATCCGTGTCATGGAAGTTGGCACACCCGAGCAGGTTCAGCTGATCAAGTCGGCCATTGAAACCGGTGATGCGGATTTTGCCGCTGTTGCACAGGCTATCGAGCAAACCGATGCTTTGGCCTATACCCGTGAAGCGGCCAAGGCAGAAGCCCAGCTGGCTGTTCAGGCCTTGGCTGATGTTCCCGAGAGCGAATTCAAGCAGGTATTACTGAGCTTGTGCGCGTTTTCCATCGAGCGCGACCGCTAAGTCTCCAGCCTTTCCCAACCCGCCACATGGCGGGTTTTTTTGTAATAAAGCGGGCCGATTCAGGGAAATTGGCGTCATTAGGCGCCTGTTCATGTTATTTTTCTCGGTTTTACTACGCTGTTGGTGGTCATGCCTTTGTCCCACAAGGACGAAGTAGCGACGATAGACATGCCTATTTGAACAAATTGGTTTGAAGCCTCTGTCAGACACAAAGGTGCAGGCCCCTTATTCCAAAGATGTAAGGAACGGATAGATGAACATTCAGCTCGATATCGCGCAAACGGTAGGTTTGGCGGCTGTCTTTCTCGTGCTGGGAGAATATATAAAGAATCGCGTTGCTGTATTGGCCCGCTATTTCATTCCCAGCCCCATTATCGGCGGATTGATTTTTGCCTTGATTGCCTTGGTTGGACATCAGACCGGCTCGTTCAACTTTACGTTTAACGACGATATACGCAATTTCTTGCTGATGGCCTTTTTCACGACCATCGGTTTTTCAGCCAGCTTCGAGTTGTTGAAAAAGGGTGGTCTGGCCGTTGCTTTGTTCCTGGGCTGCGCGGTTGTCCTGATTATTTTGCAGAACGTGATGGGCGTGACCTTGGCGACCCTCATGGACGCCAACCCCTTGCTGGGTCTGGCCGCCGGTTCGATCTCCATGACGGGCGGCCACGGTACTTCTGCTGCCTTTGGTCCGATGTTGGAGAACGCCGGCGCTGTCGGTGCTTTGCCCGCTGCCATTGCGGCTTCGACCTGGGGGCTGGTGATGGGTTGTGTCATCGGCGGCCCCTTGGGCAAGCGCTTGATGAAAAAATACAATATCGACGGCCCTGCTCCACACCGTCGTCATCGTCGTCAGCATGAGGGTGCAGATGCGCCTCATGCGGTGGAAACCACGGTTAAAGAAACCGTTAAGATTGACGACGGTGGCTTTGAAATGCCGGTGTACGCCGTAGTCCTCTTGTCCATCGCGATTGGAGTGGGCAGTGTCGTCATCGAATGGTTGGGCGAGCGCGGCATTGTGTTGCCAGCCTACCTGGGCTCCATGCTGGTGGCAGCCATCATCCGTAATGTGATCGACTGGCGTCGTTATCGCTTGCCGGAAAAAGAGTTTGAAACCATGGGCAATGTGTCCCTGGCTTTCTTCCTGGTCATGGCGCTGATGGTGATGAAGCTGTGGGAGCTGGCTGAAGTAGCGGGCCCGCTGTTGATCATCCTGATCGCCCAGACGGTGCTGATGTTCTTCTTTGCCAGCTACGTGACTTTCAAGGTCATGGGCAAGGACTACGATGCTGTGGTGATGTCGGCTGGTCATTGTGGTTTTGGTATGGGCGCAACGCCTAACGCCATGGCGAATATGCAGGCCTTTACGGAAGACAATGGTCCATCACGCAAGGCCTTCTTTGTAATCCCGCTGGTGGGCTCCTTGTTCATCGACTTCTTCAATGCCGTGATCATTACCGGTTTTGTGAATTTTCTGACTTAAGTACCGAGAAGTGGGCGCAATCAGCAATATCGCGGCCCTTGTCAGACAGCCCCTTGGATCGATATCCGGTCCCAGGGGCTTTCTTTTTACCTGTGTTGTTGAATCGTGAATCTTGGATCGCTTCTATTTTTGAGTCCTTAAGGACTCTGTTTGCCTTGGCGCAAGGACGCCTGCAGGCGCTTGGGCTTCAATTGTGCTTGTCTTTAGGGAGTGCGCAATGCGAAGCCATGTAGTGGGACCCGTGCTGTTAGTGGCCATTCTGGCCGGATGTTCGTCTGGCGAGCCCAGCAATCCAGCGGGTTTGCCCGAGCTGGTTGAAGTGGCCGGTCCGGCGCGTGAAGTTATGCAGGCCGGTGAATACTTGCTGGATGGGCGTCTGATTGCATCCGACACGGTGATGTACGCTCCTGTTCCCACCTTGAAAGCCATGAAATATCAGGTCAGTCAGTTTGAGTATGATCAGTGCGTTCGTGCCGAGCGTTGTAAAGCTGCCGATGCGGTGGGCCAAGGACAGGCCAAGAATATGCCGGTGGTCGGCGTCAGCTGGCAAGACGGCCAGGATTACGCCGCCTGGTTAAGTGAGCGCACCGGCAAGCAATTCCGTCTGCCGGATTACCTGGAGTGGAGCTATTTCGCAGACCAGAAAGTGCCTGAGTCGGCCCAAAGCGGTCTGGACGAAAACGAGCAAGCTGCCTTGTGGCTGCAGGAGTATCAGGAGAGCTACAAACGCAAGCAGGAACAGGAAGTTCCCTTGGCACCCTTGGGGCAGGGCGTTGCCAATGCTTATGGGGTGTTTGATGCGGGCGGGCAGGTGGCTGAATGGACCAATACCTGCCATGTCCGGGTACACCGTATCAGCATGCCACGCGCAGAGTCTCGCCTGGAAAACTGCGGTGTCCGTACCCTGGGGGGCGAGCACATTGCGGTGATGCCCGACTTTATCCGCGACCCAAAAACCGGGGCGTGTTCGGTGGGTGTGCCACCGCGTTACTTGGGTCTGCGTCTGGTCACTGAAGACTAAACCTGCGCTTAGCCGCGTTCCAGAACCGCTTGTGCAAACTTGTCCAGGTCCGCAATCGTAATTTGCTTGCGGCCTGCCAGAATCAAACCTTGATGATCCCAGCTGCTGACGACGCGGCTGGCCGTGTACAAGGTGGTCCCGGCCAGGTCGGCCAGATCTTGCCGGGTTACCGGAATACTCAAGGACGTCCCTTGTGCGCCGCTTTGACCCACCTGACGAATCAAGCGCAGCAGGCTGTGAGCCAGTCGCTGCTCCACTTCCAGACTATGAATTTCCAGCAGGCGATCATCGGCATCGCTCAGTCGTTGCGCGACCGTGTCTTGTGCAGAGCTGAGCAGGCAAGGAAAGCGTTGCGTCAGGCTGTCCCAGGACTTTTCAGGCCAGGCCAATGCGGCGCTGGTGGTTACGCTAATGGCGGTTGCCGGATAGTTGCGACGGCGCAGGGCAGGGGCAATGCCAATTACGTCGCCGGGCAAGGCAAAACGTACCAAGAGTTGTGAACCATTGGGCATGGTGCGTACGACTTTGATCAGGCCTTGCAGCAGAACAAAAAAGTGGTCGCTGCTTTGTTCCTGACGAAAGACCTGGCTGTCCTTGTCGTAGTGGATCAGGCGTCCCTCTTGCCACAGTTCGTTGATGCTGGTTGCGTCCAGCTGGGAGAAAACGGGCAGGCTGGCTAACAAGGAGGGGTAGGATATGTCAGTCATCACTTAAGCTTTCTGAGCGGGTTTTAAGCCCTAGTTTGCTGGCCAGCTTGTGCAGATTGCTGGGGTCTATGCCTAGCTGCCGGGCAGCCTGGCTCCAGTTACCGTCAGTCTCATCCAGAGCTTGCCGAATCAGCCGGCTTTGCAGCTGCTCAACGGACTGACGCAAGGATGGGCGAGGTGAGCCAATAGCCGTACTGGTCGCTGCGACAGGCTGGTGGGTAGAAGGTAACAAATTGAGATTATCGGCGCTAAGCGTAAATATTTGGTTACGATCTGGCGTATCGACCAGCAGGCGGATGGTTGCCCGACTGATTAAATGTTCTAGTTCGCGAACATTACCTGGCCAATGATAAGCCAGTAAAGCGGCTTCTGCGTCGGGGGATAAGCGAATTCCGCGCAATCCCAAACGAGAACGGTTGGTCTCCAGAAAGTGGCCTGCCAGCAGCAGAATGTCCTGATGGCGCTCGCGCAGTGCGGGGATCGTGAGGGGGAAAACCGACAGACGGTGAAACAAGTCCGCCCGGAAACCACCTTGGGCGATCTGCTGGCTCAGATCACGGTTTGTGGCAGCAACCAGACGTACATTCAATTTGATGGGGTGGTCCGCCCCCAGGCGCTGAATCTCGCCGTTCTGCAAAGTACGCAGCAACTTGGCTTGTATCGTTAAAGACAACTCGCCTATTTCATCCAGAAACAGGGTGCCGCCCTGGGCCGCTTCAAAGCGCCCGGCCCGATTCTCATGGGCACCCGAGAATGCTCCCTTTACGTGCCCGAATAATTCGCTTTCTGCCAGAGACTCGGGCAGGGCAGCGCAGTTCACGTAGATCAAGGGTTTGTTGTGGCGTGGTGAGCGTTGGTGCAGGCGTTGTGCAAATAACTCCTTCCCCACGCCGGTTTCACCCAGCAAGAGCACAGGCAGCTCGGAGGTGGCCACCGTGTCCAGCAATTGAATGACCTCCAGCAGGGATTTGCTGTTGCCAATGATGGCGGCCGAGCTATTGCGCGACAGGTAATCGGGCGGCAAGGTGGAGAGCAGGCGCAAGCTGCGGTTTTCTTCTTCCAGCTCGCTGATGCGAATTGCGCTTTCCAACACCAGACACCAGTGCTTGAGTTCCACCAGCGTGGAGGCTGAAAACGTCCCTGGTCGCAAGGCATCCAGCGTCAGAATGCCCCAGGGCGTGCCCTGGACTTGCAAGGTAATTCCCACGCAATCATGCACCGGCAGGGGCTGGCCCAGCTTGTCATCAAGCAGGCCGTCATACGGGTCCGGCAGGGCACAGTTGGGTTCAAAGCGGGTCAGGCTGGGGGAGTTCAGGATCCGCGTCAGTCGGGGGTGATCTGCAATGACAAAGTGACGCCCCAGGGTGTCATGGCCCAGACCACTGGCCGCCACAATGCGCAGCACCGTGTCGTCCAGCTTCAGCAAACCCGCCGCATCACAGCCAAAGTGCCGTGCCAGCAAATGCACCATGCGCTGCAGGCGTAACGGCCCCGGAATCTCGGTGGCAAGGTCGGCAATCAAGAGATCTAGCATGGGTGAAAAATACCCTTATGGTGAAAAATACCCAGTTTTGTCGAGGTAGTTTATACCCAGGCTGACGGCAACCCTTTGATCTATGTCGTCCAGGACTTGGCACGGTCTTTGCTTTAGATGTTTTGTCATACATTTTTAAGGACTATGACATGACCCCCGACTTAGCAGAACATCGCTACAAGGCGTGTACTTCGGTCCGTCCCCCGTTCCGGGGCCGTACCCAAACAGGTTTTGACCAGGTAACTGGGTCCTGCCAGGACTTGTTTGGATTGGGTCGTTTGATTCATCAGCGAGACGGAGAAGAAAATGCGTAGCTATAAAAAACTATGGTGGTCCCTGGTGGCAGTCACCATGGTCACCTTTGCCATCCTGGGATGGACAGGTGTGGAGGTGTATCGTCAGGCACCCCCCATGCCCGTCAAGGTAGTCACACCGGATGGCCGTGAATTTACCTCACAGGAACAGATACATCGTGGCCAGTCCGCCTGGCAAAGTACTGGCGGTATGCAGCTGGGCTCGATCTGGGGGCATGGGGCCTACCAGGCCCCGGACTGGAGCGCCGACTGGCTGCACCGGGAGGCTCTGGCCTGGCTGGATCTGGCCGCCCAGCAAACCTACTCGCTGAACTATGATCAGCTGACATCCAGTCAGCAGGCCACCTTGCGGCAGGAACTTCAGGACGAATACCGTCCTAACCGCATTGATGAAGCGACGGGCGTATTGCAGATCAGCGAACGTCGCGCCAAGGCCATCGACACCACTGCCCAGTATTACATCGACCTGTTTGGTGATGCGCCCGAGCTGAAATCCAGCCGCGAGAGCTTCGCCATGAAGGACAACACCCTGCCAGAGCTGCAGCGCCGTCAGGACATGACCCGCTTTTTCTTCTGGCTGTCCTGGGCCACGGTAACGGAGCGTCCTGGCACTACCGTCAGCTATACCAACAACTGGCCACATGAGCCCTTGGTGGATAACCATCCTTCCACGGCCAATATCGTCTGGTCCATTGTCAGTATCGTGCTCTTGCTGGCCGGTATTGGTTTGCTGGTCTGGATCTGGGCCTTTACGCACAAAGAAGAGGAAGCCCCTGTTGCACCGGCCACTGATCCGGTTCTGGCATTTCGCCTGACCCCTTCGCAGCGTGCCCTGAAAAAATATGCCTTCCTGACGGTTGCCCTGTTTGTCATCCAGGTCTTCCTGGGCGGCTTTACGGCGCACTACACGGTTGAAGGCCAGATGTTCTATGGCATAGACGTGTCGCAGTGGTTCCCTTACTCCTTGACCCGTACCTGGCATATTCAGGCAGCCCTTTTGTGGATTGCCAGTGGCTTCCTGACCGCTGGTCTGTTCCTTGTGCCATTGATTAATGGGGGCGAGGATCCGAAGTTCCAGCGTCTGGGTGTGGACGTTCTGTTCGGCGCTCTGGTTGTACTCTTTATTGGTTCTTTTGCCGGCAACTTCCTGGCCATCAAAAATATCCTGCCCCCCGAGCTGAACTTCTGGTTCGGTCACCAGGGTTATGAGTATCTGGATCTGGGCCGTTTCTGGCAGATCATCAAGTTCATTGGCCTGGCTTTCTGGCTCCTGCTGATGTTGCGTGGCATGTGGCCTGCCTTGCGTCGTGACAAGGGCGACAACCATTTATTGGTTCTGTTGACCATCTCTACCGTGGCCATTGGTCTGTTCTACGGTACCGGCTTGTTCTATGGCGAGCACACCAATATCACCATCATGGAGTACTGGCGCTGGTGGGTGGTTCACCTGTGGGTTGAGGGCTTCTTCGAGGTCTTTGCAACGGTTGCCATGGGCTTTATCTTCCTGACCTTGGGTCTGGTTTCCAAGCGTAGTGCCACGATTGCGGGTTTGGCAGCGGCCTCGCTGTTCCTGGTCGGTGGTGTGCCTGGTACTTTGCACCACCTGTACTTCTCGGGTACGACCACGCCGATCATGGCCATTGGTGCTTCCTTCAGCGCGTTGGAAGTGGTGCCTTTGATCATGTTGGGCTACGAAGCTTTCCATAACTGGAAGATGCAGAAACAAGCCAGCTGGATGAGTGATCTGCGTTGGCCCGTCATGTTCTTTGTGGCCGTGGCCTTCTGGAACATGCTGGGTGCTGGTGTGTTTGGCTTCCTGATCAACCCACCTATCTCGCTGTACTACATCCAGGGTTTGAACACCACGCCATTGCATGCTCACGCAGCCTTGTTCGGTGTGTATGGCTTCCTGTCTTTGGGCTTTGTCTTGCTGGTGGTGCGTTATATCTCGCCCGAGGTTCGTTACAACGATCGCCTGATGAGCTGGGGCTTCTGGACGCTGAACCTGGGTCTGGTGCTGATGATGTTCGTCAGCCTGCTGCCAGCCGGGATTATTCAGGCCTGGGCCAGCATCTCGGAAGGCATGTGGTATGCCCGTAGCGAAGAGTTCATGCAGCAGCCTATCCTGCAATCCCTGCGCTGGTGGCGCACCTTGGGTGACGTTGTGTTCATTGCCGGTGCATTGATTGTGTTCCAGCAGGTTTGGGTACGTATCATGGCTGGCCGTCGCGGTGCCGCTGCCAATGCTGCAGGTGCAGTAAAAGCATCGTGATCTTGTTTAAGGACGGTCTGTTTTTTCTGTGAGATTCCGTCTATGAAAAAAACCGCCTTCGGGCGGTTTTTTTTGTTGCTTATGCGAGATGCTTGCGCTGCAGCAAAGAGCGGGAAGTCTGATTGCGGTCCAATACATCCTGTAACTGTTAGATCTGAATAACATTTAATCAGCAGGCATCACGCCTGGATCAAACCGGAGGTAGTATGGAACGTCGTCATTTCTTGAAAAGTGCTGGCCTAGGTGTCGCCGCAGGAACGACTTTGCTGGCGGCTCAAGTACAAGCCCGCGAGATGGCTGCACCAAAAAAGAACGCGCCCTGGCTGGCCGCGCGTACAGAAGCCCAGATCGCCAAGCTGGAGCGGGTCAAGGTGGATCTGGTTGCGCCTCCTATGGTCCACAAGCACGAGCAGAAAGTAGGTCCCGAGCCTCGCGTGGTGGAGTTCCGCATGAGCATCGTGGAAAAAGAGATCGTGGTCGATCGCGATGGCACCACCATGCACGCCATGATGTTTGATGGCTCCATGCCCGGCCCCACCATGGTTGTGCATGAAGGCGACTACCTGGAGCTGACTCTGGTCAACCCGGCCAGCAACACTATGCCGCACAACATCGACTTTCACGCCTCGACTGGCGCGCTGGGCGGTGCCAAGTTGACCAACGTGAACCCCGGCGAACAAGCCACCTTGCGCTTCAAGGCCGACCGTACCGGTACGTTTGTGTACCACTGCGCACCCGAAGGCTCTGTAGCCTGGCACGTGGTCCAGGGCATGCACGGTACCGTCATGGTGCTGCCACGCGACGGCCTGAAGGATTCGGCGGGCAACTCGCTGCATTACGACCGTGTCTACACCATTGGCGAGTTTGACCTCTACATCCCTCGTGATGAAAAGGGCAACTTCAAAAAGTATGGTTCCTCGGCTGAAAGCTATGGCGACACCCTGGAAGCCATGCGTGGTCTGATCCCCAGCCACGTGGTGTTCAACGGCAAGGTCGGTGCCTTGATGGGCGACGGTGCCATGAAGGCCAACGTGGGTGAAACCGTGCTGTTCATTCACTCGCAGGCCAACCGCGACACCCGTCCTCACCTGATCGGTGGTCACGGTGACTGGGTTTGGGAACTGGGCAAGTTTGATGATCCACCTGCCAAGAACCTGGAAACCTGGTTCATTCGCGGCGGTTCGGCCGGTGTGGCGCTCTACACCTTCAAGCAGCCTGGTGTGTACGCCTATGTGAACCACAACCTGATCGAAGCCATGGAACTGGGCGCAGCAGGTCACGTTCTGGTCGAAGGCGAATGGAACGACGACTTGATGAAGCAAGTCAGCCCTCCCGGCCCGATCAAGGGCTAAGCAGGGTTGGCACCCGGTACGCGGAATTGAGGACCAGAAGCACTTATCAATTCCGCCGGGCTTCAAGGCAGTTATTGAATAGTGATTAGCTAGTGAAAACGCAAGAGGTTCGAACCATGAAAAACGGGCCTCTTGTACAGAAAACGAAGTATCAGCCAGGCATGCATTCATGCCGACTGTTTAAAGGGTAAACCCATGAGAACCTATCGCCCCGCCACCATGATGTACTCCGCAATGGCCGCTTTGTTTTTGCTGGCCGCCGCACCTGCAGCACATGCCAACTCGGACGAAGCTCTCAAGCTGTACAAGTCTTCGTGTATGGTCTGTCATGCATCGGGTATGGCCAATGCCCCTCGTTTGGGTGACAAGGCTCGTTGGGAGCCCCTGATCGCCCAAGGCGAAGACGCCTTGATGCAAGTTGTGCTGAACGGCAAGGGCGCCATGCCCCCACGCGGTGCAGCACCTAAAGCAACCGATGAACAATTGCGTAGCGTTGTGCGCTACATGATTGAAAAAGCCAGCTAAGGCGCTGGCTTTTTCAGGCTGGATTTACAGGCTCCAGTCGTAATCAACCGTCAGTGGCGCGTGGTCGCTGAAACGCTCTTCCTTATAGACCGTTGCGCTGCGCGCCTTGGCAGCAATACCTGGGGTGGCAATTTGATAATCAATGCGCCACCCCACATTTTTGGCCCAAGCCTGGCCGCGGTTGCTCCACCAGGTGTAGCACTCGTCCGTGGTATCGGGATGCAGGCTGCGGTACACATCCACCCAAGCCAGTTCGCCCAGCACTTTGCTCATCCAGGCGCGTTCTTCTGGCAGAAAACCGCTGTTTTTCAGATTGCCTTTCCAGTTCTTCAAATCGGCTTCGTGGTGCGCAATATTCCAGTCACCGCAAATAATGAACTCGCGGCCGGTATCGAGGTGTTCCTGCATCAAGCCATTAATCCATTGCTCAAAATGATCCAGAAAGCGGTACTTGGCGGTTTGACGCTCGTCGCCCGATGAACCCGAGGGCAGGTAGGCGCTAATCACACTAAGGTCGTTCCAGTCGGCGCGGATAATGCGGCCTTCAGCATCGAACTCTTCGCAGGCCATGCCTTCGGCCACGCTTTCTGCCTTGTGGTTCAGGTACAGGCCTACACCGCTATAGCCTTTTTTCTGAGCATGGTGGAAATGCCCGTGGTATTGACCGGGGTTGGTCAAATCGGGGGTCAGATCAGGCTCGCTGATCTTGATTTCCTGCATGCAGACAATATGAGGTTTCTGGGCTTCCAGCCAGGCGGGCAGGCCTTTACGAAAGGCGGCCCGAATACCGTTGACGTTTAACGAGGTGACGCGTAACACGTGGCAATTCTCCTTATAGCGTCAGCACTTTAACCCGTAACCTGCCTGGATGTCAGTGGCCGTCAGAGCTTGTTACGACGCTGAGCCGAAGCGGTAGCTGGACACGGTCAAGCCACCAAAGGCCTGGGTTTCGTGGTGGAAGCGATGCGCTGCGTCGCCACGCGCAGCACCAGCGGCCACCATGAGGGGAACCAGGTGATCTTCGCGGGGATGGGCAATACGTGCGGCCGGGGCCTGTTCCCAGTCCATCAAGGCCTGACGACGGGCGGCAGGGTCCTCCAGGCTCAGGCTTTGATGCAGCCAGGCATCAAACTGGGCAGAGGGCTGCACAACGCCAGGGCCCATATTGCGCAGGTTGTGATAGCTCAGACCGCTGCCAATAATCAGCACCTCTTCGTCTCGCAAAGGCGCAAGCGCCTCGCCCATGGCGTAGTGCAGGGCCGGGTCGTAGTTCGCGTGAATGGACAGTTGCACCATAGGCACTTTGGCTTGCGGATAGATCACATAAGCCGGTACGAATGCACCGTGGTCAAAGCCACGCTGCGAATCCAGATGAGTGGGCAGGCCAGCGCCTTCCAGCAAATTACAGACCTGTTGGGCCAGAGCAGGATCGCCTGGTGCAGGGTAGTGAATCTCGTACGTGTGGGATGGAAAGCCGTAATAGTCGTACACCATGCTCGGTTGTGCTGCGGCGGCAACCAGCAGATTGGCTTGTTGAGCTTCCCAGTGGGCGGAGACCATCAAGATCGCTTTGGGTGTGCGCCCCAATTGGCGTGGAATATCCTGCAAGGCAGCACGCAGCGGGGCGTACATGGTTTGCGCTTCAGGCATCCAGGGCCAGGGTCCGCCACCATGCGAGATGAAGTAGGTGGGCATTGTCATGATGATCTCCTGCCCCTGCCCTGATAGGGGCAGGGGATAAGGGGTTGGTTAAGGCGTCAGGCTTTGCCGCGGCCTGCGTCAATACTCCATGGGCCTGGGCCGGCAAAGGCCAGGTACAGGAAGGCAAAGCAGAACAGAACTGCCGCCTCACCGCCATTGAGGATAGGGGTTGCGAAGGTGCTGCCGCTGGCGTGGCCAATAAAGTAGGCGAAAGCGCACAGGCCCGAAGCGATAAAGGCCGCAAAACGAGAGAACAGACCAATCACCAGCAAGACACCCAGAACCAGTTCCAGAATGCCCGCAATGCCGTAAATGGAGCTGATTTGCAGGTTGGCAAACATGTCTACTTTGGGGAAACCCAGGATCTTGGCAGTACCGTGTGTCAGCAGGAGATAGCCTGTAACGATGCGCAGCAGGCTAAGGATGCGAGGAGTCCAGCTAGAGGTAAGGGCGCTCATGTATGTTCCTTTGGAAAGTTGACAGTATCGGTAAACGAAGCACTGGCCCGGCGTAGTGACAAAAGCTCTGTGTCAGGCATGACGTGATGACATCCTGGTGCTGGTCCCGCCCATTCAAGGCCCAGACAGGCACCGGGTTAGCGCTCGTTCAAGATTAATCAATTACTATCAGGAAATAAACAGGCCTCTTTTCATTAGTTACTTTCTTATTAGGAAAGCATGGATACGATTCAGAGTTTGCGGGTGTTCCGGGAAATCGTCGCAGCGGGCAGCTTTGCAGCGGCGGCGCAACGCTTGGATATGTCTGCGCCCATGGTCAGCAAGCACTTGGCCAATCTGGAAAAACAGCTGGGCGCCCGCTTGCTCCATCGCAGCAGCCGTCGTTTGAGCCTGACAGAGTTGGGGCAAACCTACTTTGATTATTGCTTGCAGGCACTCGATACCCTGGAGCGCGGACAGCAGGCATTGTCGGGTTCTGAGCATCAGCCCCAAGGTGTGTTGAGAGTGACGGCCCCCGTATGGTTTGCCAACCGCAAAGTGGCGCAGCTGTTGCAGGATTACCAAACGCGCTTTCCGGAAGTGACTCTGGACATGAGCCTGAGCAATCACAAAGTGGATTTAGTGGCGGAAGGTTTTGACCTGGCCTTGCGGGTGATGCGCGAGCCTGCGCCGCATCAGATTGCACGTCTTATTTGCCCCACGCCCTTTCATCTGGTGGCCAGCCCGGAGTTTGTGGCCCAGCACGGCATGCCGCGTAACTGTGCGGAGGTGATGCGTCTGCCGGCTATCAGCCCCAGTTATTTACAGCAGCCCAGTTTTGAATTTTTGGGGCCGGACGGGCCGGAGTCCTTGCGCCTGAATCCTTTCATGCGTTCGGATAACACCAATCTGACTTATTACAGTGCGTTGGGTGGAGCAGGGCTGGCCTATTTGCCGGAGTGGCTGGTGATGGATGATCTGGAAAGTGGTCGGCTGGTTCGCCTGTTGCCCGATTACACCGAAGAGCTGCAGCAGCTGCATGCCGTCTATGCCAGCCGTCGCTATTTGACACCTAAAGTGCGCAGTTTTATCGACTTCTTGCTGGAAGAACTGGCCGAACCTGCCAAGTGATGGCTCACATCACGCTAAAATGCTTTTCGTCTCTATCTTTTTCATACTCTGTCATGTCGGCTAATAACGATAATCGTCGCAATTTTGTGCGCTTTTCCCTGGAACAGGGAGTGCTGCGCTTTGGGGAATTCAAGGTCAAGTCTGGCCGTTTGAGCCCTTACTTCTTCAATGCCGGCCTGTTCAATACGGGACGTAGTGTGGGTCAGCTGGCCCGTTTCTATGCTCAGGCTTTGCTGGATTCGGGCGTGTCTTTTGACATGCTGTTTGGTCCCGCCTACAAGGGGATTCCTCTGGCTGCCGCAACCTCGATTGCCCTGGCTGAGCACCCGCAAATCGGTGAGCGTGATGTGCCTTTTGCTTTCAACCGCAAGGAAGCCAAAGACCACGGCGAAGGCGGCACCCTGGTGGGCGCTCCTTTGCAAGGCAAGGTCGTGATTATTGATGACGTGATCACAGCGGGTACGTCCGTGCGTGAATCCATGCAGATCATCAAGGCCGCAGGTGCAGAACCTGCCGCGGTGCTGATTGCTCTGGATCGCATGGAGCGCGCCGGTAACGATCAGGAACTGTCCGCGCATTCTGCAGTGCAGGAAGTGGAACAGACTTACGGTATTCCTGTGATCAGCATTGCCTCTTTGGCTGACATCATGGCGGTGCTGGCGGACGATACCACCTTGGCGGCTCATGCTCCTCAAGTGAAAGCCTACCGCGACCGCTACGGTGTCTGATCATCTGCGTTTGTTAAGCAGAGTTCAGCAGTAAAAAAACACCAGGCCTTGGCCTGGTGTTTTTGTATCCGTTAAGCGTAGAGTCCGGACTTAGGCGTCCAGCTTTTGCTTGAGCATTTCGTTGATCTGCTGCGGATTGGCCTTGCCCTTGGCAACCTTCATCACCTGACCGACCAAGGCGTTGAAGGCTTTTGGCTTGCCGGCACGGTGCTGCTCGACGATGCTGGGGTTGGCGGCCAGTACTTCGTCCACCATGGCCTCAATGGCACCTACGTCATTGATCTGCTTCAAGCCACGGGCGTCGATAATGGCGTCCACATCGCCATTGAGCTCGCCGTCCCACTGCGCCGCGAACACGTCACGGGCAATCTTGTTGGAGATGGTGCCGTCAGCAATACGGGCAATCAGCTGAGCCAATTGTGCTGGGCTGACTTTGGACTGCTCAATGCTCAGCTCTTCACGGTTCAAGGCAGCCGATAGTTCGCCCAGAATCCAGTTGGCGGCCAGTTTCGCGTTCGCCTTGGAGCCCGCCTGCAAGATGGCTTCGAAGAAGTCAGCCGTTGCACGATCTACCGTCAGTTGCGAGGCATCGTAACGGCTCAGTTCAAACTCTTGCTCGAAGCGAGCCAGTTTCTGGGCGGGCAGTTCAGGCATGTCCTGACGAACTTGCTCGATCCACTCTTCACTGATAAACAGAGGTGGCAGGTCAGGATCGGGGAAGTAGCGGTAATCGTGTGCGTCTTCCTTGCTGCGCATGCTGCGGGTCTCGTCACGGTCCGAGTCGTACAGGCGCGTTTCCTGGATGACTTTGCCACCGTCTTCGATCAGCTCGATCTGGCGGCGTGCTTCGTATTGAATGGCACGTTCCAGGAAGCGGAAGGAGTTGATGTTCTTCAGTTCGCAGCGAGTGCCAAATTCTTTCTGGCCTTTAGGGCGTACCGATACGTTGGCATCCACACGGAAAGAGCCTTCCTGCATATTGCCGTCGCAAATGCCCAGCCAGACTACCAGGCTGTGCAGGGCGCGTGCATAGCCCACGGCTTCAGCCGCCGAGCGCATTTCAGGTTCGGACACGATTTCCAGCAGCGGAGTGCCTGCGCGGTTCAAGTCGATCCCGGTGCTGGACTCGCCGTAAGGACCACGGAAGTTTTCATGCAGGGATTTACCGGCATCTTCTTCCAAGTGGGCGCGAGTCAGATTGATGGTTTTTTCTTCACCGTCCAGCATGAAGCTGACCGTACCGCCGCTGACGACAGGAATTTCCATCTGGCTGATCTGGTAGTTCTTGGGCAGATCCGGGTAGAAGTAGTTCTTGCGCTCGAACACGGAGCGCGGCGCAATGTGGCCGCCTACGGCCAGACCCAGGCGAATTGCCCGTTCGGCAGCGCCACGGTTAAAGACAGGCAGAGCGCCGGGCAAGGCCATATCGACTTCGTTGGCTTGCGTGTTGGGCAAGGCGCCAAAGCGAGTGCTGCTGCTGGAGAAGATTTTGGATTCGGTCGAGAGCTGGGTATGAGTTTCCAGCCCGATCACAATTTCCCATTCCATTATTGTTGTCCTGGTTGACGTTGATGCCAGTCGGTGACTTGCTGGAAGCGGTCGGCAAAGGCCAGCAACTGGCCTTCACGGAAGTAGTTGCCAATGATTTGCAGGCCGATGGGCAGGGGGCGCTCATCCTTGCTGAATCCGCAAGGAATGGACATGGCGGGCAGGCCGGCCAGGCTCACGCCCAGTGTGTAGACGTCGCCCAGCCAATCGGTGGTGGGATCCTCGATGGTGGCACCCAGCTTGCGGCCCAGAGCCGGTGTGACGGGGCCCAGGATCAGGTCGCACTGTTCAAAGACTTTCTGGAAGTCGTCCACAATCATGCGGCGCACGCGTTGGGCTTGCAGATAGTAGGCGTCGTAGTAGCCATGCGAGAGCACATAAGTGCCGACCAGGATGCGGCGTACCACTTCAGGGCCAAAGCCTTCCGAGCGCGAGCGCGAAATCATGCTGTTCAGATCGGTGTACTGGCTGGCGCGGTGGCCAAAGCGTACGCCGTCAAAGCGCGACAGGTTGGTGGAGGCCTCAGCGGGGCTGATGACGTAGTAAGTCGGGACAGATAGCTCTGTCAGGGGCAGTTGCACGGTGACGCGCTCTGCACCCAGGCTTTCGTAGGTTTTCAGGGCGGCTTCAATGGCGTCGGCAACGACCGGATCCAGGCCGGGGCCAAAGAACTGGGCGGGCACACCAATACGCAGGCCTTTCAGTGGCTGGCTGCCTTGGGCTTCTTGTTGAGCCTGTTGCTGTTCAAATTGCTGACGAATGCGCGCGCCGTTATTGGGCTGGTCGTCGCAAAACTCCAGGCTGGTGGCGTCTTGCGGGTCGAAACCACACATGTTCTCCAGCAAGTCCAGCAAGTCGCGTGCATTGCGAGCGATAGGGCCGGCCTGATCCAGGCTGGAGCCGTAGGCAATAATGCCGAAGCGGGAAATCGTGCCGTAGGTGGGCTTGATGCCGCTGACACCACACAGGGCGGCAGGCTGGCGAATCGAACCACCGGTATCGGTTGCAGTCGCACCCGCTACCAGGCCAGCAGCGACAGCGGCGGCAGAACCACCCGAGGAGCCACCGGGCACCATGGAGTGATCCCAAGGGTTGCGCACGGGGCCAAACACCGAGCTTTCGTTGCGCGAGCCCATGGCGAACTCGTCACAGTTCAGCTTGCCCAGCGAGACAGCACCGGCTGCCTGCAGCTTGGTCACGACCGTGGCGTCAAAGGGGCTGACGTAGCCTTCCAGCATTTTGCTGCAGGCGGTGGTCTGCCAATCCTTGGTGACAAACAAATCTTTGTGGGCGATAGGGATGCCGGTCAGTGGACCGGCCTTGCCTTGAGCAATCAGGGCGTCAGCGGCATCGGCCTGGGCCAGGGTCAGGGCAGCGTCCTGCTGCACGAAGGCATTGAGCTCTTTTTGACGGGCGCTGTTGTCCAGGGCTTGCTGGGCCAGCTCGCGGGCACTGACGGTTTTGTTTTGCAGAGCTTGGCGCAGCGCTGCAATAGTCGCGAATTCAGGGGTAAAAGACATGGTTTTGCTTTATTCGATGACCGTGGGCACCAGAAACAGGCCATCCTGCTCGGCGGGGGCGTTGCGCATCATGGCCTGGCGGCTTTCTACCGTTCCGGAAGGCAGGGCCTTGTCCTCGCGCAGACGCAGACTGATCTGCTGGCGGGCGGACAAAGGGTGGGCCATGGGCTCAACGCCTTGAGTATCAACGGTTTGCAAGGTCTGGATCAGGCCCAGGATGCGCGTCAAATCGTGCTCGACCTGGGAGGCTTGTTCAGCAGAAAGATCAAGGCGCGCCAGTTGCGCTATACGGGCAACATCCTGTTCAGTGATAGACATGTGGGTGGGTACTGGAAAATGAGTAATAAAAAAAAGCGGAAATCCGTCAGTTAGGGACAGTTTGGCACTTTTACAGCAAATGCGGGGGTTACAGAACTTAACTGACCATTAAAACAGTCCTAATGTAGAGCAATTATAAGTTATCATTGACCGTTTCCTTCCCAGGTATTTTTGAATTCGTTGCCTGGTTCTTGTGCCTGTCGTTTTACGCTTGAGTTCCGCGCCGAATTTACCTGCCTTTTCCCCAAACACTTTACACTTTGCGCGCCCATGTTCGGATTCCTACGCAGTTACTTTTCCAGCGATATGGCAATCGACCTCGGTACGGCCAATACCCTTATCTATGTACGCGGCAAGGGTATCGTACTGGATGAACCGTCCGTTGTAGCCATCCGCCATGAAGGTGGACCTAATGGTAAAAAAATCATTCAGGCCGTTGGGCAGGAGGCCAAGCAAATGCTGGGTCGGGTGCCTGGCAATATTGAAGCCATCCGGCCCATGAAGGATGGTGTGATCGCGGACTTTACGGTCACCGAGCAAATGCTCAAGCAGTTCATCCGCATGGTTCACCCACGCAGCATGTTTGCTCCCAGCCCACGCATTATCGTGTGTGTGCCTTGCGGCTCCACCCAGGTGGAACGCCGTGCCATCAAAGAATCTGCTCTGGGCGCTGGCGCCAGCAAGGTCTACCTGATTGAAGAGCCCATGGCGGCCGCTATCGGTGCAGGCCTGGCCGTGTCCGATGCCAGCGGCTCCATGGTGGTGGATATCGGTGGTGGTACAACCGAAGTGGCAGTGATCTCTTTAGGCGGTATGGTCTATAAAGGATCGGTTCGCGTCGGTGGCGACAAGTTTGACGAAGCCATTATTAATTACATCCGTCGCAATTACGGAATGCTAATTGGTGAACCTACGGCTGAATTGATCAAAAAAGAGATCGGTTCCGCATTCCCTGGCACTGAAATTCGCGAGATTGAAGTCAAGGGTCGTAATTTGTCCGAAGGGGTGCCACGCAGTTTCACGGTGTCGTCCAACGAGATTCTGGAATCGCTTACCGATCCCTTGAATCAAATCGTTTCCGCGGTTAAAACCGCTCTGGAACAAACTCCTCCAGAACTGGGTGCGGACATCACTGACAAGGGCATCGTCCTGACAGGTGGTGGTGCTCTGGTTCATGACCTGGACCGTCTGCTGCAAGAAGAGACCGGCTTGCCCGTCGTGGTGGCTGAAGATCCTCTGACCTGCGTGGTACGGGGTTGCGGCGAGGCTCTGGAACATCTGGAGCGTCTGGAGTCCGTATTCATTTACGATTGATCTTTGCTTGGCCTTCACGGCAGTGTCTGCCTGTGGGGGCAAGCGATCGAGTGCTTGAGTAATGCGAGAACAAGGCTCCATCCGGCTATTTAGGCGCGGCTCATCAGCTGAGCTGCGTCTGGCCGCTCTTTTGGTGCTGGCTGTGGGCTTGTTGATTACTGACGCTCGTTATGCGGTGCTCGAACCCGTGCGTCAGGCCGTGGCCACTGTGCTGTATCCCTTTCAGCGTGTCATGCTGGCCCCTCGTGATCTGGTTACTTATTTCAGCAGCTGGACCGACGCGGCCTCCACCGCCCGTTCCGAAAAAGAAGCCTTGCAACGCCAGCGTATCGAGCTGGCTCAGTTGTCTACCCATGCCGCCCAGCTGTCTGCTGAGAACGAGCAGCTGCGCCGTTTGCTGCAAGTGGCCGATACGGTTACCCAACCGTCTGTCGCGGTAGAGGTTCTGTACGAACCGCCTAATGGGTACGCCCGTCACCTGATCTTCAATAAAGGCTCGGCCAGCGGTATTCGCCCCGGCATGCCGGTTATTGACGAAGGCGGCGTGGTTGGCCAGGTGGTGCGTGTCACGCGCTTTACCTCGGAAGCTGCGCTGATCACGGACGATAAAGTCTCGGTGCCGGTCCAGGTGTTGCGCAATGGTCTGCGTTTGATTGCCTTCGGTGGCAACCCCGGTGGCAAAGTGGAAGTGCGTTTTCTGACGGCTGATGTGGATCTGGAGCCTAACGATACCTTGATCACCAGCGGTATCGGTGGCTTGTTCCCTGCCGGTCTGCCGGTGGGCATGGTCAGCAGTATCGAGCGCGATGATGCGTCCGGTTTTGCGCTGGCCTTGGTGACGCCTTTGTCGCACCCCGAGCGTTATCGCCATTTTCTGATTTTGCTGGTGCCCGAGAGCGAGCGCCCTCTTGAACAGGACGATGCCAATGATGCGACGCGCTGAGTCCTCGGACACCTCGGGCCGTAAAACCCGGTCCTCATCCTTGAGTAGTTTGCAGCCTATTGATAGCAGCCCGTTTTCGCGCGCTTCCAGTCCCTGGTTGGTGTGGGGCTCGATTCTGCTGATGTGGCTGGTTTCCATGCTGCCCTGGCGCCTGCTGCCCTTTGCACCCGATCTGTTGATGCTGGTGCTGGCCTTCTGGGCTGTACACGAGCCGCGCCGTGTTCCCATGTCACTGGCATTTATTGTGGGCATTCTGGTGGATGTGCACGATGGCAGTCTGCTGGGCGAGCATGCCCTGGCCTATATTCTGGTCGTGTACGGCGCATTGCTGCTGCGCAAGCGCATCCTGAACTTTGGCATGTGGACTCACTTCTTGCACATGGCAGTTGTCATGCTGCTGGCCCAGTTGATTGTGCGGGTTCTGCACGCCTGGCTGGTAGGGGAGTGGTCTGGCTGGGAGTGGGCCGGAGGCGCCTTGTTGACCGCCGCCCTGTGGCCGCTGGCCGATAGTGTGCTGTTCTTGCCGCAGCGACGTCTGGACGAGTCCGACTCCGGTTCGTCCTGACGGGTAGGGCGGCCATGTTTGAATTCAAAAAAACTTCGCATCAGTTGCGCCAGCGCATTCTGTTTCGCGCCTTGGTGGCGGCCGTTCTGGCCTGCGTACTGTTAGGGGTGCTGGGCGTGCGCTTGTGGTATTTGCAAGTGGTGCGCTACGAAGGCTTTGCCGCCCGAGCCGATCAAAACCGTATTGCTGTTATCCCGATTACCCCTCGTCGAGGCGAGATTCTGGACCGCAATGGCGAGGTGCTGGCCCGTAATTACCGGGACTACACCTTGTCGGCCGTACCCGCCAGTCTGGGCGAGCCGGTAGACGATATGCTGGATCGTGTCGGCGAGCTGGTGGAGCTAAGTCCACGTGATCGTCGTCGATTCAAGCAGAACGTCGCGCAAAACAGTCGATATTCTGAAATTCTGTTGCGCAATAACCTGAGCGATGATGAAGCCGCCTGGTTTGCTGCCCATGCTTTCAAGTTCCCGGGTGTGACCTTGCAGGCTCGCTGGGTGCGCGAGTATCCGCAAGGCGAGGCGGCGGCGCACGTGCTGGGTTATGTGGGCCGTATTTCCGAGGGCGATCAGCAGCGCCTGGAAGAAACCGGGCAAACTGGTAACTACCGTGGCACGCAGGTCATTGGCAAAAAAGGGATCGAGAAAACCTGGGAAAAGACCCTGCACGGTCGCACAGGGATCGAGGAAGTGGAAGTGGCTGCTTCGGGCCGTCCAGTACGTACCTTGAGCCGGGTCGACCCCGTACCGGGTGCCAGCTTGCGCTTGTCGCTGGATATTGGCTTGCAGAAAATGGCTGAAGCCCTGTTTGCAGGACGACGCGGTGCGCTGGTGGCGATCGAGCCCAGCACTGGCGAAGTGCTGGCTTTCGTGTCGGCCCCGTCTTTCGACCCGAACCTGTTTATTGACGGTATAGACGTAGAGAACTGGCGCAAGCTGAATGATTCGCCCGACCACCCGCTGATTAACCGCCCACTGTACGGCACCTATCCTATCGGTTCGACTTACAAGCCCTTTGTGGCCTTGGCTGCTTTGGAAACCGGCAAGCGCAAGGCGACGGACCGTATTTCTGACCCTGGCTACTTTGAGTTTGGTGGTCAGCGTTTCCGTAACGCAGGTGGCGCTGTGTATGGCTCTACCGACATGCACCGCGCCTTGGTGGTGTCCTCCGATACCTATTTCTACTCATTGGGCCCAGAAATTGGCGTTGATAATTTGCATGATTTCATGAAGCAGTTTGGCTTTGGCCAGCAGACGGGTATTGACCTGGATGGCGAGCGCCAAGGCATTCTGCCTTCTACTGAATGGAAACGTCAGGCCTACAAAAAACCGGCCCAACAGCGCTGGTATGCAGGGGAAAGCATTTCGGTGGCCGTGGGCCAGGGCTATAACTCGTTTACTGTGCTGCAACTGGCCCATGCGACTGCCGTGTTGGCCAGCAATGGCATTGTGCGGCCTCCGCATCTGGTCACCCAGACACTCAGCCCCCATGATCCGGAAATTGAACAGCCCGTGCGTATTGATGCCAAGCTGATCCCCCTGAAGCAGGCCAATGTGGATGTGGTCAAACGTGCTCTGGTGGATGTGGTGCGTTTGGGCACCGCCCGCCGGGCTTTTGCGGGTGCGGCGTATCAGGCCGCTGGCAAAACGGGTACGGCACAGGTCTTTAGCTTGCGCGGTGCCAAGTACAACGCCAACGCCATTGATGAGCGTTTGCGCGACCACGCCTTGTTCATGTCCTACGCCCCGGCAGAGAACCCCAAAATTGCTGTTGCCCTGATCGTGGAAAACGCAGGTTGGGGTGGTTCGGTTGCGGCACCGATTGTGCGCAAGGTCTTTGATTACTGGTTGGTGGAACGAGGGCAGATGCAATGAAGCGACTTTTGCAACTGGGCCTGAGAGCCGTCACCGCCTTTGATTGGCCTTTGCTGCTTTTGCTGGTGCTGATGGCTGCGCTGGGCATGACCGTCATGCATTCCGCTGTGGGCGGTACAGACTGGCGCTTTGCCGATCAGGTGCGTAATTTCCTGTTGGCCTTTGGTGTGATGTGGCTGGCCGCCCTGATTCCGCCTGCCTTGTGGATGAAGCTGGCTCCAGTGGTGTATTCGATCGGGGTCGTGTTGCTTTTGGGGGTGGAGTTCTTTGGCGAAACCAGCAAGGGCGCAACGCGCTGGCTGGACCTGGGGGTGGCACGTATTCAGCCCTCGGAAATGCTCAAAATTTCCGTGCCCTTGATGTTGGCCTGGTATTTCCACCGCTATCAGCGGCCCAAGATGAGCTTGCTGGACTTCATGGTGGCAGGCATCTTGCTGATGATTCCGTTCCTGCTGATCGTGCGTCAGCCGGATTTGGGTACGGCTTTGCTGGTGTTTGCGGCCGGTTTCTGCGTGATTTACTTTGCAGGCCTGTCCTTCAAGCTGATCGTGCCCATTGTGGTGGTGCTGGTGCTGGGCATTAGCGCCTTGCTGTACTACGAAGACTATATCTGCGTACCTGACCTGGATTGGGTGGTGTTGCACGACTATCAAAAGCACCGTGTCTGCACCTTGCTGAACCCCGGTAGTGACCGTTTGGGAAGAGGGTTCCATACCATCCAGTCCATGATTGCGATCGGTTCTGGTGGTGTTTACGGCAAGGGCTACATGATGGGCACCCAGTCCCATCTGGATTTCGTGCCCGAGCGCACAACCGACTTTATTTTTGCAGTGTTTGCCGAAGAATTCGGTTTGTACGGCGGCATCATGCTGCTGGTGCTGTACGCCTTGTTGATCCTGCGCGGCTTGTCGATTGCTGCTGTGGCTCACACCCAGTTCAGCCGTCTGCTGGCCGGTTCCATGTCCATGATGCTGTTCGTTTATGTGTTCGTGAACATAGGCATGGTGACGGGAATTCTGCCCGTGGTGGGCGTGCCTTTGCCGTTCCTGAGCTATGGCGGTACGGCCTTGATGACCTTGGGTGTCGCCTGCGGGATGCTGATGAGCATCAGCAACGATAAGCCAGCGCGGCCTGCATAGGCGCCGCTCCCCCCGGATTAGGCCGGGGATCTTGGCATCAGCTTAGCAGTAACTGTTCACTATCCTTGCTCTGGTACAAACCCAGCAGCAGCTTGCGTATGGGCGCAGGTAAAGCGGTCTGCTCCAGTGCTTCATGATCCTGCCATTGCTGGCCTGCCACTGGCTCAGCCAGTACAGATTCATCGACTTGCAGTAACCAAGGGGTGATGTGCAGCTTGAAGTGCGAGAACACATGCTGGAAAGAGGCCAGCGCAATAGCCTCCTTGTTAGACCAATGCAGTGCCGCCGTTTGCAGGCTGATGGCATCGTCAAACTGGGGCAGGGTGAGCAGACCACCCCAAATTCCCTTGTCAGGACGTTGTTCCAGCAAAACCTGGCCATTCAGTTCCAGAATCAGCACATGTGCATAGCGCTCATCCTGACGAATTCGTTCTTTGGGGCTGGGTAGCTCGGACTGTGCCTGATGCGTGTGGGCGTAGCAGTCGCTTTGCAGCGGACAGAGACTACAGGTGGGCTTGCTGCGGGTACAGCATTGCGAGCCCAGGTCCATCAGCCCTTGAGTGTAGGCCGCCATATCCAGGCTGGCGGGGGCAAGTTCCACGACCTCATCTGCCTTGGCCCACAAGGTGTTTTCCACGGCCTTTTTCTGCGTGGGCCCATAGATCCCGAAGTAGCGTGTGAACACGCGTTTCACGTTGCCGTCCATGATGGGGCTGCGTTCGCCAAAACAGAAGGCGGCGATGGCACAGGCGGTAGAGCGGCCAATGCCGGGTAAGGTCGCCAGATCTGTGGCATTAGCCGGAAAACGGCCGCCCCATGTCTCCATGACCTCGCGGGCACAGCGGTGCAAGTTACGGGCGCGGGCGTAGTAGCCCAACCCGGCCCAATAGGGCATGACTTCATCTTGCTCGGCCTCGGCCAAATCCTTGACGGTGGGGAAGCGTTCCAGAAAACGCTCGTAATAACCCAGTACGGTAGCGACCTGGGTTTGCTGCAACATGATTTCGGAAAGCCAGACGCGGTAAGGATCTTGCGTGTTCTGCCAAGGGAGGTGGTGGCGGCCGGAGGTTTTTTGCCAGGCCACCACTTTTTCGGCCAGATCTTGGGGACAGGGTTCAGGAAGTGACATCAATATTGGGTACTACGGGTAACAGACCAGCGTGCTGCCAGGGCGCCCAAAATGGCGACCAAAATAGCCGCTGTCAGCAACAGAGAAAATTCCGGCAGCCGGAGCGTCAACTGGACGCCATAGCTTTGGGCCAGACTGGATAAGGCTTTGTTCAGCGGGGTCAGTGCCAGCAAGGCCAGACCGCATGCCAGAGCGCTGGCCGTCAGGCCGGTTAGCGCGCCCATATACAGGAAGGGGCGGCGTACAAAGGCTTCGGTGGCGCCGACCAGACGGGCCACGGCAATTTCTTCACGCTGGTTCAGGGCTTGCAGACGGACGGTATTGAACACAGTGGCAATCACGACTACGCCCACGCCTGCCATCAGAATCCATAAGCCAATACGGATGAAGCTTAGAATCGCGGCCAGACGCTGCACCCATTCACTATCCAGCAGTACGCTATCCACGCCTTCGCGGCCTTGCAGGGTCTTGGCCAGGGTGTCAGCACGCGTTACCAGATCCGGTGTTTCATGCAGGGTCAGCACAATGGCGTGTGGCAAGGGGTTGCTGGGCAAGGCGCCCAAGGCATCTGTCCAGCTGGGGTTGCTTTGCAGTTGTTTGAGCGCCTGCTCCTTGCTGACCAGCCTGATCTGGGCCAGTTCAGTTTGAAACTCTTTGCCCACGGCCTGACTGAAGGCTTGCGCTTGTTCCAGCGTGCTGTTCTGTTTCATGAACACGGTCATTTCGGGAGAGGTCGGAATCTCGCGCACGACAGGTTGAGCGGCCAGCAAGATACTGGCTCCCAGAACGGGTACAGCCAGGGTCAAGGCAATGACCAGCAGGTTGGACAGGGAGGAGAAGGGTTGCACTTTCAGGCGGCGCAGGGCCACCAGAAAGGCGTATTGATGATGACGCAGCCAGGTTCTCATGCCAGCACTCCTGGGTGATCGGAAAAACGGCCGTCCTGAATCAGCAGGGTTCGACGTGCATAGCGTGCCATCAAATTCAGATCGTGCGAAGCAATTAAGGTGGTGACACCCACCCGGTTAAAGTCCATCAATACATCCATGATGCGTTTGGCGTTATCAGCGTCCAAATTGGCAGTGGGTTCGTCGGCAATCAAAATAGCCGGGCGATTCACAATAGCGCGGGCAATCGCCAGCCGTTGTTGTTCACCCCCCGACATTTCCACCGGCTTTAAATCTTCTTTGCCACGCAGGCCCACTTTTTCCATGGCGGCGCGGGCACGTGCCTGTGCCGTGCTGGGCTCCAGACCCATGACGGCCAGGGGCAGGAGTACATTGGCCAGGGCGCTGCGATCTTGCAGCAAGTGCGTATCTTGTAAAACCACGCCTACGGCGCGTCGCAAATACGGTCGTGCGCGGGCCGGCAGCTTGTCCAGCCTGTGTCCATTGACCTGGACAGAACCACGGCTAGGCAGCTCCAGGCCTCCGATCAGACGCAATAAAGTGGATTTACCTGCTCCAGAGGGGCCGGACACAAAAATGAATTCGCCGTCATCAATGCGAAAATTAATGTCGGCTAGAATATTTTTACTGCGGCCATACGATTTAAAAACGTGTTGGAACTCGATCATCGCGACGCACAATTAAAGAGGAATCTGCTTGGAAAGCCGCTGGGGAATGACCGCCGGGGCTCGCATGAAAATGTCGGCGTAGGTAAAAGTATTAGTCAGATTGTTAGAGGGAAACCCCCGATTTGTGTTTGGACAGTCTGGCTCTACGATTGGACACCACAGCTTAGCTGCAATTGTAATCTGCATCCATTTACCAAAAGTAAACAGGAGGTGATATTCCATGACCTTAGTGAAAACCATTGCATGTAGTGTTGCGTTGATGGCCTTGGCCGCTAATGCACAGGCAGGTGAAACCCTGGACTCGGTGAAGAAGAAAGGCTTTGTTCAGTGCGGTGTCTCAACCGGTATTGCAGGATTCTCGCTGGCAGACAGTAAGGGTGTCTGGTCCGGCATTGACGTGGACATGTGCAGTGCGATCGCCGCTGCTGTTTTTGGGGATGCCAAAAAATACAAGGTTACGCCTTTGACCACTCAGCAGCGCTTTACCGCCCTGCAATCGGGTGAAGTCGATGTGCTGACCCGTAATACCACCGCGACGATCTCTCGCGACACAACTTTGGGTTTGGTCAGCACTGGCATTAACTACTATGACAGCCAGGGCGTGATGGTGAAAAAATCCCTGGGCGTGAAAAGCGCTAAAGAGCTGGATGGGGCCGCTGTGTGCGTACAGCCCGGCACCACGACCGAGCTGAACCTGGCGGACTGGTTCCGTGGTCAGGGGATCAAGTTCAACCCTGTGGTGATCAACAACCCTGAAGAAGCCATGCGCTCCTTTACCTCCGGTCGTTGCGACGGCTTTACCAGCGATAAATCCCAGCTGGCAGCCATGCGTGCCGCCCAGGCTACGCCGGATGAGTTCGACATCCTGCCCGAGGATTTCTCCAAAGAGCCGCTGGGCCCATTCGTGCGTCAGGGCGACGAGGACTGGTTCACCCTGGTGCGCTGGACTCTGAACGCCATGCTGGAAGCCGAAGAATATGGCATTACCAGCGCGAACGTGGATGAAAAGACCAAGAGCGATAACCCGAACATTCAGCGCATTCTGGGCGTGTCCGGCGAGCTGGGCAAAGGTCTGAAGCTGGATAACAAGTGGGCCTACAACATAATTAAACAGGTCGGCAACTACGGCGAAAGCTTCGAGCGCAATCTGGGTAAATCGACCGCCTTGAAGCTGGAGCGCGGTTTGAATGCGCAATGGCGTGACGGTGGTGTGATGTACGGCTGGCCAGTGCGTTAAGATTTCGGTCTTCGCTGTTTGTTCTTGCGTCTGGCTTCGGCCAGACGCGCGCCACCTCGCAGGGCTACGCGTAGTGCTGCATCCATGGGTTTTACGCTATGGCACAAAATACACCTGCCGCGCCAGCCCCCCCTAAACGGCGCCTGTCCTGGAATGATCCGTTCACACGCGGCATTATTTACCAGGTGCTGATTTTGGGTGTGCTTGGCTTTTGTGTGTGGTATCTGGTCTCCAATACCTTGCACAACCTGGCTGTTCGCAATATTTCTACAGGCTTTGATTTCCTGAATCGAGAGGCTGGCTTTGCCATTGGCGAGTCGGCGCTGGCTTATAAGCCCTCGGATACTTATGGGCGGGCCATTCTGGTCGGTCTGGTCAATACGCTGAAGGTGGCGGTGATCGGCATTATTGCTGCCACCGTGTTTGGTACCTTGCTGGGCATTGCACGCTTGTCCAAGAACTGGCTGGTCTCCCGGCTGGCGGGCTTGTACGTGGAAGTGATGCGTAACGTGCCTTTGCTGCTGCAACTGTTCTTCTGGTACGCCCTGATTACCGAGACCTTGCCCGGACCGCGGCAGGCTTTGAATCCGCTGGGCGGCGTATTTTTATCGAATCGTGGTTTGAAGCTGCCCACCCTCCAGGGCGATGGTATGGACTGGATCTTTATGGGTCTGGGCCTGGCGGTGGTGCTGTGGGTCTTGATGGCGCACTGGGCGCGTCGTCGTCTGGAAAAAACGGGCCGTCCTTTCCCCACCATTCGCTTTGGCATTTTGCTGCTGGTTCTGATGCCGGTTCTGGCCTTGCTGATCAGCCCCGAACCCTTGGCGCTGGATGTGCCCCGTCTGCAAGGTTTCAACTTTGTCGGGGGCGTGACCTTATCGCCTGAGTTTGCCGCCTTGCTGGCCGGTTTGATTACCTATACCTCGGCCTTTGTGGCGGAAGTGGTGCGTTCCGGTATTCAGGCCGTGGGCAAAGGACAATGGGAAGCGGCGCAGGCACTGGGTCTGTCCCGTGGCCGCATGATGCGTTTGGTGGTTCTGCCCCAGGCTCTGCGTGTGATTGTGCCTCCCATGACCAGCCAGTACCTGAACCTGACTAAAAACAGTTCCTTGGCCGTGGCCATTGGCTATCCCGATATTGTGTCTGTGGTGAACACCACCTTGAACCAGACAGGGCAGGCGATTGAAGGCATTTTGATCATCATGGCGGCTTACCTGACGGTCAGCTTGTCGATCTCGATCTTCATGAACTGGTACAACAACCGAATTGCTTTGGTGGAGCGCTAAATGAGTCATACGCCTACATCCACCGTAAGCGGGCCACCGCCACTGCAGCGGGGCACCCTGGGCTGGCTGCGCCAGAACCTGTTTTCCTCTCCCTTGAACGCCATTTTGACGGTGTTGTCGGCCTGGCTGCTTTTGATGACTGTGCCAGCCATGATCGATTGGCTGTTCATCAAGGCCAATTTCGATGCGCAAACCGCGCAGGATTGTCGGGCCAGTGCGGGTGCGTGCTGGGCTTTCATTCGTGAAAAGCACCGTCTGATCCTGTTTGGTATCTATCCCTATGACGAGCAATGGCGACCCTTGTTGGCCTCCATCCTGCTGACCTTGCTGATCGTGTGCAGCTGCGTGCGTTGGTTCTGGAAACCCTGGCTGCCTGTGATGTGGCTGGTTGGCCTGACCGTCGTGGGTATTTTGATGTGGGGCGGTGTGCTGGGCCTGAGCTATGTGGAAAACAGCCTGTGGGGCGGTTTGCCGCTGACCTTGATTCTGGCTACCTTCGGCATCGCGTTCGCCTTTCCTTTGGGCTTGTTGCTGGCCTTGGGACGTACCTCGCGCTTGCCGGCCGTCAAGGCAGTGTGCGTGGTTTACATCGAACTGATTCGTGGCGTGCCGCTGATCAGCTTGCTGTTCATGTCCTCGGTAATGCTGCCTTTGTTCATGCCCGAGGGCTTTAACATCGACAAGCTGCTGCGTGCTCAGATCGCCATCATTTTGTTTGCGGCGGCGTACATCGCGGAAACCGTGCGGGGCGGCTTGCAAGCCATTCCCAAGGGACAGTATGAAGGCGCGGCTTCGCTGGGCTTGAGCTACTGGCGCACCATGCGTCAGATCATCTTGCCGCAGGCGCTCAAGATCGTGATCCCGCCACTGGTAGGCATTTTCATTTCCCTGTTCAAGGACACCTCCCTGGTCGTGATTATCGGTATTTTCGATTTGACCCAGGCGGCCAAAGTGGCCCTGGCCGATGCGGCCTGGCGCGGCTTTAGCCGGGAAGCCTATCTGTTCATCGCACTGATTTATTTTGTGTTCTGCTACTCCATCTCTCGCTACAGTCGTTCGCTGGAGCGACGTTTGCAAACGGGTTATGAACGCTGACACAGGTAGCAAAGCCTTGGTTAAGACCTATTGCTTTGCTGGCCAGACAAGGAGTTTTGCATGGCAGACGCCATTATTCAGCTAAAGAACGTCAATAAATGGTACGGGCAGTTCCATGTGCTGCGCGATATCAATCTGGATGTGGCCCCCGGCGAGCGCATCGTTATTTGTGGGCCTTCGGGTTCGGGCAAGTCCACCCTGATTCGCTGCATTAACCGCCTGGAAGAGCATCAGAAAGGGCAGATCATTGTGGCTGGTGAGGAGCTTACCAACGATGTGCGTCAGGTCGAGGCCATTCGGCGTGACGTGGGCATGGTGTTTCAGCACTTCAATCTGTTTCCTCACCTGACCGTGATGGAAAACCTGACTTTGGGGCCGATGTGGGTTCGTCGCAAGACCAAGGCCCAGGCTCAGGAGCTGGCCATGAAGTATCTGGAGCGTGTACGTATTCCAGAGCAGGCCAACAAATATCCCGGACAGCTCTCTGGCGGACAGCAACAGCGCGTGGCCATTGCACGTTCCCTGTGCATGGAGCCTAAAATCATGCTGTTTGACGAGCCGACCTCGGCGCTGGACCCGGAAATGGTCAAGGAAGTGCTGGAAGTGATGGTCGAGCTGGCCCATACCGGCATGACGATGTTGTGCGTGACCCACGAGATGGGTTTTGCGCGTAAAGTGGCTGATCGGGTCATTTTTATGGATCAGGGCGAAATCATCGAGCAAAATACGCCTGATGAGTTCTTTGACTCGCCACGCAGTGAAAGAACGCGTGAGTTCTTAAGCCAGATCATTCATTAAGGATCAGTGGCTGCTCTGTATGGGCTGCCTTGTGCAGCCCATATGCATTTTTATTTCAAGGAAAAAAAGTGATGTTTCGAGTCTGTAAGTGGCTGCTGGCTGTCTCTGGTGTTGCGGCTGTCATGGCCGCCCCGGCTGTCATGGCGGAGGATGCTTATCCTTCCAAACCTATCCAGTTCGTGGTGCCTTATCCACCGGGTGGCCCTTTGGATAGCATGGCTCGCTTGCTGGCTGAACGCGTCAAAGGCGACTTGGGCACGGTTGTGGTGGAGAACAAGTCGGGTGCGGGTGGCAATATCGGTGCCAGCATTGTGGCCAAGGCCGCTCCGGACGGCTATACCCTGATGATGGGGGCGGTGGCGATCAACTCCATTAACCCCTGGCTGTACAAGACCGTGCCTTTTGACCCGGTCGAGAGCTTTGCGCCTATCGCCCTGGTTGCCTCGGTGCCTAACATTCTGATCGTGAACAAAGAGTTTGCCGAACAAAACAAGATTGCTTCGGTGCAGGATCTGATCAGCTACGCTAAAGAGCATCCCGGTCAAATGAACTTTGCTTCGGGCGGTAATGGCAGTGCGGGTCATCTGGCCGGTGAGGTCCTGAACACCCGTGCCGAGATCAATTCCGTGCATGTGCCTTACGCCGGTGCCAACCCTGCCAAGACGGCCTTGCTGGCAGGCCAAGTGCATTTCATGTTTGATAACCTGGCTTCTGCAGCGCCGTTGATCAAGGCAGATACCGTCAAGGCCCTGGCTGTGACGACTCTGGAGCGTTCCAGCTTCCTGCCTGATGTTCCCACCATGGAGCAGGCTGGCGTGAAGCCTTTTGACCTGGGCACCTGGTTTGGAGTGTTCGCTACGGGCGGTACACCACAGCCTGTGCTGGACAAGCTGCATGCCGCTTACTCCAAGGCTTTGATGGACCCGGCAGTGCGTGAAGCACTGGCTACCATGGGCTCGGATGTGCAGCCTGGTACCATGGCTGAGTTCAGCGAGCTTGTCAGCAATGATCTGAAGAAGTACAAAGAAGTCGTTGCCGACTCGGGTGCCGAGTTGTTCTAAGCTTTCAAGTACTTAGCCCCCAGGCAATCAGTGACTGCAGTTTGTGTGGTCGCTGGCAAGATCAAGAATTGTTAAAGAAGGCAGTGAAGTCTGTTTTGAAGTACCTGCTTGCGGTGCCTCTTGCTAGTATTGGAGGCATTCAAGCGGTCCTGGTACTTAATTTGAGATTACGGAGCCAATAATGACAATTTCCATTCGTTCTGCAAAATTAGCAGCATGTGCTGGTGCTCTTTCCCTTTTGGCCGCTTGCGGCACGATGGACAATATGAGCACAGGTGGTCGTACCGCAGTGGGTGCGGGTGGCGGCGCTGCTGTGGGGGCTGGTCTTGGGGCTTTGATTGGTGATAGCAGCAAGGCCGCCATGATTGGTGCAGGTATCGGTGCACTGGCTGGTGGTATTGCAGCGTACAACTGGTCTGGCATTAAAAAGGATGTTCAGCAGTCTGGCGCAACTGGCCTGGGTGTGGATGTGACCGAAATGCCCGATGGCAGCTTGCGGGTCAATATTCCTAGCAGTGTGTCGTTTGATACCGGCCATTATCAGTTAAAGCCTGCTTTGCTGCCTGTTCTGGATAGTGTGGCTCGCGCCATGAATCAGCATCCAGAGCTGCGTGCCAAGGCTGTCGGTCATACCGATAGCACCGGGTCGGCACAGACCAATCAAACTTTGTCGGTTAACCGCGCAAGCGCTGTGACGAATTACCTGACGCAGCAAGGTGTGGGACAAGGTCGTTTGATGGTAGAAGGCCGTGGCCCGAACGCTCCTATTGGGGATAATGCGACGGCTGAAGGCCGTGCCATGAACCGCCGCGTGGAGTTGTATTTGTACGCTCCGCAGAAGTAAGTCTCTGCTTGCCGCCTTAAGGTGTGCTGACAAAAGGCCCGGTTTTTTAACCGGGCTTTTTTTTGTTTGATCGGGGAGTGAGGGCATGGTTTGAGGGCAGCATGTTCTGTCAGTTGTCAGTTATTAGTTGTGAACTGCTGATTGGTGGTTATCTGTTGTCGTTGATGGCATTAACGTTACTTGAGAGGGGCAGGGCTGATTATTGAGTAGAACGCAGTAATGAGCACGCCCTTGGGGGCGGTGGGCACCCGGAGGGGCTTGAGCACTTGCCGGTGCTGCGCACCGGTCCCCTTGTCGAGGGCATCATCCGGGCGCACTCTGAACTCGCGGGGTGGTTCGTCCCTCGGACGAACCACAAGCGTCCCGCTCAAACAGCAGAGTGCTTGCACCCCGGATCATGCCCCCGCCTGCGGCAAGTACTCTGAATCGCCCCTTCGGGTGCCCACCGCCCCCAAGGGCTCATACCGTGGCTATTCAAGCAATCATGTATTGAGGGTCTGGGTGTGAGATTTGGGATTTGGGATTTCGGATCTCGGATCTTGGGTCTGAGGTTTGGCGTCTGAGGTGAAGGGACTGAGGAGAGAGGTCGGAGGTGAAAGGTCTCAGGTGATAGGTGATAGGTGATGGGTGATAGGTGATGGGTGATAGGTCAGAGGTCAGAGATTCGACGCAGACCAGGAAAGTGCCACACGCCATTCAAGGATGCAGTTTGAACTGTCCAGAAAAAAACGATTGTGAGCCAGTTGAGCCTAGCTTCAGGGTGTCCGGGCGGTTCAGAGGGTTTGCCGCGGTCGGGAGATAGCGTAGGGGTGCAAGCATCCTGCTGTTTGAGCCGGACGCTTGTACTTGGTCCGGGGGACCAAGTACCCGGCGAGTTCAGGATGCGCCCGTAGCTATCTCCTGACAAGGGCACCGGTGCGCAGCACCGGCAAACCCTCAGCCCGGACACCCTGAAGCTAGGCTTAACTGGCGTCTTCAGCAACGATCTCTTCTGACTGTTAAACCTCGCTTTCCAATTAAATGAAATGACGAAGCTCCAAAAAAAAAGCCCCAGGCAGAAATAATCCACCCAGGGCTTCAACCTATCAAGGCCTGATCAAACAAAGATCATGTTCACACCAGGCCCGCATTCAACACAGCATCAAGCCTCCTGATACAGCTTGCTGCCCTGTTGAACAAACTGCACTGACATTTCCTTCATCCCCTGATCCACAGCGGACTGTTCATCCAGACCGTTAGCCTTGGCATAGTCCCGTACATCCTGTGAAATCTTCATGCTGCAGAACTTGGGGCCACACATGGAGCAGAAGTGCGCCACTTTCATCGAGTCTTTCGGCAAAGTCTCGTCGTGGAACTCACGCGCTGTATCCGGGTCCAGACCCAGATTGAATTGATCATCCCAGCGGAATTCAAAGCGCGCCTTGGACAAGGCATTATCCCGGAATGCCGCCGAAGGATGTCCCTTGGCCAAGTCCGCGGCATGTGCTGCGATCTTGTAAGTGATGATGCCGTCCTTCACGTCCTTCTTGTTCGGCAAGCCCAGATGCTCCTTGGGCGTCACATAGCACAGCATCGCCGTACCTTGCCAGGCAATCATCGCCGCACCCAAACCGGAAGTGATGTGATCGTAGCCCGGCGCAATGTCCGTTGCCAAAGGCCCCAAGGTGTAGAAGGGGGCCTCATGACAGTGCTCCAGCTGCAACTGCATGTTCTCTGGAATCAAATGCAAAGGCACATGACCAGGACCTTCAATCATGACTTGAACATCATGCTTCCACGCTACCTGGGTCAACTCGCCCAGGGTACGCAGTTCCGCGAATTGTGCCTGATCATTAGCGTCATAGCCCGAGCCGGGGCGCAAGCCATCGCCTAGCGAGAAAGCCACGTCGTACTGCTTCATGATCTCGCAGATGTCCTCGAAATGCTCGTACAGGAAGCTTTCGCGGTGATGCGCCAGACACCACTTTGCCATGATGGAACCACCGCGCGAAACAATGCCTGTCATGCGGCTGGCCGTCATGGGAATAAAGGGCAAACGCACACCGGCATGAATGGTGAAATAGTCCACGCCTTGCTCGGCCTGCTCAATCAAGGTGTCGCGGAAAATATCCCAAGTCAGATCTTCGGCAATGCCGCCGACCTTTTCCAGGGCCTGGTAAATAGGCACCGTACCGACAGGAACCGGCGAGTTGCGAATAATCCATTCGCGCGTCTCATGGATATTCTTGCCCGTGGACAAATCCATGATGGTGTCCGCACCCCAGCGAATCGCCCAGGTCATTTTTTCGACCTCTTCGCCAATGGTGGAACCCAGGGCCGAGTTACCGATATTGGCGTTGATCTTCACCAGGAAGTTGCGGCCAATAATCATGGGCTCGGTTTCCGGGTGGTTGATATTGGCGGGCAAAATGGCTCGGCCACGCGCAATCTCATCACGAACAAACTCGGGGGTGACCGTGGTGGGCAAGCTGGCACCGAAACCTTGACCAGGGTGTACCTTGGTCAGGCGACGAGCCATCTCTTCACCTTGCGGACCGCTGGCGCGCAAGCTTTCAATGTATTGCTCGCGTCGCAGATTTTCCCGAATCGCCACAAACTCCATTTCGGGAGTGATGATGCCGCGCCGTGCGTAATGCATTTGCGTGACATTAGTGCCCGAAATGCTGCGTCGTGGCTGACGCTTCAACTCGAAGCGCAAAGTATCCAGCTCCGGATCGGCCTGGCGAGCCTGACCGTACTGGCTGTTGAGCCCCGCCATCAACTCGGTGTCCTTGCGCTCGCTGATCCAGGCTTGGCGTAGCGGTGGCAGGCCTTTGCGAATATCGATCTGTACCGAGGGGTCCGTGTAAGGACCACTGGTGTCATAAACGCTTAAGGGAGGATTCGGCTCGGCGCCGAAGTGGCTGGGCGTATCAGCCAGGGAGATTTCCCGAAAAGGCACACGCAGATCAGGCCGTGAGCCGGTTTGGTAGATTTTTCGGGAGTTGGGTAAGGGCTGGATCGCAGCCGGGTCTACGCTGGCCGCTGTGGCCGTAAAAGAAGGGGTTTTGCTTGTCATTGCAGCTCCAAAGAAATGGTGGAGCCGATATAGGAAGAAGTGCCGTGCAGGCATTGCACCTGTGGCACACGCTCCCAGCATCGGCATTATCCGTACTGGTACGAGGGTTTATCTCAACCCGCCAAATGGCGAGTACCCCTGCGTGCTGACAAGTATAGGTATCTTGGAGCTGCTTGTGGACGTATAAGGCTTATTTTCTTTTCATACCGTTGAGCAGATGACGGATGGTTTGATCCAGGTGGTCACGCTCTTTGGGTGGCAAAGCCACAATCTCGTCCACGGAAAAGCGGTTGAAGGGCCAGGTCACAATCGGTGGGCCTTCGCCGGAGTCTTGCAAGGTGGTGGCATGGGCTGCACTCAGCTCCATATTGCCCAGCCCGTTTTTCAGCCATTGAGCACTGATATTCAGGGCTTTGGCCAGATCCAGTATTTCGCGCGCGTCACGCCGCGTACCACTCTCGTAATTGGAGATGGCGCTTTGACTGAGGTTGCACAGACGAGCCAGCTCGGCTTGAGAAAAGCCGCGTTGCAGGCGGGCGTGGCGGAGGCGATCAGAGAAGTGTTTCACAGTACAGATTGTTCATGGAACGCCCTGCACGATGGTTTTGAGTAAAGATGTCGTATGTGATAAAAATGTCTGGCTTAACCGGCTGAATGAAACGAAGAGAAGCTTAAGATGGGGGCAGCACCAGATTTGTCGGGTTCAAGCCTGTGCTTAAAGCTTGAATGTCAGGGGCGTTTAACAAGGCAGGCGGTATAGGCGGGTAGAACGTACGGTGCCTAGCGTTTTTTCATGCCGTCCAGTAAATGACGCAAAGTGCGATCGAGCAAATCACGTTCGCCATCTGCCAAAGCAACCACTTCATCGACGGAAAACAGACGGAAAGGCCAGGTAACAATGGGAGGACCATCCAGGGGTTCGGACAATGTGTAGCTGTCCTGCGTGAACTCCATCGTGCCGATACCCTTGCGCAACCACAAAGCGCTGACATTCAAGGCTCTGCTCAACTCCAGAATTTCACGTGCATCCCGACGAGTGCCATTTTCATAATTGGAGATGGCGCTCTGGGTCAATCCGCATAGACGTGCCAAATCTGCCTGAGAAAGACCGCGATGTTGACGTGCGTGGCGAAGGCGTTCGGAGAAATGTTTCACACAACAGATTGTTGATGTAAAGCCAAACACGATGGTTTTAATTAAAAATCACAGTCGTGATTTATACTGTCCGGCATAGTCATCAGATGTCATTATAGTTAAGGTATCAACTATGTCGGTTGCAAATGAAATTGCTGGCGGTCCTGTTGTTCTGTACCTGGCCACGGCTATCCCTGATCGAAACTTACTAGAACAACAAATTCAGGCTCTGGCAGAACGTGGTTATCGTCTTATTTTTTGCCCGGATGCGACGGCTTTGCTGCAGTTGGCCCAAACGCGGGGCCGTTACGCCGGTTCGATATGTATTGCCTGGTTGGGCGGGGCCTTGGCGGAAATCTGCTCGGCGGCCGTGCGCTTACGTATGCTGTGTCCGCAAATTGGAATCCTGATGCAGTCTGATGCGACGGACTCGGCCATGCTGCAAGCCTTGCATAGCGGCGGAGATCAGTTTTGCCCCAGGGATGCGTCTTTGGAGTTGCTGGCAGCCAGTTTGCACAGCTTGCAGCGGCGCATGATGCAGATGCCCATCATTCCTGAACCGTCTCAGCCCCAGGAGTGGGTGCTGGATCAGGAGGGCTGGGCCTTGATATCGCCTGTCGGGATCTCGTTTAGCCTGACCAGCACGGAGCGCGCCTTCATCGTCCGCTTGCTGCGCGAAGAGGATCGCCGGGCCAGTCATTACGAGTTGATGCGGGCTGTGGCTAGTAAAACGGATGTAATCAGCAATCCACCCGGTGCTTCGCATATCAACCGCCTGGGCGTTCTGGTCAGCCGTATGAGACGCAAATTCAACCAGGGAGGCACGGTTCTGCCTATCCGCTCGATTCATAACTGGGGCTATATGTTCGCTGCTAATTGCCAGTTGCTGGCCTAGTCAGGATGTCATCAGGGCAGGGCAGTTGAAAAAGGCCCTGTCGGTTATACCGGCAGAGCCTTTGTTCATGCTGTGGGGGGCAGGGCTTAGTAGTAGCGCTGCACCGACAAGTCGTCTGCACGGATGGCAGGCTCCTTGTTGCTGATCAGATCAGCCAGCAATTGTGCACTGCCGGTAGCCAAGGTCCATCCCAGCGTACCGTGGCCGGTGTTCAGGAACAGATTGGAGTAGCGGCTACGCCCCACAATTGGGGTGCTGTCCGGCGTCTTGGGACGCAGGCCGGTCCAGAAATGCAGATCTGCATCGCTTTGGTAGCTGCCGGGGAACAGATCATTCAGGACCATCAGCAAGGTCTGTTCACGGCGGGGATTCAGGCGCTTGTTAAAGCCGACGACCTCGGCCATGCCGCCCACGCGAATGCGATTATCAAAGCGGGTCAGGGCGATCTTGTAGCTTTCATCCAGCAACGTGGACTGAGGCGCACGCGAGGCATCCGCAATTGTGGCGGTAATGGAGTAGCCCTTCAACGGGTAGACCGGGATGGCCTGCAGGTCTTTCATCAAACCCGTAGACCAGGAGCCCAAGGCCACCACGTAGGCATCGGCAGTCAACAGGCCATCGGAGCTTTGGACGCCGCTGATCTGCGTGCCGTTGCTGTGAATGCGCTGAATGTTCTGGTTCCAGCGGAATTCCACGCCTTCCTTCTCGGCCAATTCGCTAAGGCGGCGGGTGAACATCTGGCAGTCGCCGGTTTCATCTTCCGGGAAGCGCAAGCCACCGCTTAGTTTGTGCTCTACGTGGCGCAGAGCCGGCTCAATCGTGTGCAATTCGGAGGCGGACAGCAGCTCGTAGGGCACGCCAGCTTCTTTCAGGACCTCGATGTCGGCGGCAATGCCGTCCAGCTGCTTTTGCGTGCGGAAAAGCTGCAAGGTGCCTTGGGCACGGTGCTCGAATTGAATGTCGGTCTGGGCGCGCAACTCGGCCATGCAGTGGCGGCTGTATTCAGCCAGACGCACCATGCGTTCTTTATTGATGGCGTAGCGGTCTGCTGTGCAGTTGCGCCACATGGCCAGTAGCCACTTGATTTGTGTCAGCGTGCCATCCGGGCGAATCGTCAGGGCCGGATGCTCGTCGAACATCCACTTGATGGCTTTGCGCGGGATACCCGGCGCAGCCCAAGGGCAGGCATAGCCAAAGGACAACTGACCAGCATTGGCAAAACTGGTTTCCAGAGCGGGCCCAGCCATGCGGTCGATGACCGTTACGCTGTGCCCTTGGCGGGCAAGATAATAAGCGCTGGTTACGCCTTCTACGCCAGCACCTAGCACGAGGATCTTCATACGGTTCCTTGGGCGCATCGCCCGAAAGGGAAAGTGTTGCAATCAGGCGCGCAAAAACCGCGCGCACTGTCGCAATTCGATACGTTTTATCCGTCTATTTCAACAGGCGGGCAGGGTAGGGGTCAAGGATTAGTCCTGATCCGGTGCACTGCGTGGGAACACCATATTGTTACGGTGTATCAGCTCTGTATCGTGTTCGCTGCCCAGCAATTCATTGATCAGGTGGCTGGGTTGGCCCATGATGCGGCGGGTGTCGTCCGAGGAGTAGTTGATCAGACCACGGGCGTATTCCACGCCGTGCTTGTCCACGCAGGCAACGACATCGCCACGGTCAAATTCGCCTTCTACATGGGTGACACCGACGGGCAGCAGGCTCTTGTGACCGTCTACCAGCGCACGTACAGCGCCTTCGTCCAGCGATACGCGACCACGCACACGCAACTGGTCGACCAGCCAGCGTTGGCGGGCCGAGCGTACGGGCAGGGTGGCACGCAGCTCGGTGCCAATGCGCTCACCTTGCGCCAGGCGGGACAGGACTTGCTGTTCGCGGCCAGAGGCAATAATGGTGTGGCCACCGCTTTGCGCAGCGCGTTTGGCGGCCAGGATTTTGGTGATCATGCCGCCGGTGCCGATATTGCTGCCCGAGCCGCCTGCCATGGCTTCCAGCGTCGGATCGCCCGCCTGTCCCAGCGAGATGAACTGTGCATCAGGATTGCTGCGCGGGTCGGCACTGTAAAGGCCAGCCTGGTCGGTCAGGATAATCAGGGTTTCGGCTTCGATCAGGTTGGTGACCAGTGCGCCCAATGTATCGTTGTCGCCCACGCGGATTTCATCCGTGACCACCGTGTCGTTCTCGTTCACGATGGGGACTACACCCAGGTCCAGCAAGGTGTTGATGGTGCCTCGTGCATTCAGGTAGCGATGGCGGTCGGCCAGATCTTCATGGGTCAGCAGAATCTGAGCGGTGCGCACACCATGGCGGGCAAAAGCCACTTCATAGGCTTGAATCAAGCCCATCTGGCCGACGGCCGCCGCCGCTTGCAACTCATTCATGGCCTTCGGTCGGCGCGGCCAGCCCAGGCGGGCCATGCCTTCGGCAATGGCACCGCTGGAAACCAGCACCAATTGCTTGCCTTGGGCATGCAGTTGAGCAATCTGGGTAGCCCATTGCTCTACGGCATCCAGGTCAATCCCTTTGCCCTCGTTGGTGACCAGGGAGGAACCTACTTTAATAACCAATCGACGCGATTGCGCAACGGCCGATTCAGAATGAGAAGAGTGCTGCATGACGAGTTCAGAAATCCATCGCTTGGCGTGTAAATAGAGAAAATGCCAGGAGTAGGGCGGTTGGCTTAACCGCGTCATCCGGGCATTTTGGGGTTCAGTCCTGGAGTCTAGATCCTGGACCTGTGTAGCACGATCAGTCTGGGGCAAACCTCTCGTCGTAAATATGGGTGCCGTCGGCAATATCTTGCTCGATATGCTCTTTGCGGCTTTCTTCATCCAGCCAGGATTGCAGCTGATAGACCAGATCCTGTGTACCGACACCGGTCAGGGCGGAGATACCAAAGACCGGGCCTTCCCAGTTCAGCTCTTTGAGCAGGCGGGCTTTCAGGTCTTCCGGGTCCGAGACCATGTCCAGCTTGTTCAGAACCAGCCAGCGTGGCTTGGCGTACAGCTCTTCGCTGTACAGACGCAGTTCTTCAACAATGGCGCGGGCCTCTGCAGCCACTTTGGCTACAACATCCTCGTCCGGGTCCAGGCTGGATACGTCCAGCAAATGTAGCAAGATACGGGTGCGAGTCAGGTGGCGCAGGAACAAGTGTCCCAGGCCGGCACCTTCCGACGCGCCTTCGATCAGGCCAGGAATATCGGCCACTACAAAGCTGTGGGCTTCGGACGAACGCACCACACCCAGGTTGGGGTGCAAGGTGGTGAAGGGGTAATCCGCAATGCGCGGCTTGGCGTTGGAAATGCGGGTGATCAGCGTGGATTTACCGGCGTTGGGCATACCCAGCAGACCGACATCAGCCAGCACCTTCAGTTCCAGACGCAGCTTGCGATGCTCGCCTTCCTTGCCGTAGGTAAATTGACGCGGGGCACGGTTCACACTGGATTTGAAGTGCAGGTTACCCAAACCACCGGCGCCGCCTTGGGCCAGGGTTATTTTTTCGCCATGACGCTTCATGTCAAACAGCTGCTCGCCGGTTTCTGCGTCAAAAATCATGGTGCCAACGGGCACACGCAGGGTGATGTCCTCGCCACCCGCGCCATATTGGTCGGACCCACGGCCGTTTTCGCCGTTGCGAGCGCGGTGCAGGCGGGCGTAGCGGTAGTCGATCAAGGTGTTGACGTTACGGTCGGCCTCGGCATAAATGCTGCCACCGCGTCCACCGTCGCCGCCATTGGGGCCACCTTTTTCAATAAATTTTTCTCGGCGGAAACTGGCAGCGCCGTTTCCACCTTTGCCTGCGACCACTTCAATGGTCGCTTCGTCTACGAATTTCATGGTGATGAGTGCTGTATAGGTCCAGGGGCCGCAGAACCGTATGGGCTGCTGGTCTGGGAGCAGACCATTTTAAACAAAAACCCCAATTGCTTAGTGTATAGGAGATTGGCTTATCTGCCGGTATGTGCCGTGATAGTGGCCGATTTTTAATCTCTTGCTGTGGCCGTAGGGAGACTGGCTAAGCC